>JANTHP010000091.1 GCA_024762395.1 Anaerolineae bacterium | reverse complement strand
TTGGGGGGATATGTGGATTTACCCAGAATGAATCATATACCTTCCAGTAGCTGGAATGTCAAGAAAAGATTTCAATTTTAATGGCTGTTTGCCATCATTTCATCGTATTCTTAATTTTCACCGATACACTAGTGTAGATAAAGGGTATAAGTATGCGTATTTTGATTGTTGAAGATGAACCAAGTATTGCTAATTTTGTCAACCAGGGGTTGACCGAGGCAGGGTATGCGGTGGATTTGGCCTGGAACGGCCGTGACGGGTTAGATTACGCCCTGGCCGCCGACTACGATGCCTATGTGCTGGACATTATGCTGCCCCAGATGAATGGATTGGACCTGCTGCGTGAACTTCGCCGACAAGGCGACAAAACACCCACGCTCATGCTCACCGCCCGCGACACAATAGACAACCGGGTGGAGGGTCTGGACGCCGGAGCCGACGATTACCTGGTCAAACCCTTTGCCTTCCCGGAATTGCTGGCCCGCGTTCGCGCTTTGATGCGCCGTCCACCGCTGCAAACGAACACAGCGCTGCAAGTGGGCGATTTAGAGATGAATACGTCCACCCGAGAGGTGCTGCGAAGCGGGATTCCCGTTGAACTTAGTCCCCGCGAATATGCCGTTTTGGAATACTTGATGCGCCATCCCAATCAGGTACTCACCCGTACCCAGATTGGCGAACATGTCTGGAATTTCGATTTTTACAATGAGTCAAACGTGGTAGATGTTTACATCGGCTATTTACGGCGTAAGATTGACAAAGGCAGCGACCGGCCACTGATTCATACCATTCGCGGCGTCGGCTACCGGATCAGCGAACAGTAAACAGCGGCCCGTTACTAACCCTAACCACTGTCTGCTGATTACTGACAACTGATAACTGCTCAAGATGATTTTTATGATGAAAAAACGACTCAAACGGCCGTCTCAGATTCCCCTCCGTTGGCGCTTGACGATCTGGTATTTGCTGACGCTGGGCGTCATCCTGCTGCTCTTTGCCGCTTTCTTGTATTGGCAGTTGCAGCGCAGCCTGTACGATCAGGTGGATACAACCCTGCAATTAGCCGCATCCCAGGCCCTGATCAACGTGGATGCTGAAGGGGACACAATCGCCTTTCAAAATATTGAAAACCCTGCCAATGCGGCGCAGCCTCAAAATGACGATCTAACATTTTATCTCTTAGCAACAGATGGCGCTTTGGTGGACCAGTTAGGACGGGAAACGGCCGTTCCTCCACAAACCTCCTTTCAGCCAGGATATGTTACTATTTCCACCAAAGAAGATAGATGGCGCATCTTCACCCAGGCCGTCGCTGCCGACAACGCCGCCGGCTGGGTGCAGGTTGTGCAAAACCTGGACCCAATTGATGAAACGCTGGAGAAGCTGCTGACCCAGATGACGATAGGCTTGCCGCTGGCGTTGGCGTTGGCCGGAATCGGCGGCCTCTTCTTAGCCTCGCGCGCTTTGCAGCCCGTCGCCCGCATTACCCACACCGCCGAAAGCATCTCCGGCAGCGATTTGAACCGGCGCATCCAGTATCAAGGCCCAGCCGATGAATTGGGGCGGCTGGCGCACACATTTGACGCGATGCTGGATCGGCTGCAAGCGGCTTTTGAGCGGGAGCGGCGCTTTACCGGCGACGCTGCCCATGAACTGCGGACGCCGCTGGCAGCGCTCAAAGGGCGGATTGGCGTCACCCTCAGCCGGCCCCGTCCTGTTCCCGAATACACAGATACGTTGCAGGAGATGGAAGGACAGGTAGATCGGCTCATTCACTTGAGCAATGATTTACTGTTTATGGCCCGGCTGGATCAGGGGGAACGGCCGTTACAGTTAGAACCAATCGTGCTGCGCGACTTTTTAGGCGCGATCATGGATCAGGTCTCTCCGTTAGCCGAGGCCAAACAGATTGCGCTGCGCGAAACTATCCTCGACGACCTAACCATCCGGGGCGATATTGACCTGCTCATTCGCCTCTTCCTCAACCTGTTGGACAATGCCATCAAATACACCCCGGAAGGGGGACAAGTCACCATCGCCGCCCAATTGGAAAACAAACAGGTGAACATCACTATCGCCGATACCGGGCCGGGAATTCCTGCCGAGCATCTCCCCCATCTGTTTGAGCGTTTTTATCGGGTTGAGGAAGATCGTGCCCGTCGTGGGCGAGGTAATGGTCAGAGCGGAGCCGGTTTAGGATTAGCCATCGCCTACGAAATTGTCCGCGCTCATGGCGGCCAATTGGCTGTAGAGAGCCAGATCAACCAGGGGACAACCTTTGTCGTTCATCTGCCCAAACCTTAAAATGGCCCGATTATGCGCAAAATGGGAAAAGAGAGTAGGCATGGTAGTGGATGGGTATGCAAATTACGAGATTTTGCTTGATTGCCTTGATATGTGGGATGCCGGCGTCGCTGTCGAAAAGATTCTCTCTCGATATCCCACAAGAGTTGATGAATTAAGGCCAATGCTTGATCTCCTGCCCCATCTGTCGTCCTTCGCGCTCACTCCTTCCAAAGAAGCGCAAGTGGTTTCACGCACTAAATTCTTATTGCTCGCTATATCAGATTATTGCCCGAATTAAGGTTTATGGACATCAATCCCAGGTTATCAATGACGCAAAAGAGAGAAAAATTGACCCGATTAGCGATAGTTGGCCTGATCGGGGCAGCGGCGGTTTTGTTCCTGGAGCTGTCCGAAGATGTGTGGCTGAAGGAAGGATTTACCTGGGATGCCCCCATTATGCTGTGGCTGCATCAATGGCGCACTCCCTGGTTGGACAACTTGTTTGTGGCCATCACACAGTCGGCTGGGCCATGGATCGTGGCGGGTTTGATCATTGTTGGCATTGTGTTGTGGCAGCGCGAGGAAAGGAAAACGGCCGTTTCCCTTCTCGCTTCCTCTGCCGGATCAGCCGCCCTCAATGCGCTCCTCAAACTGTTTTTTGCCCGCCCGCGCCCGGCTGTTTTCCCCCCACTGACTACAGAGTCCAGCTACAGCTTTCCCAGTGGGCATACGATGGCGGCCATGGCAGTTTATGGATTAACGGCCGTTCTGCTGTGGCGTCGGCGTCGGATCGGCTGGGCGATATTAGCTGGACTATGGGTTCCGTTAGTCGCCCTTAGCCGTGTTTACCTGGGCGTCCATTACCCCAGCGATGTGCTTGCCTCTCTGGCTGTAGGCACTATTTGGCTCATTTTATTGATGTTTCTATTTACCCGCAATCCTGCTTCATAAGAGTCATCTTACAGCCATTTCATCATTTTCTTAATTTTCCCCATTATTCTCTCAAAAGCATACCGAAACAGGAACAGTCTTAGTTCTTCGGGAACTCGCGGGGTTTTAGGTTGCAAGTGGCGAGTAGCGGGTGGCGTGTCCAGAGAACTTACTCGCTACCCGCCACTTGCTACTCATATCAACCCCGTGAAATCCTAGAGACCCACATTCTTACTTGGGAACGCCTGCTGGCTTCCCATTATTTTGCCTGACGGTTCAGACTGCAAATCACAAGGAGCATCATGTCTGCAATTTTAGAAACTATCCGCATATTCATCGAGCAAATCATTCTGACGCTGGGCTATCCGGGTTTGGCTGGCGTTATCTTTATCGAAAACATTTTTACGCCCATTCCGTCCGAAATCGTGCTGCCCTTTGCTGGGTCTCTGGCATCTCGTGGGCAAATGACCCTGGTTAGCGTCTGGGTCTGGTCTACTATAGGGGCTTTATTGGGTGCGGTGGCCTTGTATTATATTGGCGTATGGGCCGATGAGCCTGTTTTCCGGGCCTTTACGCGCCGATATGGTAAATATATTGCCATTTCCGAAAAAGACTTAGATCGCGTGATGGCCGTATTTAGCCGCTATGGCGATGCGGCGATTGGCTTCGGGCGGTTAATTCCGCTGGTTCGCAGTCTTATCTCAATACCTGCGGGCATGAATCGGATGCCGCTCCCAAGATTTTTACTTTTTACCACAATCGGTTCTCTCTTTTGGAATGGCCTCCTAACCACTGCCGGATTCATCCTTGGCGAAAATTGGGAACTCATTTTGGGGTTTGCAGATAAATACGAAAAAGTGTGGTTGATTGTGATGGGGCTGGTTTTGGCAGCATTCATTATCCGCCAATTGAGCCGCATGTGGAATAAGATGCTGCCAACAGAAGTGTAACAAGTGTTGCGTTTTTGCTAACTTGCACTATCATTCTCTGTGATGTAACAAGTGTTTCATCAAGTGGGGTAAACAAGAATAGATGGGACAAAATAAATATTTTTACGTGAAAAAATCATGGCCTTGCTTATAGAGAAAAACCTGGGCATTTAACCAAATCATCCGATTTCATTTAAGGAAAAAACTGTATGACTTTCATTGAAGCAATCATCTTGGGTCTTATTCAGGGAGCGACCGAATTTTTACCTATTTCCAGTTCAGGACACTTAATTCTCGTTCCTGCCCTGTTGAAAATGCCAGAGCCAGCTTTGTCCTTTGTGGCGACTGTTCATCAAGGTACGCTGCTGGCCGTACTCATCTATTTTCGCCGCGATTTATGGCAAATTGCGCAAGGGGTTTGGCATGGGTTAATTCACAAACGGCCGTTCGCCACACCAGAATCACGATTGGGCTGGTACATTGTCTTTGGCTCCATTCCGGCAGCGGCGGCCGGCCTCTTGTTGGAAAGCTTTTTTGACCGCGTTTTTGGTACGCCTGTGATTGCCGCCTTTTTGTTGGCGGGAACGGCCGTTTTGCTCCTCATTGGCGAAAAACAGTTCTCCGGTCAAAAACAAATCAACCAGATGGGTTGGATAGACGCACTGATAATTGGCCTTTTTCAGGCATTGGCTCTCTTCCCTGGCATCTCCCGCAGCGGAAGCACCATCACCGCCGGGTTATGGCGCGGATTAGACAGAACCGCGGCCGCCCGCTTCAGCTTTTTGCTAGGCATACCTGCCATCTTGGGCGCCGGACTTTTAAGCGCGATTGATTTGGCGCAGGCAACCGATCTAGCAGCCCAACTCCCCATCCTCATCGGCGGATTTGTGTCGGCAGCCGTGGTCGGCTACGTTAGCATCCACTTCCTGTTGCAATGGCTGCGCCAACATAAACTTACCATTTTTATCATCTATTGTCTGGCATTTAGCTTGGTCGCCTTGCTTATCTTGCTGCTCTCGTAGTCGGATCGATCTTCAGGATTTTATTATGGCAAATTGGCAGCAACTTTTTCAACTATTTGGCTATCCATTGGTGGCGTTGGGCATTGGGCTGGAAAGCATGGGCATTCCAGCGCCAGGCGAAACAATTTTACTCATTGCGGCGGCAGCGGCGGCGACGGGCACGGGCAGCATTGTCTGGGTCATTTTGGCGGCGGCGGCGGGGGCGATTATTGGCGACAATATTGCTTTTACGCTGGGGCAGCGGTACGGTCGTTCCCTCATCATCCGCGCCCCCTTCATCAACGAAGAAAAACTGGCCCACAGCGAGGTGTTTTTCCACAAACATGGCTCTAAAACCGTCATCATCGCCCGCTTTATCCCCGTTGTACGCAGCGTCGTCGCCTATATCGCCGGTATCAACAAAATGCGCCACCGGACATTCACCGCCTACAACCTGGTCGGCGGCCTCCTGTGGGCAACGATTATTGGCAGCCTGGGCTTCATCTTTGGCAAAAATCTGCATCTGGTGGAGTTGTGGCTGCGGCGGGTGGGCGGCGTCTGGGTGGCGATTTTGCTGGTGGGCGGGCTGCTGTTGTGGGTCAACCAACGTTGGTATCAGGACGAGCGCCGCTTCCGCCTGGGGCGGACGGGCACAGCCTGGGCCTGGTGGCAGGCGGGTTGGCAGCGGCTGACGCAGCAGGGGCGGCGCGGGCTGCTGATTTATGGCTTGCTGCTGATCGCCAGCGGTTGGGCCACTGGCGTCTTAATGGACGATTGGGTGGAGCGGGAGCCGGAATTGTACCAGCGGGACCGGTTGGCGACGACGTGGCTGCAACTGGGCGCAGAGGAAGTGTCGCCGTGGACGGAGGCGCTGGCCTGGCTGGGGGATGTGCGTGTGTTGGCGGTAATAACGGCCGTTACGGCTGTCTTTCTTTGGTGGCGTGGTCGGCGACGCAGCAGCGTGTTGACCGTGGTGACGTTTGCCGGGGCGCTGGCGTTGGGTGGGGGATTGCAGGTGTGGTTGAAACGGCCGTTGCCCCCCTCTCCCGAACCGCTCTGGCAGCTAACCGCCTATGCTTTCCCCCACCTTTCCAGCTTGTTGGCCGTGGCCGTTTACGGCTGGCTGGCCCACCTGTGGCAGCTAGAGCGCCCCTGGTCAAGCCGGGTTAATGGGGCGACAGTGGCTATTTTCTTATCGGCCAGCGTAGGCATCACCGGCCTTTACCTGGGTCAGGCCAATTTGAGCGATGTGCTGGCCGGGTGGTCGCTGGGCTTTTTGTGGCTGGGGATTCCGGTGTGGGCCAGCGACGAAAAGGTGAAACGAGCAGGCAAGGAGGTGAAAGCCAAAGCCGAATTGATGACGTCGCGCCAACGCCTCCATTTTTTACTGGCCTTAACGCTGCCGGTGTTGGTCTTGACCTTCATCGAGCCGCCCATCGCCCAAGACCCCAGCTACCACAACTTTGCCGACCAGCGCCTCATTTGGGGCGTGCCTAACTTTTTTAACGTGGTTTCTAACGCCCCCTTCCTGATTTTTGGCGCGATGGGGCTGTTCTTTTTATGGCGGCTGCGACGAACCGGGGGCTGGCCGGCGTTTGTGGATTTGGTAGAGAGACGGCCGTATCTCATCTTCTTCATTGGCGTAGCCGTCACCAGCTTCGGCTCCGCCTACTATCACCTTGATCCCGACAACACCCATCTCATCTGGGATCGTCTGCCGATGACCTTCGGCTTCATGTCCATCTTCGCCGCCGTCATCATGGAGCGCATTGACCGGGATGCCGGGCTGCGCCTGCTGTGGCCGATGGTCGCCATTGGCGTCGGCAGCGTGGCTTATTGGTACTGGAGCGAGCTGCATCTTCACGGTGATTTACGCTTCTACGCCGATGTTCAATTTTATCCGCTGATGGCCATTCCCTTGATAGTGGCCTTGTTCCCGTCTCGTTATACCAAAGGGGAGCAGGTGTTCATCATCATCCTGATTTATGGTCTGGCGAAGGCGTTTGAGCTGCTGGACAAGCCGGTTTATCAGCTTCTAGGCGGCGTTATCAGCGGGCATACCATCAAGCATCTGGTGGCGGCTCTGGCGACGTATTGGGCTTTGCGGATGCTGCTGTTGAGACGGCCGTTAGCACCAGAAAATACGCTGGTTTCCACTGATTAGCTTCACACAATTGCCTGCTAAAAGATAAATTCGTTCTTACGCTCATTTCATCATTTTCTTAATCCTCCGGTCTAAGATCAAAACATCTTAACAACGTGTTCGAGCACACAAACAATGAATTTAATACCGGAGGTATTAACTATGAAAATCAATAAACGAATTGCAACTGTTGTCATGTTAGCCGGATTGTTAATCGGCAGTCTGGGCGCAGGATTGACCCTTACCGGCCAACCAGCTCCCGCCGCTGCTGCCCCGGTGCAGCAAACCCAACCGGTGGATGCGCCAACGACAGAAGACGGAGACAGTACACAGGATCCATCCTACACAGGCAGCATCCCGGTGGACGAGGCACAAACGGATGACATGAGCGAAACAGATGAGGCCGCCGCACTGCAAGGGCAGGCAACCATCAGCGCCGATGAAGCCAAAGCCGCTGCCGAAGCCGCCAACCCTGGCGCCAAAGCCGTCAAAGTAGAACTGGACAACGAAAACGGTTACCTGGTCTACAGCGTGGAATTGGACAATGGGCTGGATGTGAAAATTGATGCCGGAGACGCTTCTGTTTTACACACCGAACAGGCCGGCGATGACGCCGCCGAAGAGACCAATGGGGTTGGCGATACCGACAACGTTCAGGAAGAACACGAAGCACAAAACGAAGCCGATGACGCCACCGAAGGCCCTGAAGCTCCGGAAGATGTACCCGCAGCGCCAGAGACAGCGCCCGCGCCCTAGCATCTATAACAATTGAATAGCAACTATCAAAAAAGAGGCGCCCCACTGGGTCGCCTCTTTTTTGTGAAATAGATTCCGAGAAAACTTTCCCGCGAGGTCCCCCCGATCATAAGAGCGTTCTTAATCATATTTCATCGGGGCTTTAATTTACGCAGCTACTCTCCAGTTTAGATAACCAAACAGCAGTGGTAAATATTTTTTACCAGACAGGAGAGACGAGATGAATGAATTATTGAAATCAAAAACGGTGGGCGTTGTTGTACCGGCGTTCAATGAAGAAAAAGGGCTGGGCCGTGTTCTGGAAACCGTCAGCAGTATTGCTTGGATTTCTGAAATCGTTGTGGTAGATGATGGTTCAGTGGACAGTACGCTGGCGGTAGCGCGGGCCTGGGCAGAGCAAGACGGCCGTATCACCCCCCTTCGTCTCCCCCACAACATGGGCAAGGGCGGGGCCATGCTGGCTGGGGTACAGACCCTATCCACCGACCTGGTTCTGTTTTTAGACGCCGACCTGATTGGTTTACGGCCGTATCATCTGCAATCCCTCTGCCTGCCTGTTCTAGCCGGCGCGACCGACATGACCGTCGCCGTCTTCCGCCAGGGCGGCATGCGCACCGACGCCGCCCTCCTGCTGACCCCTTACCTGAGCGGACAGCGCTGCCTGAGACGACAGGCGGCTGAGCAAGCCCTTGACGGTATGGCCGGTACCCGGTACGGCGTGGAAGTGGCCCTCACCGACTACGCCAAACATCATCATTGGCGCAGCCAATACGTCAACTGGTATGGCCTGACCCACACGGTAAAAGAAGCCAAACGCGGCCGTGTGGCCGGTTGGCGCAGCCGCTGGCAGATGTACGCCCAAATTGTGAACACGGCCGTGCGCCGTCCCGCCTACCAAAGTTGAGGAGGCTGCCATGCCATTTGTCCACGACTTACCACTGGTACACGGCCGTTTCCCTACCACCACCGACATCGTCTCCCTCAGTGATTTACCCGTCTGGCAGCCCAACAGCTACCGGCGCATCCTCATCCTGGCCCCCCATCCCGACGACGAAACGCTGGCCGCCGGGGGCGTCATTGCCGCCGCGCAATCCCTGCCCCAACCGCCGCAAATCCGGGTGATTGTAGCCACCAACGGGGATGGCTCGCGTTCTACGGCCGTCACCCAAAAACGCAGCCCCTTCTCCACAGAAACCTTCCGCCAGATGGCCGTCCAGCGCCAGCAGGAAAGCCTGAACGCATTGGCCGAACTGGGCGTACCCGCTGCCGACGTTGCCTTTTGGGGCTTTCCCGACGGCGGGCTGGAACCGATCTGGCAGCGTCACTGGCGCAGCGCTGCCCCCTATCGCTCGCCGACGACGGGCTGGGAGGCGGCCCAACAAGCGGTCAACAGTCCTGTGTTGCCCTATACGGCCGTTGGCCTGCTGCAAACGCTGCAAGACACCCTGCATCGTTTCCAACCCGACGTCATCATTATGCCCCATCCCCTGGACGCCCATCCCGACCATCGCGCCCTGGCCCACTTTACCGCCTGGGCTGCTGCCCAAAACCGGGGCAATTTGGATGGCTTCGCCCCCGACCTGCTGGCCTATCCGATGTGGCTGCAAGGCACACCCTGGCCGAAAAGCGTTCGGCTGGATCGGGCAGATGAGCGCCTACCGGCCCGTTTTGCCGTTCACGAAGATACCTGGGTGCGTCACCCATTACGCCAATCACTGCGGGGTCAAAAAGTGGCGGCTTTGAACCGTTATCAAACTCAGATACCAACGCTGGGAAGGCTGCTGCACAGCAGCGGGCAGGCGACGCAAGAGATATTTCACCGCCGGCACAACGTGACTGTGCCCCGTTTTTCCGCGTCTCTGCCGCTGCCGCCCGACGGCCGTTGGAAGTCCCTGCCTTTTACGATGGGCTGGCAGCGGGCGCGGTTGGCCTACCATACCCGCCCCATCATGTTCACCTTTGCCGCCGACCGCTACAATTTGTGGCTGGGCGTGCAGCTCCCCGACCAACCTCCAGCCGGCCACACCTATTCTTTTGTCATTCGCACGGCAAACGGCCGTTCCCTGACCGAACGCCAACTGCCTGCCCATACCATCACCATGCGCACACCTTACGGCACTATGGGATTGGCCCGCTTTCCCCTCACCGGTGGGACCGGACAGGCGCTTTCACTGGCCTTGAAAATCAGTTTGGGCGACCATCTCCCCCTGGCGCAAAGCGCCTGGCTGCATCTTACCATTCCCGGAGAGACGACATGAGCGCAGGCGCAGCGTCATCTGTGAAAATCCGCAGATTACGCCGATTACACAGATTTAATCTGCGGCATCTGCGAAATCTGTGGTTTATTTCGAAGGAGACAAAATGACCCAGCAAACAATCATTCGCCAACAATTTGACCGGCACGCAAATGCTTACGGCCGTAATCCCCTCACCCGCTGGATTGGCCGCAGTGAACTGGACGCCATCCGCCAACTCATTCCCCCGGCAGCGGAGCCGGGCGTCACCCCGGCCCTGGATTTTGGCTGCGGCACGGGGCGGTTAACGGCCGTACTCCTCGATTTAGGCTACCGCGTCACCGGCTACGACCTTTCCCCGGAAATGGTCGCCAAAGCCGCCTCCCGATTGGGCAACCAGCCCCACCTGACCCTGACGACCGACAGCCGCGCCATTCAAGGCAGTTGGCCGCTGATTACCGCCCTGGGCATCCTCGATTATTATGCGGATCCGCTTCCGTTGTGGCAGGAATGGCAGCAGTTGTTAGCGCAGGACGGCCGTCTCGTCGTCACCTCGCCCAATGCCCGCAGCCCGTTGGTCTGGTTGTATACGCGCGTCTCCCGCTTCACCTGCCCGGCGCAGGGACACACCGGGGAAGATTTGCGGGAAACGGCCGTTGCTGCCAACCTTGCCCTGACCGACATCCAGCCCGTATTTCCCCGCCACGCCCAACTGGGCCATACCCTCGTCATGCGTCTCCGGCAAGCCGTTTAACAGGCAGGGGATTGGGTAGAGTCAAGTCTCGCCGGACAATATCTTGCCGTTGAAGGATGTGATACCGGTAACGGCCGTTGTCCCCTTTTTCCCGTTGGCGCTGCTGGCGTTCAGCGTGACGAAGTCGCGGCGGCAGGGTTAGCTGCGGTTGAACGGCTTTTGCAATGAAAAACGGCCGTTCCCCGTGAAAGAGTCAGCCCAGATCATTTGCCCGAACCATACGGCCCCAAGAAACGAATGCCGTCAAAATGGATCAAGTGGTCTGGGTTATTGGCTACCCACACTTCGGTTTCCCATGAAATATCAGCGAGATGGCGCGACAATTCGCTTCTGGTTGGAAACGCCGTGACATACACAATTTTGTCTCGAACAGGCGCAAATAGGTCTTCTAACTCAATGCGCCGCTTGGGATTGACAGGCCCATGACTGGTTACCGCTTCAATTAGCAGCAGCCACTCTTTTGCCTGATCATAAATAATCACATCTGGCATTTTTCCATGCAGGTCAACTGTTACGCCCAGACCGTGTAATAATGCTTCGTCAAAATACCCCCACTTATCTCCGGTATCCCCCACGTAAACCAGTTTCCCGCCCGGCACAAATCTAGGCGCAAAGGCTTCGATAATTTGTTTCATTAACATGCTGTGTTTGCCTGATGACAATGTAATTTCTTTGCCATCTGCGATTTGTACGGGAATTTGATGCCATTTTCGCTGCCGCGCATACCGTTCTTTGAGCGTAACGGCCGTTTCCAGATAACCGGCAAGCAAACTATCCCAATCATCACTGCCAAACTGCCGCAGCAAATTGAAAACGGTTGGCTCAATCTGATAACACCATTTTGGACTGTTCACGGGTCGGGATGGATCGTCTGGATTTTCAACGACCAATGCCGCCTGAACAAATTGGTGGACTGTCTGACGGCGAATCGTTTCTCTTGTGTTGGGCGCATAATCAACACCGTAATGCGCACGAATAAACTCCATGATGGGCGTAATACCCAGCATGGGTTGAGTGGCCGTGGTCCATGCCGCTTGCGGCGGCAAATTTAACAAGGCCAAAAGCGTCATGGCCGACCTTTCATTTTGTTGCGCCGGAGGCAGCCCCAGCGCATCAAGAACAAGGAGCGTTTCAGCCACACGCTTTTTCGCAGCTACGGGATCGAGCGTTTCTAACTCAGACATATTTTGCAACTCCGCTTCAATTAAGGCGTCAATCGTTTGCTGGTGGGGAAATTCATCACGGTATTCGTTTCCCCATTGTTCCAGCGTTTCACGGCGTGGATATAAAAGGGAGCGTAAATCTGTGGCATTGACCTGCGTGTGTCCGTTAAACTGCCGAAAATAGACATCAAGCAAGGTGGAATTGAGGTAGATTGCCAACCCTCTTGCTAAATCTGGCGGTATTCCTTTGTTCCACGCATGGAATACGTTGACATGGTTTTCAAAGGCAACGGCCGTTTTCCCCACCAGGTTCGGATCATACACCGCAGCATTAATCCGCTTCGGTTCCTCTTTCGACGAAAATCGGCGCACAACAACGTAATAGCCTGCGGGCAGCAACCATTTATTCGTTCGCTGGTCAGCCACAAAAGCATTCGGTTTACGATGATTCACATCCGGCCAACGCACAAACCCATTTTGCGCATGATGCGGATATATCAATGGAACCGTATCCGCATCTGGACGTTGGCGTAAAAACTGTTTTGTCCGAAAATCAACCACACGTCCGGTGGATACATCCAGCCCTAAATCCGTCAAAGTGCAAGGAAAATGCTCAAAGCGATCCGCAATATTCTGATCAAGATCACTGGCTGTAATATGAATGAAAAGATGGGGATCGTCCGGGTTGATTACCTGCCTGTAGTCAACCGTGCGCCGGGTGTGGACAGCCTCTTGCGGGCTGTGCGAGCTGGTAATGGTTACAGTTTTTTTATCGCCTGTTTTAACGGCATGAAAAATAATATTTTCTTGCAAAACATCATCGCCAGCGAATATTTTATCTCTTGACTCAAACAAATGGATTTGTTGGAAGGCCATCTGAGAATCAAATAACTTTCGAAATGCTTTGTAGTATGGCCCATTGCAAAAGCTGCGCGGCGTAATGGCTACCATCTGGCCGCCCGGTTCAAGGATGCCGGACACGAGCGCCAAAAATGCCGTGTATAGATTGCCCGTCTCAATGCCAGCTTCACGCAAACGTCGGCGATAAGCAGATTGGCTGTGAATTTTTTTGTATGGTGGGTTCAAAATCGCACAGTTAAAGCGTTGTGTTTGCCCTTCAAAAAGACGCGGGCGCAGCATGGCGCTGGCTGAATCAATAAAATCTTCTGCTTTAATAGCGCTGGAGAATGAAATTCCTACTCGTTCACAAGTCTGGCGGCATTTGTCCAATGTTTCCTTTAAGTATGGCTGGAATTCCAACGCCTGTTCGAAAACGGTTACACTGAGTTTTTTAGGCAATGTTGCTGCATTGACGAGCTTATCCACAAACGCCGCTGTAAGTGTGCCCACCCCTGCGCCAGCGTCCAACAATCTGATTTCAGCGGGGAGATTCTGAAACAGGGAAGCCATTGTATAAGCTATAGAAGGCGGAGTAAAAAATTGACCGTGTTGGGAACGGGAATCTTCGCCAACCGCTTGATACGCTTCCATTCGGTACTGATCGGCGGTATGGGTTACTAGCAGTTGCGACTCTGTCGCCCATGGCGCTGAATACAAAGGCGTTCGTTCCATAAACAAATACTATCACACTTTAACGTATGTTTACTACATGACACAAGAATGGCTGTGTCGAGTAAGCTGATGCGCGAATCAGCTTTAAACTATGCAGGCAGCCGAACGGTAAACGTCGTCCCTATTTCCGGTTCGCTTTGCACGACAATCTCGCCGCCGTGCGCCTCAACGATGGCTTTCGTGATAGCCAGTCCCAGGCCAAACCCGCCGGTCGTCCGGGCGCGGGCGTCGTCTACGCGGTAAAACCGTTCAAATAAGTGGGGGATTTGTTCGGGGGGGATGCCCGCCCCTTCGTTGGTTACGGAGATGGCAATTTGCTGCCAATGGCGCACGGCCGTTACCGCCACCACACCCTCTTCCGGCGAATACTTAATCCCATTTTCAATCAGATTGACAAACACCTGCCGCAGCCGCTCCGCATCGGCCGGCAAAATAAACTCAACCTGCGGTGGCAGCGTCAACTGCAAGGCCACGCCGCGCTCCTGAGCGGCGGCGCGTAAATCAGAAACCACTTCCTGCAGCAGCCGGGCGCAGTCTACCGGCGCAAACTGCGCCAGTCCGCGCTGCTCCACCCGCGCCAGCGTCAACATCTGCTCCACGAGGCGGGTCATGCGGTCCACATCCCCTTCCATCCCGTCCATCATCTCCAGCAGGGCCGCCGCCTCCCGCGGGCGGGAACGGGCCAGGCTCAACTGCGTTTTCAGCATCCCCAACGGCGTGCGCAGTTCATGAGAGACGTCCGACGTGAGCTGCCGCTCCCGGGCAAAGGCGCGGTCGAGCCGTTCCAGCATGGCGTTAAAGGTTTGGGCCAAACGGCCGATTTCATCTTCCGGCAGATTCATTTCAATGCGGTGGCTGAGGTCTTCGGCGCTGATCGCCTGCGCCGTGCGGGTGATGGCGGAGACCGGCTTGAGGGCGCGCCCGGCTAAAAAGACGCCGCCGAGAACCGACAGGAGCAGCACAACGGGAATGGCGATGAGCAGTCCCAGTAAAATTTGCCGTGTAAAAACCTGGCTGCCGCCTAACGGCAGAGCCAGCGCCAGCGTGCCCAA
>JANTHP010000090.1 GCA_024762395.1 Anaerolineae bacterium | reverse complement strand
GTAACGCTGTCTACGCTGCACCAATCCTCGCTGGGGACGTTGTTTGTGATTATGTCGTCGCGGCTGCACCCGCTGTGGTACTCGATGTTTTTACCGGTGTTCTTCCTGATTACCTCGCTGGCCGCCGGGTTGGCAATGGTGACGGGCGGCGCGGTGTTGAGCGCCTGGATATTCAAACGGACGCTGCCGGAAAAGATAATCGCCGAATTGGCCTGGTTCATTCCCTGGATTTTGGGCGTGTATCTGGTTTTGAAGTTGGGCGAATTGGAAATTACGGATGAACTGCACCTGCTTTTCAACAGCGGCAGTTACAGCGCTTTGTTCCTGACGGAATTGATTATGGGCGTCGTTATTCCCATGATCATGTTTTCTTTCAAGCGCGTTCGCCATAATCGAACGGCCACGTTAATTGGAGCCGGGTTGGTTTTGGTGGGCGTGGTTATGAACCGGTTTGACGTTTCCTGGTTTGCGATGAAGCCGCCGGGAAATATGGTTTATACGCCGCATTGGATGGAAGTGGCGATTCTGGTGGGGGTGATTGCAACGGCCGTACTCGTTTATTCACTGGTCGCCCATTACTTCCCACTGTTTGAAGAGACCGTCCCCGCGGAACCAAAACTAAAATTACGCCGGAAGTTAGCGCATACGGGGGATTAGATTTTAATCACCAATTATGTCCCCTTCCTTTTTTCATCACCTGCACCCGCCGACAATTCCTAAACCGCAGGCCCGTTTTAGCCACACGCTGGGCGCGGGCGGGCTGGCGGTGTTTTTATCGTTGACGCTGCTGGTAACGGGGGCGCTGGAAATGTTTTACTATGTTCCCACGCCGGACGGTGCGGCCGAATCGGTGCAGATGTTGACATTCCTGGTTCCCTATGGCGGATTGGTACGGAATTTGCATTTTTGGGCGGCGCAGGGGCTGTTAATTGTCTCAATTATCCATATGGTCCGCGTGCTGCTGACGGGCGGCTATGCCGCGCCGCGCCGGTTTAACTATTGGCTGGGGTTGGGGTTGTTAGCGCTCATCATTTTCTTGGATTTTAGCGGCTATGTGCTGCGTTGGGATGAGGGTATCCGCTGGGCGTTGGTGGCGGGAACGAATCTAATTAAAGCGATTCCGGGAATTGGGCCGGGAGCGTACCGCATTTTGATGGGCGGCGATGCGCCGGGGCCGGCCGCGCTGGTTCGGTTTTATGCCTGGCATATTTTCGGCCTGATCTTGTTGTTTATCATTGTGGGCGTCTGGCACATATTTCGGGTGCGGCGGGATGGCGGCATTGCCGCGCCGCCGCCTAAACTGCGCCAAAATCGGGAACGTCTGCCGCGGAATGAGCTGGTGCGGATTGAAGTTGTGGCGATGATTGTGGCAACGGCCGTTCTCATACTCATTTCTACTTTCTTCCCCGCCCCCATTGGCCCGGCCATGTCGGAAACGGCCCCGCCAACCGCTGAAGCGCGCGCCCCCTGGTTTTTCTTGTGGGTGCAGCAGCTTCTCAAAAATGGCGACGCCTTTTTCTGGGGCGTGCTTATCCCGCTGGCGGTTTTGGGACTGCTGGCGGCGCTGCCTTTGATACGGCCGTCTCTCGCCCCGGAAGAGATTGGGTCTTGGCTGCCGAAAAGCGGACGGGTGGTACAAATTGCGACACTTGGTATCATCCTGACGCTGTTGATTTTGACGTTATTATGAAACGCACCCTTGCCGCCCTGTTTCTGTTACTCGCCGTCCTGACTGCTGTGTGGGCAAACGGCCGTCCCCCCGCGCCCATCCCCCTCACCCCTACCCTCACCGGCGAAACGGAATACTGCCTGACCTGCCACAACGATTTACCCGATATTAGCGCGGCGCACCCAACGGCCGTCTTCGGCTGCGTGCGTTGTCATGGCGGCGAACGGCTGGCATTGGACGCCGATTTAGCCCACAGCTCCATGCGCGGCGGGGCCAATCCTTCCGATTTAGCCGTTGTGGAGCCATCTTGCGGCGGCAGCGACTGCCACAGCGGGGCCGTTTCCGCCGACCGCGACCACATCCAGCGCGTCCAAACCAGCATTCAGGCCACCTACGCCGGCGCCATTGCCGCCGTCCGCTACGCATTCGGCGTCCAGCCCGATCCAGCCGCCCAATTGGGCGCGTTTGCCGTTCAAGATACCGAAACCAATACCGGCGTTCCTTACCTCGATCCATTCAATCCCGCCCAGGAAACCCATCCTTCCATCCTGAAATTCTCCCAAAACTGCCTCAACTGCCACCTTTCCGCCGACCCGCTGCCCGGCGGCGAGTACGACCGCTTCACCGGCTGCGCCGCCTGTCACACCCCTACCCAAAATCGCGCCCCCGACCAGCTAACGCACACACTCACCACCGCCATCCCCTACACCCAATGCAACACCTGCCACAATCGCGGCAACTACAGCCTGCGCGATATGGCATTTCACCCGCGAACCGATGAGGCTAACGGCCGTCTCCAGGATTACTACCAACCCATCGGCCAATTCACCCAATGCGAATGGACGCTGGACTGCATTGACTGCCACACCCGGAGCGAAGCCATGGGCGACGGCGACATCCACAGCAGCCAGGCCGACATCCAATACGTCCAATGCCGCACCTGTCACGGCACAATCAACGAGCCGCCGCTCACCAAAACCATCACCGATCCCAACGACATCGCCCTGCGGCTGGCCGCGCTCAATCCCGTCATTGATTTGCAAGTCGGCGACACCATCCTCGTCACCGAGCAGGGCGAACCGATGTGGAACATCCGCCAACTTGATGACGGCTCGCTGCAACTGACTGGCAAAGTTACTGAATTAACCCTTCCTTTCTCACGGGTGATGGATACGGCCTGTGAGCAGAACCCTGATGAACAGGAGTCGCATTTTTGTCATGAATGTCACGCCGTCGAGCATTAACCCCACCCCCCTCTCCCGCCGCACTTTTCTGGAACTGGCCGGTAAAGGCCTGTTAGCGGTCAGCGGCCTGCTTGGATTAGGCGGACTGTCCCGCTTTTTTAGTTTCCAAACGGAAACGGCCGTCCCCCAAACCTTTGCCCTCGGCCCGGCCGAAAATTACCCGCCCGGCTCCCGCACCTTCATTTCCCAGGCCCAGGCGTATATTTTGCATACAGATGAGGGGATTACGGCCGTTAGCGCCATCTGCCCCCACCTGGGCTGCTCCGTCAACCTTGCCGACAACAGCTTTGACTGCCCCTGTCATGGCTCGCGCTTTGCTCTGGACGGGGAAAAACTGCAAGGGCCGGCCAACCGTTCACTGCGCGATTTAAGCGTTGAAATTAGCGCAGATAATCAACTAACACTGTTAACATAACGCGCCCCAACATTCCCCCGCCCTTCTCTCCTTGTAAATAAACCGCAGATTACACCGATTACACAGATTAAATCTGCGCCATCTGCGCAATCTGTGGATTTTCATTCATTCGTTGGTGCGTCGCAGGCACGTGGTGCCTCCTGTGTAAATGTAGGTCGGATTGGCAATCCGACCTACGGGTTTCATCCATTCGTGGTGGACAATCGCCCGTGATGCCCCCTCCGTAAACGTATAAATCAGGCTGCGGTTTCCATTCGCTCGCGGCGCGCCATAGGCGCGTGCCACCCCATTGTGAATACAAGCACAAATGACATTTGTCATAGTCAAACCCATGACAAATGTCGCTGTCCCCTTTCTCATCTTCGATTAAACTTTGTATGTATTCGGATAGACGAATACATGGATGGGCGAATACCATCGTTAAGGGCAAGTAAATGAGCATTCCACAAATGGACGAACTCAGATTATTACACGGCAATATCTGCCAGGCGCTAGGCGATCCCAAGCGCATCCAGATACTGTACGCCCTTCACGACGAACCGCGCCATGTATCGGCGCTGGCTTGTGCATTGGACATGCCCCAACCGACCGTTTCCCGCCATCTCCGCGTTTTACGGCAGCGCGCAATGGTAAAAACCGAGCGTTACGGCCCGGCCGTTGTGTACTCCATCACCAGTCCCAAAATTATCGCCATTTTGGATGAGATGCGGAACTTTTTGCGTCAAACGCTGGAGCGGCAATCTAACATTCTTTCCTAAAAGAGGAGCTATGAAAGATTCAAAATATGTTTGGCTTATCGGCCTACTCATCACTATTTTAATTATCGTTGTGCCCATTTTTTCAGTTGTCACAGCAGAACCAGATAATTCAGGCGATCCCTGGGCATCTTTGCCGGAAAGAGCGCCGCATGTTGACCACACAGATCTCATGCCTGGACCATATGAAACCGGGCAAGATGTGACCCGCGCTTGTCTGGAATGCCATGAAAATGCCGCCCATGAAATGACCCAAACCGTTCATTGGACATGGGAAAGCAAACCGGTGAAGCTGCCGGGACGGGATGAATTGGTGACAATTGGCAAGAAAAATCAAATCAACAATTTCTGCATCGGCATTCAAGGGAACTGGACAGGCTGCACGCGCTGCCACGCCGGCTACGGCTGGGACAGCGCCGATTTTGATTTCTCGATGGAAGAAAATGTAGACTGCCTGGTTTGCCACGAACAAAGCGGACTATATGTCAAGGCCAATTCCGGTTTACCGGCGGAAGGGGTTGATTTAGCGGTGGCGGCGCAAAGCGTGTCTACGCCGACGCGCCTGAACTGCGGCGGCTGCCATTTTAACGGCGGCGGCGGCAATGCGGTCAAGCATGGCGACCTGGACAGCAGTATGTTCTACCCATCAGAAGATATTGATGTGCACATGGGACGGTATGATTTCCAATGTGTAGACTGCCACAAAACGGAAAATCATCAAATTGGCGGCCATTCGATTTCGGTTAGCATCAACGGCGAACATG
Organism: Anaerolineae bacterium; assembly: GCA_024762395.1. GTDB lineage: Bacteria > Chloroflexota > Anaerolineae > Promineifilales > Promineifilaceae > JACKCC01. Next base: position 9,981 of record JANTHP010000090.1, on the reverse strand, counting down.
AAATTTCTTGTATGGACTGCCATGAAAATGACTTACACACGGATGATCGGATTAACGCCCATATTGACACTATTGCCTGCCAGACGTGCCATATCCCTGAAGGCGCGGTGCGGGATGCGACGAAGATGCAGTGGGACTGGTCACAGGCTGGGCAGGACATCCCGGAAGACCCGCATGAATATCTGAAGATTAAGGGGCGTTTTGTATACGAACGCGGGTTCATGCCAGAGTACTACTGGTTTAACGGGGAGGCGGATCGCTATATTTTGGGCGACAAGATTGACCCGACGGCCGTTACCTCCCTCAATACCCCGCAAGGCGACATCACCGACCCCAACGCCAAAATCTGGCCCTTCAAAGTCCACCGCGCTATCCAAATTTATGACGCCGGTTACAACTACCTGCTGCAGCCCAAAACGGTGGGCGAAGGCGGCTACTGGACGGAATTTGACTGGCAGTTGGCGGCAGAACTGGGCGCCGAAGCATCGGGAATGGCATACAGCGGCGAGTACGGTTGGGCGCAAACAGAGATGTATTGGGCGTTGACGCATATGGTCGCGCCGAAGGAAAACGCCTTGCAATGCAGCGACTGCCACAGTGATGACGGCCGTATGGACTGGGAAGCCCTCGGTTATTACGGCGACCCGCTGCGCTGGGGCAACCGCAGCCAAACGATTGGGATGACGAATAATTGACAATTGGCAATTGACAATTAGAAATTGTCAATTTTACAAATCTACAAAACGACTATGTTCACAAAATCGAAACACTCCAAACTCAAATTTGTCCAATTTATCTTACTTATTGGCGCTGTGTTGATTGCTTTGTCATTGGTTGCCAACCGGGTTGTCTGGGCGCAAGAGGGCGGTGAAGAGGCGCAGCCGGAAACAGAACCCGCACCTCGCACCCCCTCCCTCCATCCCGGCATCCCCCTGCTGGATGAGGATGGCAACCATGTTCTGGATTCCGGCAAACCGGTTTCCACCATTAAAACCTGTAACAACTGCCACGACGCCGAGTTTATCGCCTCCCACAGCTTCCATTCGGATGTAGGGTTGAGCGAATTAACAGCGCCAGGATTGACCGGAAACGGCCGTGCCTGGGACACCAGCGCCGGGCTATTCGGTAAATGGAACCCCATCACATACCGCTACCTCTCGCCGGAGGTTGACAAACATACCGATTTGACCACCGCCGACTGGGTCAAACTGCTCGGCGTGCGTCACGTTGGCGGCGGCCCCGCCCAATACAGCCGAAGCGGGCAAGAACTCACCCTCATGCCCCCCGCCGCCGACAACATCGAAGCCAGTTCCATTGATGCAAACGGGAACCTCGTTGCCTGGGATTGGGCCGAATCCGGCATCATCGAGATGAACTGCTTCCTTTGCCATCTACCCGAACCCAACAACGAAGCCCGCAAAGAAGCTATCCATGCCGGTAACTTCGGCTGGGCCAACACCGCCACGCTGCTGGGAACCGGCATTGTCAACCAGGAAGGGGATGAATTCATCTGGAACGCCGAAGCCTTCGACGAAAACGGCGAACTATTCCCCGAATTCGTCGGCATCCAAGACCCTACCAATGAAAACTGCGGCCAATGTCACGGCCTGGTACACGTTGACCCGCAAACGCCGATGGTCTTGAGCGGCTGTACGCCGGAGCAGTGGAGTACTATCACCACCGGCCAAATCATGTCGCCGCAAAAAATCGCCGAATCGGGCATCAACATCGAAAACAAAGCCGACATTCGCCGCTCTTGGGACATTCACACCGAGCGCGTCGTCAAATGCACCGACTGCCACTACTCCCTCAACAACCCGGTTTATTACCAGGAATTAACCGAATCGCGGCCCGAACATTTGCAATTCGACCCACGCCGCATTGATTTAGGCGAATATCTGTACCGGCCGCTGCACGAGTTTGCCAAAGGCGCCAGCGCGCAAGGGGCATTGGCTCCCAGCCTGGACAACACGCTCCGCACCTGCGCCGACTGCCACGAAGCAGAAACGACCCACGATTGGCTGCCTTACGCCGACCGGCACATGGTCGCCCTGGCTTGCGAGTCCTGCCATATCCCGGAAATGTATGCGCCAGCCCGGCAAATGTATGACTGGACAGTCGTCCAAACATCCGGCGAACCGCAAGTGGCGTGTCGCGGCGTCGAAGGCGGCGGCGAGACGTTTGCTACGGCGCTGGTAACGGGCTACGAGCCGGTCTTGCTGCCCCGCCCCAATGAAGACGGCGCGGCCCCGCTCAGTCCGCACAATCTGGTCACATCCTGGTATTGGGTGTACGGCGATCCGGAACGGCCGGTTCCCGCACGCGACCTGCAAGCGGCCTGGCTGGATGGCGACGTGTACCATGACGATGTTTTGGAAGCGTTTGACGCCAACAAAAATGGCGTGATTGAGCCGGAAGAACTCATCATTGACAGCGAACGCAAGGAAGTGTTGATTGCCGGAAAGCTGGAGGGTTTAGGGCTAGAAAATCCCCGCATTGCCGGTGAAATTCAACCGTACAACATCAACCACAACGTCACGCATGGCGAATGGGCAACGAAGGATTGCCAAACCTGCCACAGCGAAGATTCCCGCGTTACGCGCCCCATCATTTTGGCCGACGCCATTCCGGGCGGCGTGATGCCCACATTTGTAGGCAACGGCACGACAGAGCTAAACGGCGACGTTGTCAAAACGAAAGATGGCGCGCTGTACTATGAACCGCGAGCGGGAGCTGACAATTTGTATGTGATTGGCCACAACAAAGTTAGCTGGATTGATTGGGCTGGCGTCCTTATTTTCCTGGGCACGATTGGCGGTGTGTTTACGCATGGCGGCCTGCGCTACTGGTCGGCGCGTAAGAACCCGCCGCAGGAGCATGAGATGAAGACGGTTTATATGTACACGGTGTATGAGCGATTGTGGCATTGGCTGCAAACGGCCGTCATCCTCCTGCTCACATTTACCGGCCTCATCATCCACAAGCCGGACATGTTTGGCGCCTTCAGCTTTAGCTACGTGGTACAGGTACACAACGTGCTGGCGGCAATTTTGGTCGCCAATGCGGCGCTGGCCTTTTTCTACAACATTGCCAGCGGTGAAATCAAGCAGTATTTGCCGGAACCGCGCGGCTTCTTTAACCAAATGGCGCAGCAAGCTATGTTCTACCTGCGCGGCATCTTCAAAGGAGAGGAGCATCCCTTTGAGAAAACGCCGGAACACAAGCTCAATCCGCTGCAGCAAGTGACCTATCTGGGTCTGTTGAATGTGCTGCTGCCTTTGCAAATTATTACCGGCGCGCTGATTTGGGGCGCGCAGCGATGGCCGAACATTGCGGCGCAAGTAGGCGGGTTGCCGTTCCTGGCTCCGTTCCACACGCTTATCGCCTGGCTGTTCGCCTCGTTTATTGTGATGCACGTCTACCTCACCACCACCGGCCCCACGCCAATGGCTAATATCCAGGCGATGATGATGGGCTGGGAGGATGTGGAGACGCATCCTGTTGCTGGAGATTAAAATAAGAGAATTGTGGATTGTGAATAACTAATTGTGAATTGTGAATGGATTACTACTTCACAATTCACAATTCACCATTCACAATTTCAGGAGATTGTTATGACTACTTTAACTGGAGAACAAACGGCGCAGAAAACGGCCGTCAAACGTACAGCCAAAGATTACGTAGACCCCTACTATGCCGGAATTTTGTTAGGCGTGGTTTTGTTCCTGGCCTTCTTCCTCACAGGCAGCGGGTTGGGCGCATCCGGCGGTCTGAACCGAATGTTGGTTTTTGTGGAGGATTTGATCGCCCCCAATCATGTAAATCGCACCCCTTACCTGCTGGCGATGGCCGGCGGGGCCAGAAACCCGCTGGATAGCTGGGTTGTGTTTGTAACCATCGGGGTTGTGTTTGGCGGGATTGCATCGGGATGGCGAAACGGCCGTCTCAAAGTCGAAACCAATCGCGGCCCCAACGTTTCCGTCAAAATGCGCTGGATGATGGCCTTCATCGGCGGCGCATTGATGGGCTACGGGGCACGTTTTGCTCGCGGCTGCACCTCTGGCCAGGCATTATCCGGCGGCGCCGTCCTCTCCGTCGGCAGTTGGGCCTTCATGTTCGCCGTCTTCGGCGGCGCCTACGCCTTAGCCTACACCATGAGGAAATTCTGGAATTAGGAAACCAAAAACTGGAGACTAGAGACTACGAGACTAGAGACTACTAGACCACCAGACCACCAAACCAGGAGACTAAAATGACCATTTTTCCACTTCCACTCGCAGAGATATTCGGACATTGGGGCGCATACGTCGTCTTCTTGTTCATCGGCTTTGCCTTCGGCTACGTGCTAGAGATAGCCGGTTTTGGCAACTCTAAAAAATTAGCGGCCCAATTCTACTTCAAAGATTTCACCGTCCTCAAAGTGATGTTCGGAGCCATCATCGTCGCCATGAGCCTCATTTTTGCCACATCGGCGCTGGGGCTGCTGGATTACAACCTGATTTGGGTCAATCCCACCTACCTCTGGCCGGGCATCGTCGGCGGGCTAATTATGGGTTTTGGCTTCATCATCGGCGGTTTTTGCCCCGGCACATCGCTCGTCGCCGCCGCCACCGGTAAATTGGACGGCGTCTTCTTCGTTCTTGGCGTCTTGTTCGGCATCTTCCTGTTTGGCGAAACCGTCCAGAACTTTGATATTTTTTGGACATCCTCCTACATGGGCCGTTTCACCTTACCCGAATGGCTGGGACTGAGTACCGGCACGGTTGTCCTGCTGGTCATTTTGATGGCCTTGTTCATGTTTTGGGGCGGCGAGAAACTGGAGCAAGCCATCGGCAAAAAAGACCCTAAGTCGCAGCCCAAATGGCGCTACCCTGCCGCCGGCGTCCTTGTTTTGGCCGCCATCATCTTCATGGTCATCGGCCAGCCTACAACTGAAGATCGCTGGAACCATATCGCAGCGGAAAAGGAAGCGCTTTTGGCCGAGCGCGCCGTCCAAATTCATCCCGGCGAACTGCTGGACACCACCCATGACACAAAAATCAAAACAGTTATGATTGATGTGCGCGAAGAGGTGGATTACAACCTGTTCCACATTCTGGACGCCCGCCATGTACCGCTTTCGGAAATTGACAACCCGGAATTCATTTCCGAGCTGCATTTTGAACCGGCTAACACTGTGTTTGTGCTAATGAGCAACGATGAAGCGGCGGCGACGGAGGCCTGGAAAATTTTGCAGGCGGAAAGCGTGCCCAATGTTTACATCCTGGAAGGCGGGGTAAATGGCTGGATTGCCACGTTTGGCGATGATGACTTGACCAAACGGTTTAATTCTGGCGCAGGCGAGGATCAATTGTGCTACATTTTCGACTCGGCGTTGGGCGACCGCTATTCGGCGTCTGAACCGGACCCACACGCGCACGAGTTGGAATACGTGCCAAAAATCAAGTTGGAACTGAAACGCGCCCCCACCAGCGGCGGCTGCGGCTAAAATCGAGCAAATTTATTGTATCTATACAGATGACAGTCACTTCTTCCAGAGGTATTAGCCGAAGCCACGATGCTGAAAAGTGACTGTCACCTCTGGTAGCTGTATGGTTACAATTTATTTTTGAAAAGAGGTGACGACTCAAGTAATATGAGGCTGAGTAGTTACGAAAAGAGGTTGATTGACAGCGCTTTGCAGCTAATTGCAAAGCGCTGTTTTTTATAGGTGGATTGGTGAAGTATAATGTAGCTGTAGATTTAAGGTAGAAACTTCAAAGGTCTGAACGATTACTAACGAATAAAAGCGACGTAACCATACAGGTGACAGTCACTTTTCCCAAGTGACTGTCACCTCTGGTAGCTGTATAGTTACAAAGCGACTTGGATTTTTTATGAAAAAATTGTGGCTGGTTTTTATCGCCGCGCTGCTAGCTGGCTGCCAGATGTCCTCTGAGACAGCAACCAATACGCCTGCCCCATCGGTTGAACCGTTAAGCGGGACGCCTATCCCGGTAACTTTGAGTGAATTAGCGGCTAAACCGGCTTTTTTTGAGGGCGCATTTATTCAACTGACGGGCGCTTATACCCCTTTGCCGCTCTTGGTGTGTAAATCGAAGCGGCAGGCCCCGCCGGCGTCGTGGGGATTGTCGTCGAATGGGCTGATGGCGTTGGCGGGGGGAGTTGATGAGCAGCTACGGCCGTTACTCCCTGAAAACCTCATGATGACGATTGCCGGACGGTGGCAGCATTGGCGCGGGCCGGTCGGGTGCGGGGCGTCGGCGCAAGTTGAGGATTTATGGTATTTAGAGGTTAGTCATATCATCTCGCCTAATCCCATTGCAATGGTTACGCTGACTCCCGGCAGCCTGCCAGTGGATACTTTCAATGAACCGCCACCTACCGGAGAAACGGCAGTTTCCCCTACACCATTCATAGAGCCGCCGGCAGAAGCAACGGCCGTTCCTCTGCCCACGCCGCCTGTCAATGCCCCCCCCACATTCCCCCCATCACCCACGCCCTCAGTCCGCGCCACCACCCTGCCAACCGCCACACCAACCAGTACAGCAACGACAGCCAATACCCCTGCGCCCGACAAAGAAACAACGCCAACCCCAACAGCAGAGGGACAGCTAACGCTAACGCTAACGCCAACATCAACCCCAACGCCGACCGCCTCCGCCACCCCCAACCCGAATGCCACCATAGCGCCAACCAATACGCCAGTTTTCACAGATATTTTGGAGCCGGAAGAGCCGGTTTTCAGCCTGCTGAATGCAAACGACAGGCATCAATGGGAATTTTCCAACGAAATGCCCGGTAACACACTCTCGCTTAGCGTTGTCTCCGGCAGCGACGTGGACATTGCCCTCTCCATCTTTGCTCCCGATGGCGCTCAGTTGGTAGCAGATCAAAATAATGTTGGAGCCGGAGAAATTGAACGGGTCACCGGCTTGAACATGGCGCAAACGGGCAGTTATTTGATTGACGTTTATGCCGCCAATAATGCCGCCGGGAATTACGCCATACTGGCCCTGGATGACTTATCTTTTCCCATTAGCTTTGATTTGACTGCCTACAATACGTCAGTCACAACAGAAATTGATGAAAACAGCGAACAGCTATGGTTCTTCAATGGCAGTTTGGGCGATGTGATTACGATTACGGCCGTTCCCGACAGCAATGGCGATATCGGTATTGATCTATTAGGGCCGGATGGCGCCATTCTGGAAACAATTGATGAATTCTTTGATGGTGAAACGGAGGAATTAACCGACTACCAATTATCCGCTTCCGGCCTATACGCCCTGTGGCTGTACGGATTTTCCGACAGCTCATTCGATACAACTTTTATCATAACCAACAATTAGCTTTTGAGATTGGACCAATCTTGAAGATTTGTCCAATATGAACAATAATGAACGAACAGCGCCAGGTTGACACCCTCATTGTCGTTTTTGATCGAAACGGCCGTATCATTCGCTTCAACCATGCTTGTGAAACATTAACCGGTTACGCATTTGAAGAAATAAAAGGGAAACAATTCTGGGACCTGTTTTTAATTCCACAAGACAAATCAACCGCTCAATCCCTCTTTACTCACAATAATGCGCAGCAGTTCCCCGCCAAAAACCAGACCCGTTGGCTCACAAAAGACGGCCGTCGCCGGTTAATTTCTTGGTCCAACACAACACTTCTGGATGCCAACGGTGACGTCGAATACATCATCGCCGCCGGCAGCGACATAACCGAACGCGAACAAACCGCCCTACTGCTCAACGCCAGCGAGAGTCTCCAGCGCGTCACCACCGCCCTGCTGCAGCACCTCACCACCCTGGACGATGTGCTCTCCATTGTTTGCGCCGAGGCTTGCCGCCTCACCGGCGCCGAAGGCAGTGCCATTTTATTACTGGCAAATGAAACCAACCTGCATCTTAAAAGCAGTTGCGGCGTACCCCTGCCTGTCTTTCAACGCCTGTCAGTAAAAGACTCCTTTGCCGGCACAGTAGTCAAACAAAAAAAGCCGCTGCTGCTCAACAACCCGCAAAACCAGATTCAGGCATATCAGCGCAATCCGGCCGTAAAAACCTTGCTCGCCGTCCCGCTTTGCGTAGACGAAACGGTTTTAGGCGTGCTAGATGTAGTCAACAAACCGGGCGGATTTTCCGAAAATGACATGCGCTTGATGCACTTGTTTGCCGGCCAGGCTGCCATCTCCATCGAACACGCCCAACTGCACCAGCAGGCAGAAAAATTGGCTGTCATTGAAGAACGGCAGCGGCTGGCGCGCGAACTGCACGATTCGGTGACACAGGCTATTTACAGCGTCACCCTCTATGCCGATGCGGCGCGCATGGCCCTAAACGCAGGCAAACATGATGTGGCCGCCAACCATTTACAAGAACTACGTCACATGGCGCGAGAAGCAATTTTGGACATGCGTTTGCTCATTTTCGAACTGCACCCGCCCGTTTTAGAGAAGGAAGGACTGGTAACGGCCGTACAAACCCGCCTGGAAACCGTCGAAGCCCGCTCCGGTCTACAATCTGCATTCCATGTCCAGGGGACAGAGAGCCGCCTGCCGCTGGCCATTGAGGAAAACTTATACCGCATCGTCCAAGAAGCCCTGAATAACGCCGTCAAACACGCCAAAGCAGAACAAGTCACCGTAAACTTACGCTTTGACGACCATCTTTTCAGCCTGGAAGTAGGCGATGATGGCATCGGCTTTGACCCCATCCGCGCCCGCAAAAGCGGCGGGCTGGGGCTGCGCGGCATTGAAGAGCGCGTCCAACGCATCGGCGGTCAACTGCATGTGGAAAGCAGCCCCCAAAAAGGCACAATTTTGAAAGTGGAAGTGGACTTATGAATGAAGATTTATCAGCGACGACTCCAATACCAATTCGCATTTTACTTGTTGACGACCACGCAATTGTTCGCAAGGGACTGCGCGCATTACTAACTGAACTTGACGATATTGAAGTCATTGGCGAAGCAAATGATGGGCAAGAGGCCATTAAACAGGCTGCCGCTCTTCAACCCGATGTGATTTTGATGGACATTGTCATGCCCAATGTAGATGGCATTGAGGCAACCCGCCAAATTACCCAGCGACAACCAGAATCGCGCGTATTGGCGCTAACCAGCTTTGCCGGGGACGATCAGGTGTTCCCGGCGATTAAGGCGGGCGCATTAGGCTACCTTTTGAAAGATTCTGACCCAACTGAGTTGATTCAAGCCATTCGCCGGGTACATAAAGGGGAACCGTCATTAACCCCGCGCATTGCCCGCAAGCTGCTCCATGAATTGGGACGGCCGTTGTCAGAGAAACGGCCGTCTTCAAAAACACCAACCCCAGAACCACTCACCGAGCGGGAAGTCGAAGTGCTGCGTTTTGTAGCACAAGGAATGGGCAACCAAGAAATCGCCGCCGAACTTTCCATCGCCGAAGTCACCGTGCGCTCCCACGTCAGCCACATTTTGGACAAACTTCATCTGGCTAACCGCGTACAGGCCACCCTATACGCCCTGCGTGAAGGTCTAACCTCTTTAGACGGTAATTTAGACTTTGATAGCAAATAGCCCTGCCATATACCACCAAATATGACACAACAAGCAACATTTGTTGTTTTTTCTTCAACATTTGTGGAAAAACCCACTTCTAGTGGTCTTTTTTGTTGAAGGAAAAGTCATTGCATCGTTGACGACAAAGCAGCGCAAAAACGCTATCCTTGATAGGCGTTAGTATATGTAGAGCAGAAAAGGAGGCTTGATATACAATGGATGTTACCATTTTAGCGCGGCTGCAATTTGCCGTCACAACAATTTATCACTTTTTCTTTGTTCCTTTAACTTTAGGTCTCTCCATCCTGGTCGCCATCATGGAAACACTCTATGTGCGCACCAACAAGGAAGTTTACAAAAAGATGACCAAGTTTTGGGGCAAACTATTCATCATCAACTTCGCCATGGGCGTTGTCACCGGCATCGTGCAAGAGT
>JANTHP010000089.1 GCA_024762395.1 Anaerolineae bacterium | reverse complement strand
TCGGAAATGCCCGGCGAGGCCACAGCCGCAACCGGCAGCCCGACCGCCATCGCTTCAATAACCGATAACGGATGTACTTCGCTAACCGAAGCGGTAACAAACGCATCAGCCGCCGCCAAATAGCTGCCAATCTCTTCATAATCAACGGCGCCCAAGAAGTGAACGGCGCGTTCAATCCCTAATTCCCGCGCCTGCGCCGGCAGTTCATCTTCTAAAGCCCCCTTACCAATCAGCATCAGATGCAGCTCTGGCACAATATCGCGGGCGATGGCAAATTGACGCAGCAGGGTTTCCAGATTTTTCTCCGAAGATAAACGTCCGGTATACACAAATAAAATGGCAGAATCGGGAATGCCCAGCTCTTTTTTGCTGTATGGATGAGCAGGGTGGTTAAACGGCCGTAAATCCACCCCATTCTCAATCACCACAATCGGCCGTCGCACCCCAAAATCCAGCATCACCTGCCGCACACTCGCCGACGGCGTGATGATCACATCGGCAAAATCAGAAAATTCAGGCCAAATCTGGCGCATCAAAGCATCGGCTGCGGGCTGGGGCAAAGGGGTATAGCTGCCGGTATACAAATCGTACCGGGTATGATTGGTATAGACGATAGGGCAACGGCCGTACCGATGCGCCATCTCCACACTCATAAACAAATGATGGCAGTGAATAATATCCATCTTCCCCAACAACGCCTGCGCCTCCCGCGAATAACGCATGCTCACATAATAACCATCCGTCAACGGAATCGCCGGTGAACGCACAACGCCCGGCTCATCGCCCGCCGGGTCAGGCTCGCCCAGCGTAAAAATCGTTACCTCATGCCCCAACTTCTCCAAATGCGTTTTGTAAAGCGAAATCATGCGCGTCACGCCATTCAGCACCGGTTTATAGCAAGCCGTCACCATTCCAATTCGCATTATCTCTCCAAATAAATACGGGTCCAATCGTAAATAACTTTGGTATTTCTGGAATTCCAATCCCCGAAACATACCATCTAAAATCAAAAAGTTAAAAACGAGCGAGCCCTAAGATTCTGTACCGATCAATAATAGCTTGCCCCATGAAAGGCACAAAAACCCGCAAAATTATTGATGCGCCATCAGCCAGCGCCGCAAATGAGACAAACCCAGCGTAGCCGCCCATTGGTCAATATTTTCGGGATGACCGCCAAATGACCGCTGCGTTACCGACACCCCCCTGGGCGACGCCAACGTAACCAACAACTGAACGCCGCCTTGAGTCACATTTTTATACACCAACAAAGCCAAATCCGTCTCAAATTGCAGCCTGAGCAGTTCAGCCGCCCCGCGGCACCAGCGAGTCAAATCAGCTTCCGGCGTTAAATCTTCCAATTGAACAATTTCATGCAGCTCGCGCCACGTATTCGTAGAAAAAACCTGCACCGAGTTATTGGCGCCTGGTAAGCGCATCAACATGCGGGATAAAATCCGCTCTGTGTAACATTCAGCCAGGGCCATCGTTAAACCGCCATCAATCAAAGACCGCAAAACGACGTCTTCCAAATGATCATCCCCTTCCCCATAAACGTGGTCGCCAAGCTGAGCCAGAACATACCCTTTCATTTCCGCCAATTCACGCTCAATTTCCGCTTGCGAATCTGCATGTACCCATAATTGAACGTTCGTTTGCCCGGCGAAGGAATCATAAGTTACACGATGGCGCGCATCTTGAGCCAGCCCCGACAACTTCTGCTTTAAGCTGCTCTCCATGACGCCAACGGTGCGCAGGACAACCCATCCCGGTTGTGCATCAACAGAAATCCAACGCCGCAAGTAAGGCAAAACTTCTGTCTCCAGTAAATAGCTCATCCCTCGTCGTTCTCCGGGTAAACAAATCAAAGCGCCTTGCTCATTCTCAATCAAAAATCCTTTCAATCGAGAATCCGACCCGCCTATTGGCTGTGCACCCTCAATTCCTGGCGTTTGCGGAATCAAAGCGCGTCCGGTTGCCCGGGCCGCAGCCAATCTGGTAAATTCCTGAGGGCCATCCCCCAACCCACCGATGGCTAATACAACATCAGATCGGCGCAGCGCTATCTGAAAAACGTCTATAATGGCATCCAGCTCATTGCCAACAAATGTTTTGTATGTGAGCTTGGCATTTATTTGGCGCAGGCTCCGCGACACGTAGGAAGTGTTGACATCCAAGATATCGCCCATTAGTAAATCAGTGCTAATGCTGATAATTTCTACTTTCATGTTACTTTTTCCGTAACTATTCAGGTGTCTCTCGACTGTCATTCCCCGCCTACGCGAGGACATGTCCGCAAAGACGGGTAACCATGCGTGTGGATCCTCCCGCCTTCGCAGAGCCTGCCCTCACGAAAGCGGGGGGATGGCCCGTATAGTTACCTTTACCTCTGTACTGCAATAGTGGCTATACAGTATTGTCGAGAAAATTTGTCAAGTGTTGTAATTACTCAGGTGACAGTCACTAAAAATGCCTGGAAAAAGTGATTGTCACCTGAATAGATACAACCAACGAACCGTCAAATACCACTGTTCTTTGAACGCGATAGAAGCAGTTGATACTGGCGAATGGTCAAATCGGTACTGCGAATCTTGAAGGCCAGGTCGGCTGCCAGGTTTTTCATGAGTTTGTAGCCTAGCTCCGGGTAGGTATTGCACAAAAGCATAAGGCGATTGCGGGGGATACGCAGCAGCAATGTATCATTCTGACTGATTCTGACTGTTGCAGAACGAAGCCCTTGATCAACAAGCGCAATTTCTCCAACTACCTGACCTTGTCTTAGCTCGGTTAACAAAACAGAACCCATATTTTGGTCCTGTTCGGTTCCGACAACGCCAGGGTTCATTAAGATTTCAACGCCGCCGCTGCCAATGACGTAGAGTTCATCTGAGTCGTCATTTTCTTCCAAAAGAACGCGCCCTTTGGGATAAACATCAGATGCACAAATGGATGCAATTAGTTCAAGCTGAGTTGGTGTGAGGGTATCAAAAATGTCGGTTGTGGCTAGAATGGATGTAATGCTGTGCTGCATAGGGTTCTCTTTTGTAACTATTCAGGTATCCCCTGAGATTTGTCAAATTTGGTCTGGTCAACGTTTGGTCATGTTAAAAAATTTGACAAATCTTCTCACCAGCGCTGTATAGTTACTCTCTTTTTTTATATGTTGGCGGAAATTTCACGGGCTTGAATTGTCACGAAGATTTTAGCAAAAAGGAACGGCCGTAGCAATGGCACTAGCTGAAAGCTGAAATTGGTCCAATCTTGAAGATTGGACCAATCTAATTAACATTATCAAAATTTACGCCGACAAGGCGTCACAAATCACGCATTACGCATTACATATCACTCATTGGTAAATCGTCGCCCGCAGTCCTTTAATCAACGCCTGCGTTTCGGCGTCTGTTAACCTGGCCTCCGGGTGATTTAGCAGATACACGGCCGGTGGCATCCACCCCTCGGAAACAGATTCAATCGCCTCGCCCGGTTCGCGGCCTTTCCCGCCATTATCCCAGGTAGAGAAGTTGAGGTACTGGCGTCCCTCTTCGGTATCGTGCTGCACCAGCCAGGAAATGGGGGCCACGTGGCTATACCAGGGCCAGACCGTCTCGTTGCTGTGACAATCGAAACAGGCCCGCTGGGCCAAGTCCCGCGTCTGGGGGCTGTCCCAATTGGGTTCGCTAAGAACAGGCGGATTGCTGTGATTACGGCCGTATGGCACAAATTGAATCAACACAAACCCGATAACGGCCGTAATCAGGCCGATCTTGATAATTCGCTTCGCTAAATTTTTCATTATCGCATTGCTCCTTTGATTGTGCGGCCTCGTTTGTGCCGCCTGTCACTATCTTAGCCGTTAATCACGCCCGTAGGTTAACGCTGCTCTAAACAATGTTAAATCCACCTTAAATCGGCGGCTGGGGATTGATAACGGCCGTTTTATATGCCACAATCCTTCTATGACTTCCGTTCTACTTGTTGACGATGAAAAAATGATCACCGGCCCTCTGGCCCGCGCCCTGACCCAGGCCAATTTTACAGTGATGGTAGCCGATAACGGCCGTGACGGTCTAGCTCTGGCCCGCGAAAAACAACCCGACGTAGTCATCCTCGACGTGATGATGCCCCAAATGGACGGTTGGGGCGTCTGCCGCGCCCTGCGCCAGGACAGCGCCGTGCCCATCCTCATGCTCACCGCCCTGGGCGATGAGGTAGACCGCATCTTGGGTCTGGAGCTTGGGGCCGATGATTACCTCACCAAGCCGTTCAGCGCCCGCGAACTGATTGCCAGAATCAAAGCATTACTGCGCCGTGTAGAATTAGATCGCCGCCAGCAAACGGCCGTTGACCAGATCAGCGCCGGCGATTTACGCCTGCAACTCAACACCCACCGCGCCTATAAAGGTAACCGGGAACTGCTGCTGCGACAAAAAGAGTACGATTTGCTGGCCCTGCTGCTCAGTCGGCCAGGCGACGTCATCAGCCGCGCCGAATTTTTTGACCGGGTGTGGGGGACAGATTGGCTGGGCGACACGCGCACGCTCGATGTTCACATCCGCTGGCTGCGCGAGAAAATCGAAACCGACCCCAGCCAGCCGCGCCTGATCCAGACGGTACGCGGCGTAGGCTATCGTTTTGCCGCCGAGGCGCAGCCGTGAACTCGTTACGCGCCCGTCTGCTGCTGGCTTACGCCGGGTTGATTCTAGCCGGCTTTACAGCGCTGGCCGTGTTGGCCGGCCGCCAGATTTCGGCCGGAACGGTGCAGGATTTTGCCAACAGCCTGGGTGAACAGGCCAAACTGGTCGCCCGCGTCTTGAAAGAACCGCTTGAAGAAGGGAGCGAGCATGGGCTGGATCAGGCCGCGCTGGATACACTGTTGCAAACCTATGCCGAGCAGGCGGGGGTGGACGCGCTTTTACTGGATCGTGACGGCCGTCCCCTGGCCAACAGCAACAAGAGCAATGCAAACGAGACCGTCATCAATGCTGCCCTGGAAGGTAACATCGGCAGCAACACGCAGGGCGATATGGCTTATGCTGCCGCGCCCATTCTGCATGGCGACCAGGTGATTGGCGTCATCCAACTGGCTGCGCCCTTGTCGGCCGCGCAAACCCTGGTCTGGGAACGCTGGCTGGCGCTGGGCGGGATCGTTTTAGCGGTAACGGCCGTTGCCGGATTGGCTGCTTTATGGCTGGCAACAACGTTAACACGGCCGTTAGCCCAATTGCAACAGGCAGCCTTACAAATCGCCCAGGGCAACTTTGACGGTCGTCTGCCAGAAAAACGCCAGGACGAAATCGGCGAGGCAGCCCGCGCCTTCAACCACATGGCCAGGCAAGTCGAAGCAATGATTGATGAACAGCGCGCCTTTGCCAGCAACGCTTCCCACGAACTGCGGACCCCGCTAACGGCCGTTCGCCTGCGCAGCGAAGCCCTCCGCCAGGACGACCTGGACGAAGTCACCGCTCGACAGTACATCGCTGAAATTGACGATGAAGTGCGGCGCATGGGCAACCTGATACAGGATTTGATGACGCTCTCCCGCCTCGATTCCGGCCGCCTGGAAGCGGGTCGCGAGCGCATTGATTCTGCGCGGCTGACGCGACAACTTCTAGCCGAAGTGGCGCCGCAGGCTGAGAGACAAGGCATCACCCTCCATCTCGACATGCCGCCCATGTTGCCCGCAGTAACCGCCGGGCAGGCCCATCTGGCCATTGTCTTCCGCAATTTATTGGGCAACGCCCTCAAATACACGCCCGATGACGGCCAAATTACCTGGCGCATTCAGGCAGAAGACAACGCCATTCATCACACCATCAGTGATACCGGCCAAGGTATTGCCGCCAATGATTTACCACATGTGTTTGATCGCTTTTACCGGGTGGATAAGTCGCATTCGCGGGCCGTGCCTGGCGTAGGGCTGGGTCTATCATTGGTGCGGATGATTATTGAGTTCTACGGCGGCGCGGTGTGGATGGAGAGCGAAGGGGTGGGGCGGGGTACGGCCGTCCACGTCATCTGGCCATTGCAAAAACCCCAAGACTGAAAACCTGTACATGCCTGCCCACATTAAATCATCCCTGCCGCGTAACTACTAAGCCTTAGAGGTGACAGTCACTTAATATAGCGATTTGTCATGACCATTACCTCTGGAGAAAGTGACTGTCACCTTAGTAGTTACCCTGCCGCAAAAAATACTCAGCCTTTTCCACCAACGCCCTATTCCCAATATAAAACGGGACCCGTTGATGCAAATCAGACGGCACAATATCTAAAATTGGCCGATGTCCGTCTGAAGCATACCCACCAGCCTGATCGATTAAGAAAGCCAACGGCCCCGCCTCATAAAGCAGTCGAATTTTGCCATTTGGCTTCCCTTTCTCGGCCGGGTAGAAGAAAACCCCGCCGCGCAGCAAATTACGGTGGAAATCCGCCACTAATGAACCGATATACCGCGACGATAATGTGGGCGCATCATCGCCATTCTGCCCCTGAAGCCAACGCGCGTAAGCCTGAACAGCGGGCGGCCAATTTTCAAAATAGGCATGGTTCACACTGTAATAAGCAGGAGGGTCGGGCAGCCGCATATTTTGATGCGACAATAAAAACTCGCCTAGCTCCAAATCCAAAGTAAACCCATGCACGCCGCTCCCTGTGCTGTACACCATCATCGTGCTGGCGCCAAACAAAATATAACCGGCGGCCACCAACTTGCGCGGCGGCTGTAACACATCCTCCACACGCCCGCGCAAATGCCAATCTATACAGCGATAAATGCCAAAAATCGTGCCAATACTCACATTTACATCAATGTTAGAGGAACCGTCCAGAGGATCGAAAACGAGCACATAGGAACCCTTTTTGTACTCTTTCGGAATACGGATAATATCCTCCCGCTCCTCCGAAGCCATCGCGCACAAACGTCCTGTATGATCGCATATGCGAACAATCATCTCATCGGCAAAAACATCCAGCTTCTGCTGTACCTCACCCTGAATGTTCGTTGCTCCCACCCGCCCCAAGATGTCTACCAACCCCGCTCGGTTGGTCTTGTAGGCGATTAGTTTGGCGGCAAGGGCAATATCATACAATAAATTGGTAAAGTCACCGTGTGCGGTATCGGGTTGTTCATCAAAAATGAACCGTTCAATCGTGTGAATTGCTGTCATGATGCCTCCCAAAAAAAGCGGGGATTAAGGGATCAGGGGATGTTAAAAATTCCCTAAATCCCCTAATCCCCGCTCTTGCTATGATGATAAACGTTCAGATGCTCTTTGGGAATTCCCGTGATAATCACGCAAAATCACGGGAAAGCCTGAAGAACCAACTCCCTATTCTCAGCGCAACTCCGGGCATTCTCCGTGTAACGCTGTGTTCCATATGAACGGACACCTATGTTGTATGAAAAATCAACCAATTATGGTAGCTAAATAATACGCAAATACTACGGACCACACAAGTGAGTCAATGCGATCTAGTGCGCCGCCGTGCCCAGGAAACAAAACGCCGGAGTCTTTCACGCCTGCTTCGCGTTTTAGCATGGAAACACCCAGATCGCCTAATGGGCTGACGGCCGATGCCGCTAATCCTAACACAATCGCGGCGGTTAAGGGGAAATTCATGTAACGGCCGATAGCAGCGGTAATGAGGGTTCCCAAAATGATACCGCCAAAGTACCCTTCAAAGGTTTTGTTGGGACTAAGGCGGGGAGAGAGATGGTGTTTACCTATGATGGAACCGGCCAGAAATTTACCCACAACATAGGCGCCGGAATCGGCCAGCCAGGTGCTTAACATGGCTAACATTGTCCATTGCCAGGCCATGTTGGGTACGCGGCGCAGCAAAAAGAAGTGGCTGCCTAACCAACCTGTTAACAAGATGCCGCCAATCATTATCATCCAATCGGACAGGGTTGTCTGGCTTGTGTTTTTTTCATATGCCCACAGGGTGTAGGCCATGGCGGCGAGGAAGCTCAGGGCTAAAACGGGGGACAGGTATTGTGGATCGAACCATTGACCAATAATGAGGAGGATGAGTACGGCCGTCATGACCAACCACAACGATATTTTTTGTCCTAACAACTGGAACATATGGACATATTCGTGCGCGGCAAGGAGGAGAACGGCCGTTATGGGAATAAAGTAAGCCCAGCCGCCCAAATAAATTAAATAAAGGGCCAACGGCCCCAAGGTAAAAGTGATGATCGCGCGTTTGAGAAACATAATAGTTGCTGGTTGTTGGTTGCTGGTTGTTGGTTGCTGGTTGTTGGTTGTTGGTTGTTGGTTGTTGGTTGCTGGTTATTGGCTGCCAGTTACTAGCGACTAGCGACGAGTAACTACAGTTTATTCCTGGTTAACAAGGCCAAACCGCCGGTCTCGTTGATTAAAAGCAACAATAGCTTCATACAACTCCTCCCGGCCAAAATCCGGCCAATACGCCGGGGTAGCATAGTATTCCGAATATGCTGCCTGCCAAATTAAGAAGTTGCTAATCCGCAGTTCACCGCTGGTGCGAATAACCAAGTCAGGATCAGGCAGGCCCCGTGTAAACAAATAGCGGCTGACCAACTCCTCTGTCAAATCATCCGGGGAAACATTGTCGGCCAACATCTGGCGCATGGCGTGAAGAATTTCGGCGCGCCCGCCATAATTAAAGGCTACATTGAGGATCAGCCGGTCGTTATTTTTGGTTACTTCCAGCGCATTGCGAACCTTTTCTTGCAGACCAGGTTCCACCCCTGTCAAATCGCCCAGATGATGCAGGCAGACGCCTTGCGCATGCAGATCATCCAATTCTTGATCGAGAACACGGGCAAAAATTTTCATCAACCCGCGCACTTCACTTTCAGGGCGGCCCCAATTTTCGGTGGAAAAAGCGTAAATGGTAAGAATTTTCACCCCGAATTCGACACAGGCATTGATGATACGGCGCAGGTTTTCGGCGCCGGCCCGATGACCGGCTACACGAGGCAGCCCACGACGACGCGCCCAACGGCCGTTACCATCCATGATGATGGCGATATGTTCCGGTACTTTATAGGGTGTTAAATCAAGCGGCTTCTTCTGCCTTAACGCCATTAGTTATACTTCCATGATCTCGGCTTCTTTCTTATCGCCGATCTCATCAACCTTCTTCACGTAACTGTTCGTCAAATCCTGCAAATCATCCTGCCCGCGATGAAGATCATCTTCCGTAATCATCTTTTCATTTTCAAAATCACGCATATCATTCAAAACATCGCGGCGGACGTTACGAATAGCAACCTTTGCTTCTTCTACACGACGACCAACCAATTTACGCAAATCACGCCGCCGTTCCTCGGTAAGACGCGGGATATTGAGGCGGATGATTTTACCATCATTATTGGGCATGATACCCAAGTCAGACATCATGATGGCGCGTTCAATTGCAGAGATGGCGTTGGCGTCATACGGCCGTATCGCCAACTGCGCCGGTTCAGGTACCGAAATCACCGCCATTTGGCTCAGCGGCATCTCCACCCCATACATCTCCACCACAATACGATCCAGCAAATGTGCCGAGGCGCGCCCTGTACGAAATCCGCCCAAATCCGATTCCAGCGACACAACAGCGCCCTTCATTCGACTTTCAGCATCTTGCAACAGTTCACGAATCATCGGTATCCTCCCGTGAAACGTGATGCATGAAACATAAACTCACGTTCCACATCCTACGTTTCACTCAAGATTACAAATCGTCGTTCCCAGGTCTTCCCCTAGAACATACTTCTTCACACTGCCCGGCTGCCAGAAATTAAGCACCACAATAGGCATATCATTCTCCATACAAAGAGAAATAGCCGTGCTGTCCATCACGCGCAAACGTGAATTCAAAAAATCAATATACGATATTTTATCAAAACGTTTCGCATTTGGGTTTTCATGCGGATCAGAATCATAAATTGCATCCACCTTAGTGGCCTTAATCAGCACATCGGCCCCAATTTCCATAGCCCGCAAGGCGCCGGCAGAATCTGTGGTGAAATAAGGATTGCCGGTTCCGCCGCCAAAGATGACAACGCGGCCTTTATCCAAATGGCGGATTGCGCGTAAACGAATATATGGCTCAGCCACAGTCCGCATCTCAATCGAGGTTTGCACGCGGGTTGCAACGCCAATTCTCTCCAGCGCATCCTGTAGCGCCAGCGCATTCATGACCGTTGCAATCATGCCCATATGATCGGCCGTAGCCTGCGCCATACCGCGCTCAATCCCTTCAGCGCCACGCCACAAGTTGCCGCCGCCAATAACCACAGCCACCTGTACCCCCAAATCATAAACCTCCTTGACATTCTGAGCAACCTCAGCCGCCCTGTCCGGGTCAATGCCAAAGCCGCCTGGCCCCGACAAGGCTTCTCCCCCCATTTTCAGCAAGATTCGTTTATAACGTGGATTAGGCATAATCTTGAAACTCCATCCCGACAAAACAATTGATATAAAGTAAAGGGCGTTCAGATGAACGCCCTTTACATAGGATCTTACAAATTTTTAAGCAAGGTCTTCGCCTAGCTCAAACCGAGCGAAACGGCGGATAATGATGTTCTCACCGGTTGTGCGAATTGCTTCGGTCACAATTTCTTTGATGGTCACTTCATCATTTTTAACGAAGGGCTGTTCCATCAAGCAGGTTTCCTGGTAGAACTTTTTCATTCGTCCGGCGATGATTTTTTCCATGATGTCGGCCGGCTTACCTTCGGCTAACGCTTTTTCGCGCAGTTCGGCCGTTTGTTTATCCAAATCCGCTTGAGGAATATCCTCAATGGCGACGTAACGGGGCGCCATGGCGGCGATGTGCAGCGCTAAATCATGGGCTAACGTCTTGAAATTTTCATTGCGGGCGACAAAGTCGGTTTCTGAATTGATTTCCAACATGACGCCAACACGGTTGCCGGGATGCGCGTACATTTCAATCAGCCCCTCTTTAGCGGCCCGATCCGAACGTTCGGCAGCGCGTTCAGCGCCTTTCTTTTTGAGGATTTCGATGGCGGCTTCGATATCGCCGCTGGTAGCTTCCAGCGCTTTCTTGGCATCCATGACCCCGGCGCTGGTCGCTTCGCGCAGGTCTTTTACCATTTGTGTTGTGATTTTCATTTAACGGGTTCTCCAGATTGTTCTATGTTCGTAACTACTAAGGTGACGGTCACTTTCTATGTTAAGTGACTGTCACCTCTAAGGCGTCGTAGTTACCTTTATTCTTCGGTCTCTTCAGTTTCTGTTTCTACTTCGGCTGCCGCTACGGCCGTTTCTTCTGCTTCATCGGCTTCTGTTTCAGCATCGCGCAGTTTGGCTAAAGTAGACTCACCCAACAACACGTCATCTTCAGCGTCTTCCATGCCGTCAAATTCATCGTAGGAATAGCTATCCAGGTCGGTAACCTCTTCAGCAAAGGTTTCTTTACGCATGGCAAGGCCTTCCAGCGCGGCGTCGGCCATTTTGCCAACAATAAGTTTGATGGCGCGGATGGCATCATCATTAGACGGGATGATATGATCAATCAGATCAGGATCGCAGTTGGTATCTACAATGGCAACTGTAGGGATTTTGAGGATATTGGCTTCGCGCACGGCCGTTTCCTCTTCATTAATATCCACAAAAAATACCAACGCCGGCAGCCCCTTCATATTGCGGATACCGCCCAAACGAGAGTTCAGTTTCTCGATTTCGCGGTCAACCCGCAGCCGCTCACGTTTTTTAAGCAAGTCAAAATCACCTGCATCGCGGCGCTCTTCCAGCTTCTTGAGATGATCAATACGCTGGCGGATCGTCTGCCAGTTGGTCAGCGTGCCGCCTAACCAACGTTCACTAACATAAGGTTGACCGGCGCGAGTCGCCTCGTTAGTAATTGTATCTTGCGCTTGACGCTTGGTGCCCACAAACAGCACCTCGCCACCCTCGGCGACAGTATCGCGTACAAGGTTGTAAGCGTCCTCAATCATTACAAGCGTTTGTTGTAAATCAATAATGTGAATGCCGTTGCGCTCCGTGAAGATGTACGGTTTCATCTTCGGATTCCAACGGCGGGTACGGTGTCCAAAGTGCACGCCAGTTTCCAGCAATGCTTTCATTGAAACGACAGCCATGGGGAATATTCTCCTTTTAAATGTGTTTTTTCGTCCACGCCCTTCACCCTAAGCTGGAGCTTGCATGGCTAACACGTTTGAACAACAATTCGGGGATGTTTTGATGATTTCGAGAAATCCTTCGCAACAACGAACAGCGGCACAACACGCAACAAGCACACCCAATTTAGTCGGAGCGTGTGTAAGATTTTTAATCGCCTGCCAATTGGTCGCGCCAATCGGCAAAGCCAAATGATTATAGCCAAAGTAAAAAATGACGCAAACCTATTTCCAGCGCGTTAAAATCGTTTCGCGTTGGAAAACTTTGACGGCTAAATACATCAATCCCACATCCAAAGCGGCCACAATAACGCCCATCCAAAGGATAACGCGCTGGTCAATCAAGATGAAGCCCACCGACTGCCCAATGAGCAGCATCACCAGGGGCAAAACCACAATCGCCGACAGTTGTTCCGCCACTCTGGGGTCGGAAACGCGGGATGAAATCATGATGGCGGCGGCAACGGCCATGAGCGCTAACAAAGGACCGACGATGAACACGGCCGTTAACCACATCGGCGCCACTAAATAAGCAAAAATCCTCTCCGTCACCATAAACCAGGCCGCAGCCACATAAATTCCAAACGCCAGCCAGGTCGCAGCAACGGCCGGAATGATGGCCGCCAACGCCTTCCCCGTCACCAATTCGGCGATGGTGATGGGCGTCGCCAGCAGCGGCTCCAGGCTGCGCGCCGTCTTTTCACCAACGATGCTGTAAGAAGCGATAGAAGCCGGAATGATGACGGGCAGCATCATAAACATAAGCGTGTAAATGTTGAGCATGTACACCTGCGTGCAATCATATTCAGACAAATCAACGCATAAGTCGCCGAAAAACTCGTCTGGCGGGCTGTCGGCGCTGCTGATTTCCCCTCCCATATTGGCTGTAGCCGCCAAAGTAACCAGGGGCATGGCAATAAAAATCAAGGGCAAAAAGGCGACAGTGAATAAAACCATCTTGTTTTTGAATACTTCGGCCCATTCTTTCAGGATGATTGTTTTTATTTTTTCCATGTTTTTGCGTGAAGCATGAAACGTGAAGCGTGAAACGTGAAAAAGCTCTTCACGTTTCACGCTTCACGTTTCACGCATAATCTCAATCGTTCACTAATTGCAAATAAATATCTTCCAACGAATGGCGCAGTTCGCCGACAAACTGGATATTAGCTCCCGCCCGAACGAGTTGACGGATGATGTCGGGATTGTGCTGTTCTGGCTCTTCCAATGATAGGACAAGTTTGTTGCCAACGGCTTGGACGCGCTTGATGAAGGGAAGGTTTTCAGCCATGCTTGCGTACCCCTCCGCCGCCTCTGCCAAATGAAAGACCACTTGACGGCCGTACAACTGCTTCCGTAACGCTTGGGGCGAATCCACCACCCGCAGCCGCGTCTTGAACACCGCCACCCGATCGCACAGCCGGTCGGCTTCATCCAGATTGTGGGTGCAAATGAAAATCGTCCGCCCTTCCCCCTTCAATTCAGCGATAAAATCGCGCACCAGCTTGGCCGCTTCCGGGTCTAATCCGGCCGTCGGCTCATCGAGGAAGATAATTTTCGGTTCATGCAATAAAGTCCGGGCGATGGCGAGTTTCTGCCGCATCCCCTTGCTGAATGTGCCCGCCGCGTCGTGGCGGCGTTCCCACAAGCCCAACATTTTGAGATATTTTTCAACTTGCTGTTCGACATTTTCCACTTCATATAAAGTCGCGTAAATCGTCAGATTACGCCATGCGGAGAGGCGGTCATACATCCCCGGCGTTTCGGTGAGGATGCCCACATTACGCCGGATTTGCTGGTCGTCCGCGCCGATTTGGTACCCCATCACCGTTGCCGTGCCCGCGCTGGGGGCGATGAGGCTGGTCAGCATCCGCACGGTGGTGGTTTTACCCGCGCCGTTCGGCCCCAGAAAGCCAAAGACCTCGCCTTCGTCAATTTCTAGCGTTAGCCGATCTACGGCCAGGGTTTCGTCGAATTTTTTGGTCAGGTTTTCTGTTTTTATCATAATTTCCCGTAGGGCAATTTTGCAAAATTGCCTTACAAATAGCGGCTTTTTTCCAGCGAATCGTCCGTCAACCCTATATCGAGGGGCTGAGCGGGGTCAACTTCTGGCAGCGGTTCCAATTCTGGCTCAACGGGTTCTGGCGTTTTGAACCAGAAGACGATGCCCAGACTGATGAGGGCCATACCGCCAACAAT
Organism: Anaerolineae bacterium; assembly: GCA_024762395.1. Lineage (GTDB taxonomy): Bacteria > Chloroflexota > Anaerolineae > Promineifilales > Promineifilaceae > JACKCC01. The sequence continues at coordinate 520 of JANTHP010000089.1, read as the reverse complement.
AGCTTCGGTAACGTATGCACCCCAGGTTGAGATGGCGTAAACGGCCGTTGCATCCACCACCCCATGCCACAACACCGCCACCCACAGCCACCACTTTTGTCCCCGTACAAAAACCTGCATCACCATCAACGAAAAAGATAAATGCAGGATAATGGCAAATAACCGTTCCAACGCGCCCAGCAGAATGAGATACCAGGGAGCGGAAAACGTCGCCGTTATCTGCTCCTGCACCAACGGTAACTGCTCGGCCGGAACCTGATCCAACCAAACCCCATTTCGCAAAGCCGCCAGTTGAATCACGCCCCAGGCTCCCAAAACGCCAACCAGGATCGCCTCGATACCGCCATGCCCGGCGCCCAACATCAGCCCCGTCCCCCAAGTGCGGGCATCCTGCGCCCAAAACCGATAGGCCACATAGCGCATAACTTCCTCAAATAAACCGGCTGATAATCCGGCAAAAACCGCCAGCGCAATGAGATTGCCCGCCGGAACCCATGCCAATTTCTGCAAAACCAGCCAG
>JANTHP010000088.1 GCA_024762395.1 Anaerolineae bacterium | reverse complement strand
AAGCCGAAGCGCATTTCCAGCACTTCCCGCTCCCGGTCGCTCAAGAAGTTTAGCACATTGCGAATTTGCTCGCGCAGCAGTTCTTTGGAGGCGGCGTTTACCGGTTCCTCAACGCTTTCATCCTCGATGAAGTCGCCCAACTCGGTGGAATCTTCATTGTTGCCGACGGGCGTTTCCAACGACATTGGATCCATGGAGATGCGCATGATGTCGCGGATTTTGTTTACCGCCTGCCGCCATTTTCGGTTTAGGATCGGGTCAATTGGCAGGTCTTCTTTTTGCGCTTTTTTGATAACGGCCGTTTCCTCCGGCGTCAAATAATCCAATTCCAGCGCCAGCTCCTCCACCGTCGGTTCGCGGCCCAATTCCTGAACCATGTCGCGCCGAATGCGCACGATTTTGTTAATCGTCTCAAACATATGTACCGGAATGCGAATGGTGCGCGCCTGGTCGGCAATGGCCCGGCTGACTGCCTGACGAATCCACCACGTCGCATATGTGCTGAATTTGTAGCCTTTGGTATGGTCAAACTTCTCCACGGCCCGCAGCAGCCCAACATTCCCCTCTTGCACCAAATCAAGCAGATGAATGCCGCGTCCCATGTACCGTTTGGCAACACTTACCACCAGGCGCAAATTGGCGCGGGTTAAGTTGGTCTTGGCCTCTTCCGCCAGATGGTAGATCATGAATTCGTTGTATTTCAACGCCCGCCGGTCTTCAGACATCCACGTGTGGAATGCTTCCAAGGTTGGTAATTGACCACTCTCTTTGTAAACATCTTCCACTTGCTGCGAAAGCGTTATGGGCAGGATGTAAAGCGCCGTAAACAGCTCAAAAAGTCTCTTGGCCAGCTCTGTCCAAACATTATCCTGGCCCCAATTCCCCTTATTCAGATATTGGCGCAAGTAAGAGTCTGATCCCTCGCGCCAATTACGGCGCAGTTGACGGGTTTCTTCGATAAGGGCAACCAGGTCCGGAGCGGCAGCGTCAATTTCGGCGCTGGCCTTTTGAACCTCGTCCCAAAGCGTCAACAAGTTCTCGTAGGTAGCCATTATGGTGCGAAAATGGACATCTTCTTCGCTGTCTTCGTCCTCTTTTACGGCCGTTTCCCGGCTCAGGGCATCCAATGTCGTGGCGGCCGTCAACTGGATTGATAGCCAGATTTCTTGTTCAGCCGCCAGGAGGGGAACCTGCCCGATCTCTTTCAGATACGTATGCACGGGATCATCTTCGGCGCCGCTGCCCATGTATGTTTCGGCGGTGTCAGACGCGGTTAAATCGTCATCAAAATCTGCCAGAAGATTGGCCGCTTCCCCCAAGTCATCAATAGGCTTGCCCGTTTCTGAAATGATGCGAATGCCCAATTTTTGCAGACGTTCATAAAGCAGTTCCGCCTGATCCTCATCGGCCGTTGCCAGCAAGTCTTGAACATCAGAAACATCTATCTCGCGTGAACGGCGCGCCTTTTTGACGAGCGCTTCCAAATCAATTGGGGTGGGTTCGTCGTCAATGCTTTTTTCTTCGACTTTATTTTCCAGGTCATCATATTCAACTGCCATATTGGTTTTTCCTGTCGTTTATCGAACTGAGTCTTCCGCTTTTCGCCGGCTCACGGCCGACATAGCATGCCTGGCTTGATTGATGTTTCGTATTTGGCGGGATAATTCTAGAGATTGACGCGCATATGTTTGGAGAGCGTGGGTGTCGTTGACAGCTTTAGCCTCTTCAACTAGTTGCCTGACCTCGCCATTCAATCGCATTGTTTGGTTTAATCGCCAATCTAACACAGACTTGACCAATTTTTCGGCCAACTGTTCGAGTTCGGATTCGGGCGCAGCGGGCAGCGCCAATAGGGCTTGTGCCCGCTCATTGAGAGTATTGTCCAAACTATCGCACAATTCATTAACTGAGGCAACTGTTGCTTGCCCTTGCCAATGCTGCATCTGCTGCAACAACAAGCGATCTTCAGAACCGGTAAAATCGGATTCGCTAACCGGCGGCTGTTGGTTTTGGACCAACCGTTGGTTGACCTGGTTCATGATGTGGGGATGGTGCAGGCATTGGCTGAGATAGTTGGTTTGGCGCATACCGGCGGCCATTTTCCCATCGGAGGTGCGCCGGATGATTGCGCCGGGTTTTGTTGTTGAGGCGGCTTCCAGCTCCGGCGGCAGCGGCGGCGGGGGCGGCGGTTGGTTGGATGGCGCTGATTGAACGGGCGGCGAGCGGCGGGCATAGGTTTTTTTGGTGGGGACTTTTATCTGGCGCAGGGCGCGTTGGTCTATACGCAGGGCGCGGGCCAGCGCTTGCCAGTAATGGTCGCGTTCTACGGGGTCAGCGATGTCTCTGATGAGAGGAAGGACTTGCCGGGCAACGGCCGTTTTCCCCTTCGCATCATTCATATCCAGGTCGCGGGTAGCCGTTTTGATGACATAGGCAACAACCGGCTGGGCCTGTTCCAGCAGTTTGGGCCATTGGGTCGGGTCTTCGCGGATAATTTTGTCAGGATCATTGCCTTCCGGCAGCGTAACGATGCGGATGTCGGCTTGCAAGCGGCCTTCATACTGCACCAATCCGTGCGCGTCAAATTTGACTTCGACTTCCCGATCCAAGGTTTCGCGGGCGACTTGCAAGCCGCGCATGGTGGCCTTTTGTCCGGCGGCGTCGGCGTCCAGCGCCAGGACGAACCGTTTGGTATACCGTTTGAGCTGGCGCAGTTGGGGTTCGGTCAGGGCGGTTCCCATCTGGGCGACGATGTTGCGGAAACCGGCCTGCCAGCCTTGCATGACGTCCATGTAGCCTTCGACGATGACGACTTGCCGCGCTTCACGGATGTGGCGTTTGGCCCCATCCAGCCCGTATAGCAGATGGCTTTTGTCGAAAAGGGCTGTTTGGGGTGAGTTAAGGTATTTGGGTATGCCGTCTTTTTCTAATGTGCGCGCGCCGAATCCGGCAATACGGCCGTTCACATTCCGAATAGGTATCATCAACCGGTTACGAAAACGGTCATAGCGCGTCCCTTTGTCCGGGTTCTCCGTCAAAAGCCCCGCCGCCAACAATTCCTCATCGCTGTACCCCTGGTCATGGAAATGGTTGCGGCAGGCATCCCATGATTGGAGCGCGTACCCTAATTTGAATGTGGCAATGGTCTCATCATTGAGGGCGCGTTCGCCAACATACCGGCGGGCTTGTTCCCCTTGCGGCGCATGCAGGAAGAGCATATGAAAATAATCGGCGGCCGCTTCCAGCAGGGCGGCCATTTTATCTTCAGCGGCTTGTTTTTTCTTGTTTACCGGCTTGAGCGGTTCCAGTTCTACACCCGCTTTCTGGGCCAATTTTGCCAGCGCCTCTTTGAAATCCCAGCCTTCCTTTTTCATGACGAAGGAAAAGATGTCGCCGCCTTCGGCGCACGCGCCAAAACAGTGCCAGGTTTGGGTTTCAGGGAAAACGTAGAAGGAGGGGGTGCGGGTGTTGTGGTGGAAGGGGCAAAAGCCAGCGTAAGAGCGCCCCGATTTCCGCAGCGGCAGGTAATCGGAAACGATGTCTACAATATCTAATCGGCTTTTAATCTCTTCAGTTACGCTCATCCAATTTGCGCTCCAAGTGGAAACAGGCCGATTATACCTGATTGCCTACAAATGTTCTATGGAAACAAGCTGGTTTTACGAAGGATTAACATTTCAGGCGCGGCGTACTTTTTATGCGCATCGCACCTTCTGAGCTTGTATCCTGTACGTTTCTTGACTATCATTCACGCATGCAATGGCGTCATCTTTCTCACGGCCTTAAATGTTTGATTTTGAGTTTGCTTCTTATCGCGCTTGCTGCCCCGGAATGGCCTGCTTTTGGCGATGAGGCGTATCAGATTAACGCGCTGGTTGGTCTGCGCCAGTTTGATTTTTTGGTGTGGGAAACGGGGGCGGTGGCGGTTAAGGCTGAGGCGGCGCTGGCTAATGAACACAGCTATCTGGATGAAGCATCCCGCCGCCAGATTGTGCAAGATTATTTGGCCTTGATGCAAGAAATCGGCCAATTGGAATGGCAAATCGAGCAAACTTTCGTCCAACGGGAGGATGGCGATCCGGCTGTGACGGCGGTGGCGCTGCAAGCTGAATTAGATCGGAAGCAGTCGGAGGCGGCGCGTGTACAGCCGTTTGCGGAGGCGATTGTGCAGGATCAGGTAGCGGCGGTTCTGCGAGATGAGGGGTTTGCGCTGTTGGGGCAAACGTGGCCGCCGGTGATGATGCACATGACGCCGCTGCCGACGCTTTTGATTGTGTCGCCCCGTGATCGGATTGAACGGACGTATGGCATTCCGCTGGTGCATGGGGTGTCTATTCCTGAACGGGAGGGGTTGGAAACGGCCGTTCTCACCCAACTTGACCTCTCCGCCCTCGTCGTCCCCATTGGCGGGCTGGGGCTGTACCCCTCCATGATCATGGAAACCGGCAATCTAAACTGGCTGGCAGAAGTGACCGCCCATGAATGGTCGCACGTGTGGATGTCGCCCTATCCCATCAGCCTGGGGTACGGTGTTGATCCTCAGGTGCGTACCATGAACGAAACGACGGCATCCATTGTGGGGAAAGAAATCGGGCGGAAGGTGGTTGAGCGCTATTATCCAGACCTTGTACTGCCGCCCGCCGCCCCGTCGCCGGATCCAACGCCTGACGCGCCGCCGCCTTTTGATTTTCGGGCGGAGATGGCCGAAACGCGGGTGCAGACGGATGCGCTGCTGGCCGAGGGCAAGATTGAAGAGGCGGAAGCTTATATGGAAACCCGCCGCCAATTTTTTGTGGAAAATGGGTACAACATTCGCAAGCTGAACCAGGCTTATTTTGCCTTTTACGGCGCGTATGCGGATGAGCCGGGAGCGACGGGAACGGATCCTGTGGGGCCGTTGGTACAGGAAGTACGGGCGCTCAGCCCATCGCTGAAGGCGTTTTTGGAGACGATGGCGCCGATTGGCAGTTTTGAGGAGCTGCAGGAAGCGGTAGAAAGGATGAAGGCTGAAGGCTGGAAGCTGAAGGATGAAGGATGAAGGCTGAAGGCTGAAGGCTGAAGCGCTATTCCGCTAACAGGTCGCGGAGGAGGGCGGCGGTGCGGGCGGCGCTGTCTTGGTAGGGTTCGGGGTCGGGGAGGGCCAGGTAGGCGTCTAAATCGGTGAGGGCGTCTTGGTAACGGCCGTTTTCCTGCAGCACCATCGCCCGTCCAAATAGAGCAGGGCCGTACTCGGAGTCGTCAGCCAGCAGGCTGTCAAAGTCAGCCAGCGCCTCATCTTTTCGCCCCAGTTCCCGCCACAGCAGGGTGGCGCGTTCCAGCTTGGCGCGGCGGAAGTCGGGGTCAATTTTGTAAGCGCGGGTGAAGTAGCGAACGGCCGTCTCGTGTTCGCGCCGCATGTAATTTTTGTTGCCAAAATAGCGGTGCAGTCCCCCCCAGGTGTAGACCAGATAAGCCCAGATAAATCGAAGCATATGGCGAGTGGCGAGCGGCGAGTGGCGAGTGTGCGAATCCTACTCGCCACTCGCCACTTGCATACTTTTTACTCTCTTTCACTCAGCCACTTTTCGACGCGGAGGGCGGCGGCTGTGCCCTGCCCCACCGAAGTGGCGACTTGACGATACACAGAATCCTGAATTTCACCGGCGGCAAACACGCCGTCTACGCTGGTACGCATCAACTCATCGGTGATGACGTAGCCGTGCTCATCCATCGCTAATTCACCTTCCAGGAATTTACTGTTGGGGAAGTGGCCGATGAAGATGAAGACGCCGTCGGTTTCAAACAAGGAGGTTGCGCCGGTTTTGCGATTGGTAAGTTTGACGCCGGTAACGGCCGTTTCGCCCACAATCTCATCCACAACCGTATCCCAGATGAAGGAGATTTTCTCATTGGCAAAGGCCCGTTTTTGCAGCGTCGCACCCGCTCGCAGCTCGTCGCGCCGGTGGATGATGGTGACAGAGCTGGCAAACTTGGTCAAAAACAACGCTTCCTCAATGGCGCTGTCGCCGCCGCCAACGACGACGATTTTCTTATCGCGGAAGAAGAAGCCGTCGCAGGTGCCGCAGTAGCTGACGCCGCGCCCGATTAGCTCCTCTTCGCCCGGTACGCCCAGGCGGCGCGGCGATGCGCCGGCAGTGACGATGACGGCGTCAGCCAGGTATTCCTGGCCGTATGTTTTGACGGTGAAGGGGGACCCCTTGCTAAAATCCACTTCGGTTACTTCATCAAATTCGATGCGGGCGCCAAAATGTTCGACTTGTTTTTGCATAATGTCAACCAGTTCGGGGCCGGTGGGCGGGTGTTCGGAGTTGAAGAAGCCGGGATAGTTTTCAATCTCGCTGGTAAGGGAGATTTGGCCGCCTAGCTGGTTGCCGGAAATGACAACGGGTTTGTAGTCGGCGCGGGCGGTGTAGAGGGCAGCGGTTAATCCGGCCGGACCGGAACCGATGATGAGTACTTTTTCTTTTTGCATAACGATTTCTTACCTTTTATCCCTTATGTGGGTTAATTTGTTTGCTGCATCCCTGACTTTGATGCCGTTTTGAAGCAAAATCTTACAGGGCGCGTTTATTTAGATGATGTAACCGGAAGATAGTTACATGGTTACTGGCAAGAATACGGTAAAGGTTGTGCCTTCTCCTAATGCGGTGGTAACTTCGATACGGCCGTTATGCTCTTCTACAATTTTATTGGCTATTGAAAGGCCCAGCCCGCTGCCCTCGGCGCTCTCGCTGCCGGGGATGCGGTAAAACCGCTCAAAGAGATGTTCCAAATCTTCATCGGAAATGCCCGGCCCCGTGTCGCTGACGCCAATTGCCAGTTCTCGATCAGATATTTGGGCGGTGAGGGTGATACGGCCGTTCTCCATATTATATTTAATCGCATTACTTACCAAATTCAACAGCACTTGCTTCAGCCGGTCGGCGTCGCCAATCAATCGGGGCTGTCCAGTTGTTGTCGGTAAATCGTCAGCCAATTTGGACACAATGGTAATGCCCCGTTTGGATGCCTGGGATTGAGTCATGCGGGCCACATCGGTGATGACGGCCGTCACATCCACCGGTTCACACGCCATTCTCACCCGCCCCGATTCCAAACGGGCAAAATCTACAAAATCCTTCGTCATTTTGGAAAGGCGCATCGTTTCCCGCTGGATCATCCGGACAACGTCCATATGCTTGTCGGCCGGTAATTCGGGGCGCGCCAACAGTTCGCTGGCGGCCGAAATCGCCATCAGCGGCGTTTTTAGCTCGTGCATCACCTCTGCCAGCAGGTCGGATTGATGGAAGAGGCGGGCGTTCATGATGGCAACGGCCGCTTGCGAGGCCAGCGCTTCCAACAGGGCCACATCCTGCCCGGTGTAGGGCGCATTGTCTTTTTTGTTTAATACTTCCAAAGCGCCAATGACCCCTTTATTGGTAATCAGCGGCACAGCTAGCATGGAACGGGTGACAAATTCTGAATCTTTGTCCACTTCGGCATAAAACCGGCTGTCTGCCTGCACGTCGCCCAGGATGAGGGAACGGCCGTTACGCACCACCCAGCCGGCAATGCTGCCATCCAACGGAACCACCACATTTTCCGGGATACCGCCCCCCTTGGCGGCGGCAAAATGCAGCAGGCCCGTTTTCTTATCCACCAGCAAAATCGAAGCCTTTTGCGTCTCCGTTAATTCCGTAGAAACGTCCAACACCAACGCCAGCAGATCATCCAGATGCAGCGTTGAACTCAGGCGGGCGCTAATTTCCAGCAAACGCTGAAAGCTTTCCGGGCTAATCGTTTCCGGTGCAAGCGGCTGGTAGGGAATCTCTTTAATTTGGGACATACAACTCTCGCATTTTAGTAACTACTAAGGCCCAGAGGTGACAGTCACTTAATATGGCGATTTGTCATGACTATTGCCTCTGGAGAAGGTGACTGTCGCCTTATAGTTACACATTTTCTTTGTTACGGTAGGAACGGTTCTGCCAGTCGGGGTAAAACATCCACAACATCGGCGTGAATCACAATATCGGCCCAATCGTCTAAATGGGTTTCACTCAATGTCACAATAACCAACGACGCGCCGGACTGTTTGGCCAGCAGCGGCAAATCTCCCGCCGGCGCGGTTTCCAGCGACGAACCGACAACCAGCATCAAGTCGCAGCGGCGAGATTGCAGCCGAGATTGATTCAAAACCGTCACGGGCAGCAGTTCGCCAAACAAAATGACATTGGGTTTTAGCACGCCGCCGCACGCAGGGCAGTGGGGCGTCTCGCCAGTTGCCAGGAAATTGCTTAACGCCATTTCGGCCGTATACACTTCATAGCAGCGGATGCAGGTCGCTTCTCGTATATGGCCGTGTATTTCATGCACGTTTTTGCTTCCGGCTTTGATGTGCAATGTGTCAATGTTCTGGGTGATGATGGATTTGAGCGGGCCGTACGTTTCTAACTGGGTTAATGCCAGATGGGCGGCATTGGGTTTCGCATCCAACATTTGTGTCAGCAGGGGGTGAAGCCAGTCGTAAAAATTTTGCGGATTACGCTTGAAGCCGTAAAAGGATGCGACTTCCATCGGGTCATATTTTTCCCAAAGCCCTGAATGAGGGCTGCGGAAATCGGGGATGCCGGATGGCGTGCTGATGCCGGCGCCGGTAAGGGCGACTGTGTGTTTGGATTGTTCCAGTAACGCTATGGCTTGCGCGATTAAGCCGTCAGTATTTGTCACGAAAAAAATCTCTAGACCTGTGCGATTCTGAAACCTCGCAGGCCTTTTAGTGATGGCTAATAAGCTGCTTGGCTAATTGATAAAATTGTTTGGCCGTTTTTCCCTGCGCAAAAGCGTTTACAAGAATGGCGCCTTTGTTGACAGCCTGGGTGAGTTCTTTGGGAGATATGGAAATAACGGCCGTTATCGAATGGGCTAAATAAGTTTCTACCGCTTTGCGCGGCAGAGACATCTGGTCGCCCACGTCAAAAATGATGGCGTTTATGGTCGTAAACGGCGGCAGGGTATTCTGAAAATGATTTAAAAGCTGTCTGGCGGCGGAAAGGGCGATGCGTTCAGGAGGAAAACACACCAGTACCTGATCCGCGCGTTCCAGAACCTGGCGTTGGGCGTCGGTTGGACTGCGTCCTAAATCAACGACGACATTTTGGCCGGATTGCAGGAGATTGTCCAGTATGGCGTCCGTTTGCGAGCTGGAGAGAAGGGGAAAACGGCCGTCTTGGTTCGGCTGCGTCAATAACAACTGCAAATGCTGGCTCAACCTGATCAACTGCTGCGGCAGCCACTGACCAATCTCCTCTTCAGGTAAATCAGCCAGCGTATTCATGCCGCCAGACACCTGTTGATTCAAGTACATGGAAATATGGCCTTGCATCATATCCAGATCGACCACCGTGGTAGGATAGCTTCGCCAGGCCATGCCGGCGGCCAAATTGATAGCAGTTAACGTTGCGCCGCTGCCGCCCCGTACACCCACAACCGCGACTAGTTTGCCGTCCGGTGCGGCTGCTGGCATTTCAATTCTGTCCGACGGCATGACAACCGTCTTGTCTGAATAAGAAGTCGGCTCTACATCGAACCGCCCAGACTCGTTCTCGTCTGTGCCACCTAAAATCGCCTCAATGCGGGCTAACATCTCATCCGGGTCTGTGGGTTTAGTCAGATAATCATCGGCTCCGGCATCAAATCCGGCCAGTTTTTGGTAGGGTTCATCCTCGGCCGTGAACATGATGATGGGAACATTAGCCAACCTGGGCAGCGCACGCAGGCGACGGCATACTTCCAGCCCATCCATATCCGGCATGTTGACATCCAACAGAATCAAATCCGGCAGTTCTTCCTGCGCCAATTGCAGCGCTTTGATGGGAGATAAAGAGCTAATAACCTGGTAACCATGCCGTTCTAATGTTAAAACGACAATGTCAAGCGTTTCCGGATGATCGTCAACTGCTAGAATTTTATGAGCCATGATTAAAATCCGCTAAACAGGTGGCCAAGGATAATGACGCCCTGGGCCGGGCTGGATAAATGTTTGTGATTGTATTATACGATCGATTCGCCTGTCCAGGGCTAGTAATTCTGCGCTATTCAATAATTTTTGCAGAACAGAATAGGCTGAAGCGTGCATTTTGGCCTGAAATTTTGCTAAATCAATGAGTAAATCAGGTGGAATTGGCATGCCGGCAAATTCCCAAACGACGGTGCGCAGTTTGTATTCGGTATGAAAACAGACGCCATGATCAATGGCCCACAGCCGCTTTGCCTGCGAGTCGGTGTCTTCTTCCTGCAGCAGGATGTGACCGCCTTTGCGATCGGCGTTGTTGATGATGATGTCGAGCAGCACGATCTGCTGGAGAGCGTGTTGAAAGATGGGTTGACCTTCAATTGTGAAGTAATGGCATTCGGGATTATGCTTGACGAACAGTTGAACGGCCCCCAGGCCGTGCGGCCCCTGGCGTAAGACGGTGGGCGGGATCAGATTCCAGCCAAGCGCCTGGCTAACGCGGTAGGCGGCAACCTCGCGCTGACATAATGTCCCTGAGGCAAAATCCCATAACGGCCGTTCCCCTCGTCGCGGTTTGTAAACAGCCAGCAATTCTCGATCAGGCTGCGTTCCCTGTATCCGCGCCAGAAAAGAATAATTGGAACTCCAGGGCAGCGCCCCTTCAATCTCCATGCTGCCTGTTTTTAGCAATTGGAGGATGCTGTCTGCAGATGCTTCATTCATAGAGCAAGGTTGCAAGGTGGCAAGGTGGCAAGGTGGCGGGGTTGCAAGGTGGCGAGTGTGTGAGCATTGGTGAATGTTACTCGCCGCTCACAAACCCGCCTGCTTAATGCGTATGCCCATTCCGGTTAGGGCAAAAATGACCTTCAGGATCAATCGGCTGGCCACAATTGCCGCAGATCGGCCGTCCAGCGCTTACTACCTCTCTGGTGTGTTTAATCAACGTTTGAATGTGGTCGCGGGTTGTCCAAAAACTGACAACATTGGGTTCTTCCCCTTCCTCGACCAATTCATAAGCGACCAGTACAACCTGTCCCGTTCCCTCATTGTATCCCAGCCCCATATTGCCGATCCGAAAAAGGTCTTCCACCGGTTCGCGTAACCGCATATCTTTCCAGATAGGTTCTTGCTTAGAGGCACGCGCATCTGGCGGATGGTCTTGCGCTAATTCAGCCAGCAGCGCTTCAAAACTGTCGGCCAACATGCGGGCTTGTTCTTTTTCCAGGCGCAATGAGATGGTTTGTGTTCCCTGGCTGCCTTGCATGTAGAAAACGCGCTGGCCGGGCGGGCCAACCGTCCCGATTGTCAGGTGGGAAACAGGATTCAGTTCAATGTGACGGGTCATAAACTTTTATATCCTCGTATCTGGCTGTGATGGCTCTGGCTGCGATGGCGGCTGTAATGGGCCGTTATCATTTAGACGCAAAATGCGCACGCCGCCGCGTTTGTCTAGTTTTAGGACGCTAATGGAGGCGGGCGAGATGACAATGCGTTGAAAAAGGTCAATGTGTACGCCCAAATAATGGGCTAGAATGAGTTTAATCAGGTCAGCGTGTGATACGACAATGACGGTTTCTTCGGGGTGTTTCTCACTCAAGGCTTCTAGCGCTTGAATACTGCGATATTGGACTGCCAATAATCCTTCACCATCGGGAAACTGCATCCGGCTGGGGAAGAATTGGACGGTAAACCAGCGTTTCTTTTGGGCCAGTTTCTTTATTTTTTTGCCTTCCCACTGACCGTATTGTACTTCGCTCAATGCGTCTGTCTGGATGATGCCGAGTTTGTGGGATTGGGCGATATGTTCGGCCGTTTCCATACAACGAGTGACAGGGCTGCTGTAGACGGCCGTTACCGGCAAATGCGCCAATCGTTCTGCGGCCGCCTGGGCCTGTTTTTGTCCATTTTCGTTCAAGTGAACCCCAGGAATACGGCCGGCCAGACGATGTTTTTTTACCCAATCATTTTCGCCATGCCGTACCAGAACAATTATTGTCATGGAGAAATAATAACACAACTAAATGAATTTTCAGTAATGCCGCTTCATTTTTCATGATATGATTCAGACCAGTACGCAGTCACACGTACTTTGAGTGGTATCTGTTCAGATGGAACACAGGGTTACACGGAGAATACACAGAGTTACACGGAGAACAGGGCGTTTTTCTCTTTTTTCTCTGTGAATCTCCGTGATTTCTCTGTGAATCTCTGTGTAACCAAACACTTATCAAACCTCGCAGGTCTAAAAGGAGCGCTTATGGATGTAACGGCCGTCATCACGCTACTCACACACGGCAGCCAACTCAAACGCACCGCCCGCACCGGCTGGGTGCAGCGCGGCGTCCCCAACGCGGAAGATGTCGCCGCCCACAGCTTTGGCGTCGTTTTTACAGCAATGGTATTGATGCAGTTGATTGATGAGCCTTTTGCCGCCGAGCGCGTTTTGGCAATGGCGGCGCTGCATGATTTGCCGGAAGGGCTGACGACAGATATTCCTTCTCCCGCCTGGCGATTTTTGCCGGATGGCGTGAAAACGGCCGTCGAACGGCGCGCCATGAACGAAATTTTGGATGATGTGCCGTTTGCTGCTGATTGGATGGATTTGTGGGAAGAGTTACATGCAGGGGAAACGGCCGTTGCCCGTCTCGTCCACGACGCCGACAAACTAGACATGTTCCTGCAAGCCCTCATCTACGAACAACAAACCGGCAACCGCCATCTGGCCGAATTCTGGCGCAAGCCATTCCGCTTTCACTTCCCCCAGGCGCAGGCCATTTACGACGAACTGCGCGCCCGGCGCGGGAGTGAGGAGGTGAAAGGGTGAAAGGGTGAAGGGGTGAAGAGGTGACAATCACCTCTTCACCTCCTCATCCCCTCATTTCCTTACCTTGTCACCCGTTCATCTTCAACTATACTTCCTGCTATGACAACATATCGGCAAATCACAGTGGGAGAAGACGGCCGTCTCCTCCTCCAACGCGCCAAATGGTGCGACAATTTCGGCAGCAAACTACGCGGTTTCACCTTTCGCCGCCATCTGGCCGAAGATGATGGGCTGGTTCTGGTAGAAAAAAGCGACAGCCGGATAGCAACCTCCATTCACATGCTGTTTGTTGCTTTCGATTTAGGCGTCATCTGGGTCAACAATGCGGGCAAAGTAGTGGATAAAGTATTAGCCAAACCCTGGCGGCTTTCCTATGCGCCCCAATCCCCGGCCCGCTACGTCATCGAACTGCATCCCGCCTTATTGGACCAGGTAGAAATTGGCGACCGGATTCAGTTTGAGGAGAGCGAAACGTAAAACGTGAAACGTGAAGATAACCTACTGCAACAATTATCTAAAAACATCCGAAACGCCTACCAAGCAAGCTTTACACGGCTGCATATTTTTATAGTGACCGCCATAATCGGCTTGGCTCTGGCTTTTGTTTGGCTGCCGGCCCAGGCGCAGGATGGCGCTTCTACGCCAGAACCAGCAGGGGAAACGGCCGTTTCCCCCATCCCCTACATCCACACCGTACAAGAAGGCGAAAACCTGACCATCATCGCCACAAACTTTGGCGTGACAATTGAGGAACTGCAAACAGCTAACAATCTAACAGCCGACGCGCTGCTATACGTGGGGCAGGAACTGCTTATCCCTGGCCGCGCCGGAGCGGAGGTTGCCGCCGTCTACACCATCCAGGCGGGGGACACGCTGGCTGAGATTGCGGCCAAATTTAACACAACGGTAACGGCCGTTGCCCGCGCCAACCACCTCATTACACCCAACCCGACCCTCGTCGCCGGCGCCCCCATCTCCGTCGTCAGCCGTACCGGCTCCGCATCGCCCCGCCCCGTCACGGGCACGCCCCACATCGTCGCCCAAAACGAAGGCTTACTCGTCATCGCCGCCCGCTACGGGCTTTCCATATCCGAATTGGCTTCTGCCAACGGATTACGCATCACGGATTACGTTTACCCCGGCCAACGTCTCCGCATTCCCAGCAAAGACCCCTATCGCTTTTTGCCGGGAGAATGGATAGATGTGAGAATACGGCCGTTACCCATCATTCAAGGCTCCACCATCAGCATCTTCGTCAAAAACCTGCTCGACGGCGCGCCAACCGGCCGATTAGCGGGCCAAACCCTCCATTTTGCCCCTTACGAAGATGGTTTCGTCGCCCTCGTCGGGTTAGACGCCTTCACCGAACCCGGAATCTACACCCTGGAACTCATGGGCAGCGGCAGCCGCCCCTGGCCGCTCCTCCGCCAGCAGTTGCGCGTCCATTCCGGCGGCTACGGGCAGCAATACATCGTCGTTCCCGATTCATTAAGCCATCTGCTCGCGCCGGAAATCCGCGCCAGCGAAGACGCCTTGTTGGGAACCATCTACTCCCAATTCAACGAAACACGCTATTGGGACGGCCTCTTCCAGGTTCCTGTCACCACCACCGTCACCGCCGGATATGGCGACGCCCGCTCCTACAACGGCGGCCCCTTTGAGATTTTCCATACCGGCGTGGACTTTAGCGGCGGCATCGGCACCCCCATCCTGGCTCCGGCCAACGGCGTTGTCGTTTACGCCGATAAAATGGCCTTGCATGGTAACATCATGGTCATTGATCACGGTTGGGGCGTCATGTCCGCCTACTTCCATTTAGATGCCTTCCGCGCTGAAGTTGGCGACACGGTAGAAGCAGGACAAATCATCGCCGATGGCGGCGGAACCGGCCTTTCCACCGGCCCTCACCTGCATTGGGAACTGCGTGTCAATAACGTCGCCGTCAACGGGCTGCAATGGACGCAGGAGCCATTCCCGTAGCGTGATTTGGCAAAGGGTGCATTTCAAATGAGTTGAGAAAAGTGCGTGTTTCGGGAATTGGAATTCCCGAAACGTTGAGCCAAGTATCGGGAATTCCAAT
>JANTHP010000087.1 GCA_024762395.1 Anaerolineae bacterium | reverse complement strand
CATCTCAGTTGATGTATCGGGAATTGGAATTCCCGATACTTGGCTCAACGTTTCGGGAATTCCAATTCCCGAAACACGCACTTTTCTCAACTCATTTTCAGTACCGATCTCCTATTTCGCCCGCCTCATCAGTACCTTTTTCCCATGTAAATACCGTGAATTGTAACGGAAATTGTAACACTTCTTGGCTATGTTTAAGATAGTAATTTACCGTTCAAGAACACAGGTGAACACAATGTTAAATCTAAAAACCAAAGTCATTCCTTGTCCCAATTGCAGCCAACTGGTATCGCGTGACGAACGGACATGCCCCCATTGCCATTCCGATTTAGCAATTGCAGCCGTCATTGCCGAACGCGCCATGTCCACTACGCCGCTGTTCTCCAATCGCCCCGCTGCGCCGGAAATGCTGGTTACGCGCCTGGGCGACAAATTAGTCGAACAAGGATTTCTATCAAGGGTTGATTTGCATCGTGCCCTGCATATCCAGAAAGAACGCGCCCAACAAGGCGAACAAATTCTCATCGGTCAATTGTTAATCGAGATGCAGTTAATCACGCAGGATGCCCTGGATCATGTTGTTACCCAACATATTTTTCAATTACAAGAAGCGTTAACACACAGCAACCGGGAACTTGAAAATCAGGTACAGCAGCGCACAGCTCAGTTGCAAAACGCCCTGGTCAAGCTAACAGAACTTAACGATCTTAAATTGAATTTTATTTCCAACATCTCTCATGAGCTGCGTACACCGATGCATCTTTTGGGCGGTTATTTGGAATTGATGAACAATGGCACATTGGGCGAATTGACAGAGCAGCAAACCAAAGCGTTAAAATCCATGTTGGGGGCCAGCGATCAGTTACAAAGTCTAATCGAGAATTTACTGCATTTCTCGGCTGCCGCCAATGGGGACTTGCCGTTAGATATGGCGCCGATTACGCTGGACTTACCGGTGAAAACGGCCGTCACCCACACCCAACCTAAGGCTTCTGCCAGCAAAATCACCCTCAACAACCAACTATACCCCCGCATCCCCAAAGTCATCGCCGACAACAAAAAAATCACCTGGGTCGTCGAGCAGTTCTTGGACAACGCCATCAAATTCACCCCACCCGGCGGTCAAGTACGCATCGAGACCGCGCCGCTCAAAGGAGATGTCGCCGTCAAAGTCACCGACACCGGCATCGGTATCCCGCAAAATCGGATTGATGAGATTTTTGAGCCATTCCACCAACTCGACGGCTCCACCACCCGCAGCTACGGTGGAACCGGCCTGGGTTTGGCCCTGGCCCGCAGCATTGTGGAAGCGCACGGCTCCACCATTCATGTGGATTCCCAGGTGGGCGAAGGAACTTGTTTCTCATTTGCATTACCGGCCATCAATTAAGACGATTAGCAAGCTGTCAGGGAAGTTAAGAATGGGACGCAGGCTTACTCTGGGCAACACCGAAGAATTAATAGTGATAACGCAGATTTTGGGGTAAAAACATCAAAAAGTTTACGTAAATCTACGTCATCTACCTCCCAAAATTTTTCCCGACAAACCGCCAGGAAACAAAATTAAGTCGCTGCGATGAGGGATCTCAGATAGATTCCTCATTTTTTATCCCCATAGGACTATTTTCCTATCCTCCCCGCACCGCTTGTAACGAAAATTGTAATTATTCCCGCATACACTAATAAGAAGCAGGAAAAGGCCAATTCCTTTTCCTTTTTGGCTATCAAAATCACATCAAGGAGCAAACTAATGCCCGCCAAAAACACACCACCCAAACGGACCAGTATTGGATTGGGAGCCGTCTTACTTGCGGTCTTCCTCTTCCTTACATTAACGCTGGCCCCTGCTCCGGCCGATACGTTGGCATTGACAAACGTCCAGCCGTCGCTGTTGACAATGGCTGCGGAGCAACCGGACACGGCCGTTGCCGTCATCGTCCGAAAAACAACCGATTCAACGCGGATCGAAGAGCAAGTTGCTGAGTTGGGCGGCGTTGTGACCAAACAGCTATCCCTTATCGGCGGTTTTGCCGCCCGGCTGCCCGCCAAAGCCATCCCGGCGCTGGCCCAAATGCCCGGCGTCTACCAGGTTGCTCTGGACGCGCCCATGATCCAGGTTAGCGACAGTGAGGATACCGTCATCATACGCGAAGATTTCGACGCCGCCATCAACAGCAGTTGGCCTGGAGCTTGGCGCGAAATTGGCGAATTTGACGGGTTGGACGCCGGGGATGTGGGCGTCACCAACTTTCTAAACGGCGCTCACCAGGGCGTGCGCATTCAAAATGACGGCAAAGGTATCCAAAGCGCCATTGATTTGTCTTCCGCCAGTTCAGCTGCGCTTAGCATCGCTTACCGGCGCAAAAACTTTACCGACGCCGACACCATTTTCGTTCAAATATCAACTGACGGCGGCGCAAAATGGAGAACGCTGGAACGCCTGACCGGACCGGCAACCGACACCGATATCAGCCAAAGCCAGTACGACATCAGCCGCTATCTTGCCAGCAGTACAGCCATTCGCTTTCTTAGCGTTAAAGGCTTTACCGACCGGGCGCGCTTCTACCTGGACTCTGTACAAATTACATACACCCCCCAACCCCAGCCCGCGTTAATCAACCCCCGCGCCGCTGCGTTGACCCTTTCCCCCGGCCTCGGTTCGCCAAGCACACATGAAGCTAACGGAAACAGCCAATGCGGCGGCTTGCTGCAAGAAGCGGAATCGGCCGCGCTGTATGGCAACTTCACCGTAGGGACTGATTCGGCCGCCAGCGGCAACCAGTTCATTTACGCCCCACAAGGCATCGGCAATTTAATGAATGGCCCTGAAAATGACAACCGGGCCGACTTTTGCTTCCACATCCCCGCCCCTGGCGCTTACCTGATCAGAGGCTGGGTCTACGCGCCCGATGTTGCCAGTGATTCTTTTTATGTGCAAGCCAACGGCGAACCGGCAGGTTCATTTACCTGGTATACCTACACAGACAATTACTACCGGGATGAATATACCGGCGAAACATCCGGCGAGCCGCTGACGGTTTACCTGCCAGCCGGCGACCAGATCGTTACCATTTACCAGCGCGAAGACGGAACCCGCCTGGATAAGCTAGAATTGGTTTTCGAGGACAACACCTACAGCGAAACGGTTGCCGATCGCTTTGATAACGATACCTATTACAACAACGACGGCAGCGACTATTGGCTGGACGATTGGATGGAAACAGGCGAAAACAGCGAGCCTGGCATGGGCGAAATTACTGTTGAAGCGGATTACTGCCCCTGGGACGGCGAACAGTGCCTTGAGTTTGATGGCGACGCCGGGACCGATGCCGCTATTGAGCGCGGCGTTGACCTGAGCGACGCCGTTTCGGCCACTCTGACGTTTGATTATCGCCTGGACAGCAATGACGCCACGTATATTTTGGAAGCGTCTCCGAATGACGGCCGTAACTGGGTCACATTACGATCTTACTCCACCGAAGAGCGCGTTTGGGACGAAACCGTTGACCTGTCCGCCTTCATGACAGGCGAGGCCCGCATTCGTTTCCGGCTCGTAAATGGAGACTGGGGCGTCCATTTCCGCATTGACGACCTACAAATAACCTACACGACGGCTGCCGGCGACACCCATTACGTCCGCGACCAATTCGACACCGTTTCCTACAGCAATAACCGGGGGGATGTGAACTGGCGCACCGATTGGATGGAAGCGCAGGACAACACAAATCCACACTACGATAACATCACCGTTGAAGTAGAGAACTGCCCCGATCCCAGCAGCCAGTGCATTGAGTTTGATGGCGATGGCGGCGTCGGCAACGCCATCCAACGCGGCGTGGATTTAGGCCAGGCCCTGACGGCAACGCTCACATTCGATTACCGCGTAGACCACGACGGCGTGACCTATGCGCTGGACGTATCGCCGGACGGTGGCCGCAACTGGACGACTCTAAAAACCTATGCAACAGAGGCGTTGGTCTTTGGCGAAACTGTGGATTTGACGCCGTACACCGGCGAGAACACACAAATTCGCTTCCGGCTGGCCGAAGGGTTCAGCTACCATCATCTTTATATTGATAATGTGCAAATTGCCTACACAACGGCCGCGCTCCCCTCAACCCCCTTCCAGGAACAAGACGGCCAGGTTGTCATCGAAGCCGAACATTATCACCAACAAATCGTCGGCGCGACGGGCGACCTGTGGCAAAAAACTACCGCGTTCAGCAATTTCAGCGGCGACACCGCCCTGCAAGCGCTGCCCAACGACGGCACTAACACCGGCCTGAACACCACCGGCCCGGAACTGCAATATCAAGTCGCCTTTGCCGACCCCGGCGTCTACTATGTTCACCTGCGCGGCCTCAAGCCAAACGGCAGCAACAAAGACGACTCCGTCCATGTCGGTCTCAACGGCAATGTCGTCACCGCTCGGGGGTATGGATTTACCGGATTCAAGGATTATTTCCGCTGGAGCAATTACAACGACGGCGAAGACGTAACGATTTCCATCCCTGAACCGGGCATCTATACCATCAATGTCTGGATGCGCGAAGACGGTGTTGTGCTGGATAAGTTGTGGATTACCACCGACAGCTATCCGTATGGGTCCAGAACAGAGATGGGGCCGGATGAAAGCCAGCGCTGCATGGATTGCATTGATACCGCCAATCTGGCCAGCCCCTTCATACAGGCCATCGGCGCCGACAAGCTGTGGGCAGATGACATCCAGGGGCAAAGCATCACCGTGGCTGTCGTGGACAGCGGCATCGCCAACCACGACGATCTCGACTTCGCAGGTATTGGCAAGAGCCGCATCATTAAACAACATCATTACACCAGCGGAACGCCCAT
This sequence comes from Anaerolineae bacterium, assembly GCA_024762395.1. GTDB lineage: Bacteria > Chloroflexota > Anaerolineae > Promineifilales > Promineifilaceae > JACKCC01. The sequence goes on along the minus strand of JANTHP010000087.1, from coordinate 10,052 downwards.
CGTTCCCGATGATTATTACGGGCACGGCACCCACGTCGCCGGCATCATCGGCGGCAATGGGACGGATTCTGACGGCGGCTATATGGGCGTCGCGCCTAAAGTCAACTTCATTGACGTTAAAGTGATGGATGATTATGGCTACGGCTCGATGTCGGATGTGGTCGAGGGATTGGAATGGATTAACGACAACCGGGAAAAGTACAATATCCGCGTTGTCAACCTCTCGCTCAACAGCGCCGAAGCCGATTCCTATAATGACAGCCCCTTAACGGCCGCTTTGGAAATCCTGTGGTTGAATAATGTGGTTGTCGTCGTCTCGGCCGGGAACAATGGGGCCGATAACAACGGCGTCCTCTACCCGCCGGCCAACGACCCCTATGTCATTACGGTCGGCTCGACAGATACGCAGGGAACGGCCGTCATCAACGATGATGCTGTCTCCGTCTTCTCCGCCTACGGCACAACCGAGGAAGGCGTTACCAAGCCCGACCTGGTCGCGCCGGGGCGGGACATCATCGCCGCGCTGGCCAGCGACGACGCCAATCTGGTCATAGACCATCCCAGCCACGCCGTGGACGGCACAACCTACTTCCGCATGTCGGGCACATCCATGTCCTCGGCCGTCGTCGCCGGAGCCGCCGCCCTGCTGCTGAGCGACGAACCATACTTGACGCCAGATCAGGTGAAGTATCGCCTGATGTCCACCGCCCGCACCGATTGGCCCGGTTATGACGCTCAAAGATCGGGCGCCGGCTACCTGGACGTGTATGCAGCCGTGCAAAATGAATCAATGGAAGCGGCCGTTCCCGACACGCCGCCGCACATGCTGTTGGCTAAAATGGCCCTCATCGCTTACTGGGCCAGCGAAAATGGCGGCGACGACATTGATTGGGAGAATGTTGATTGGAGTTCCGTCAACTGGGGCAGCGTCAATTGGGGTTCCGTTAACTGGGGTTCCGTCAACTGGGGCAGCGTTAATTGGGGCAGCGTCAATTGGGGGTCTGTCAACTGGGGCAGCGTCAACTGGGGGTCTGTCAATTGGGGCAGCGTTAATTGGGGTTCCGTCAATTGGGGGTCTGTCAACTGGGGCAGCGTCAATTGGGGGTCTGTTAATTGGGGCAGCGTCAGTTGGGATGATTAGAACTTTGGATGATGTATCGGGAATTGAAATTCCCGATACCCACCTGAGAAGAAGCTGCGGGAATTCCAATTCCCGCAGCATACAATTCATAAACGACAAACGGCCGTTTCCGCTAAGCAGCGGCAAACGGCCGTTTTTCCATCCCATTAGTACTATTTTCCTACTCCCCCGCCCTGACCTGTAACAGATATTGTAATTATTCTCACATACACTAAAAAAAAGCGGGAAAAGGCCAATTCCTTTTCCTTTTTTGCATTCAGTTAACATCAAGGAGCAAACCGATGCCCGCAAAAAACAACACATTACAGCTAAAAAGCATTGGACTGGGAGCCACGCTGCTCGTCGTTCTTGCCATTCTTATCCTCACCCTGGCCTCTGGGACAGAGGCCTCCGGGGCAGTGGCCTCCGCGCCGATAGAAATACAAGCGGCGGCCAACGCCCAGCCGGAACTTTTAGCGATGGCGGCTGAACAGCCGGGTGCAACGGTTGCCGTCATCGTGCAAAAAGCAGATGAATCGGCGCCGGCCGAAGCGCGGGTCGCCGAACTAGGCGGCGTTGTTACAAAAGATTTACACCTCATCAACGGCTTTGCGGCGGAGATGACGGCCGTTGCCGCTGCTGAACTAACGCTGGATGCCAGCGTTAAATGGGTCAGCCTGGATGCAAAAGTTCTCAGCGCCTCAGTCATGACCGAGATAGTGCGCGATGAATTCAACAGCGTTTCATTCGGCAACAACGACGGTATCGTAAACTGGACTGGCGACTGGATAGAAATGGGCGAAAGCGACGGCCCTGGCTCCGGCGACTTACGCATTTACAACAGCCAGCTTAGAATTAGGGATGATCGCCGCGCTATTGAACGGGCGGTTGATTTATCGGGAGCGGAAACGGCCGTACTCACATTTGACTACCGTCCCTACAGCCTGGATCGGTCAACCGATTTCATCGACCTGGAAATTTCCGCTGATGGCGGCTCTTCTTGGACAAAACTTGACAGTTTCGTCGGGCCAGCCAGTTCCAGCAGCCTGTCGTCAGCTAGCTACAACATCGTCGCTTTTGCTACCAGTGAAACCGTCATCCGCTTTGCCACCTCCGATTACATGAGCAATTACGATTATCTGTATGTGGATAATCTCGAAATCGCTTACACCTGGTCGGATTCTGAACCGCCGCCACCACCACCGCCACCCGCTTCCGACCTGCCCGGCCTGGAAGAATTAGACGGCATTGAGTTGAATCACGACGTTCAAGACGACCTCTACACCTACGTTGAGTACACTTACAAATACAACAGCGGTTCCCGTAACTGGAGTTCCCCCTGGATGGAAATAGGGGACGACGATCTCCCCGCCAGCGGCGATGTGTACGTGGGCAGTGTCGATGGTTTGAAGCGCCACTTGATCACGGAAAACGGCACGGATTGGAATTCGGCGCATGGCATCTGGCGCACGGCCGATTTGTCTGGCGCAACGGCCGCAAAGCTAACCTTCCAATACAAACGGATGGCGATGGAAGCGGAGGACTATCTGGCAGTTGAACTTTCCAATGACGGCGGCGTGACCTGGTTCGAGGCTGACCGCTTTTACGGCGGTGTCAGCGATTCTGACTTTATTTCCGCCGCTTACAACATCTCACCTTTCATTGGGGCAGAAACGGCCGTTCGCTTCATCAGTAACTTTAACGACGCTGGTAACTATGACGCTGACTATGCCTACGTTTACAAAACCACCATCGAATTCAATGCGCCAGACATGCCCATGCCGCCCAACTATTACCTGGACACCTTGAACGTCCCGGCCGTTTGGGATATGGGCATCAAGGGCGACGCCATCGGTATCGCCATCATTGACAGCGGTATAGCTCCGGACAATGATTTCAAGAAAGAGGATGACGATTTCAGCAGCGCCAGTTCCCGCCTGATGACCAATGTCTCCTTCAATATGGATTCCAGCATCGCCATTGACACGTATGGACACGGCACCCACATCGCCGGTATTGCCGCCGGGATGGGAGCGAAATCGGATGGCTTCTACAAAGGGATCGCGCCCCACGCCAAACTACTCAGCCTCAAAGTGTGCGATGATAACGGCATGGCCTATGAATCAGACGTGGTGGCCGCGCTGCAATGGATTTACGATCTCAAGGGCACGATGTATGAACCGGTCTACAACATCCGCGTCGTCAATTTGTCTATTAACTCTACCGTTGAGCAATCCTATCATGACAGCCCAATGAATGCGGCCGTCGAGATATTGTGGCTCAATGACATTGTTGTTGTCGCTTCGGCCGGTAACTGGGACAATGGCTACTACGATACCATCAACGCCGCGCCGGCCAATGATCCGTACATTATTACGGTTGGGGCCAGCGATGAACAAGGAAACTCGGATCGTGGTGATGATTATATGGCGTTGTACTCATCCAGAGGCACAACGATGGATGGCTATACCAAGCCAGATATCGTCGCTCCTGGTACAGACATCGTCGCCACATTGTCCGACAAATCCTGGTGGCGTAATGATTATCCAGACCGCTTTGTCGAGAATATCTATTTCCGCGCCAGCGGAAGCTCAATGGCTGCGCCAATGGTTACTGGCGCGGTCGCGCTGCTATTACAAAGCGAGCCAGACCTGACGCCGGATCAGGTAAAATACCGTCTGACTCATACCGGCGATACCATCGAGACAATACTCTTTGGCGATTATCCCTACCTGGATGTTTATGATGCCGTCACCACTCCCACAACCGAATCGGCTAACCAGGACGTTGTTCCCAACATGCTGCTGGCCAAGATGGCCCTCATCGCCTACTGGGCCAGCGCCAACGGCGACGAAAACATTGATTGGAGCGCGGTAGATTGGGATGCCGTCAACTGGGATGCTGTGGACTGGGACGCGGTTGATTGGAACTCAGTCAATTGGGGTTCGGTGAACTGGGGGTCTGTCAATTGGGGCAGTGTCAATTGGGGGTCTGTCAATTGGGGCAGTGTCAATTGGGGGTCTGTCAATTGGGGCAGCGTCAATTGGGGGTCTGTCAACTGGGGCAGCGTTAATTGGGGGTCTGTTAATTGGGGCAGCGTCAGTTTGGATGATTAGAATTGGGATGGTGTATCGGGAATTCCAATTCCCGATACACACCTGAGAAGAAGTTGCGGGAATTCCAATTCCTGCAGCATACGATTCATAAACGACAAACGGCCGTTTCCACCAACAAAATGTGAAACGGCCGTTTTTTCATACCACTAGGACTCATTTCCTATATCGACTACCCCAACCGTAACGTAAGTTTTAATTATTATCACCTAAACTAAAAAGAAGCAGGAAAAGGCAAATTCCTTTTCCCTTTTTGCTATCAAAGAACATCAAAGGAGCGCGCCGATGCCGACCAAGAAACCATCATCACCGCCAAAAAGCATTGGATTGGGAGCCGTACTGCTTGCCATCCTCACCATTCTTATCCTGACCCTGGCCCCCGCCGATACACAGGCATTGGCTAACGTTCAGCCCGCATTACTGGCGCTGGCGGCGGGGCAGCCGGATGCAAGCGTGACCGTCATCGTCCAAAAAGCGGATGAATCGGGACAGGCTGAAGCCCGCACCGCCGAACTGGACGGCGTTATCGCCCAAGATTTGTCCATCATCAATGCCTTTACTGCCGAGATGAGCGCGCAGACGGCCGTTACCCTGGCTCAAGATGCCAGCGTTAACTGGGTTAGCCTGGACTCCACGCTCATCAGCGCCTCAGTCGTAACCGAAACGGTGCGCGATGAGTTTAATGCCAAACAGTACAACAACAACGACGGCACGGCCGATTGGGCCGGCGATTGGTCGGAAATCAACGATGATGATCGAGCCAATAGGGGGAAGGTAAAAATTGACCGGGACGCGCTGCTAATCAGCGATAAAAATCGGGGCATTCAACGCGCGGTTGATTTATCGGGAGCCGAATCGGCCACGCTGCGCTTTGACTATCTCCGTCGATCTTTCGACAATGCCGATGATTATGTAAGCATTGAAGTTTCGGCCGACGGCGGGGCAACCTGGACGGAACTGGGACGCTTCACCGGTAAAGCCAATGACAGACAACTGACGGCCGTCAGCTACGATTTAGCCGCTTACACTGGCGGCGACGTTATCATTCGCTTCATCAGTTCCGCCCAATTGGGCAAGAAAGATAAATTTTATGTGGATAACGTGCAAATCGAATTTGCGACCGATTCCGGCAGCCCGCCGCCTGACAATGGATCAACCGGAGTCAACTATTATTTAGACACGATCAACGCGCGGCCGGTTTGGGCGATGGGCGATGAAGGGCAGGGCGTCACGGTGGCCGTCGTAGACAGCGGCATTGACAACAACCACGCCGATTTCAACCTCTCGGCGGCGGATCCTCAATCCCGTATCCTGGCCGACGAACAGTTTGGCGGCAGTGGAACGGATCAAGACAAATACGGGCACGGCACGCACATTGCCGGGATCATTGGCGGCAACGGAACGCGCTCTGATGGCTTTTACACTGGGGTTGCGCCCGGCGTCAATTTGCTCGACGTTCGCGTCAGCGACAATCATGGCGCCAGCACAACCGCCGACGTCATCGCCGGTTTGCAATGGGTGTTGGAAAACAAGGATGTGTACAACATCCGAATCGTCAATCTGTCTCTCAACAGCGCAGAAGCCGAATCGTATCACGTCAGTCCATTAGATGCGGCCGTCGAGATTCTCTGGTTTAACAAAATTGTCGTTATTGTGTCGGCTGGGAACAACGGCGGCGGCGACTATATTTACCCGCCGGCCAACGACCCGTTTGTGATTACCGTTGGGGCGACAGATGAAATGGGCACGGCCGTTCCCGACGACGATCAATTGGCTGCCTACTCCGCCTACGGCCTCACCGAAAGCGGCCATGCCAAGCCGGACATCGTTGCGCCGGGGCACGACATCATCGCCGCCTTATCCGAAAAAAGCAGTTGGCCCAGTGAACACCCGTCGCACATGGCGCCATCCCCGTACAACGCTGATTATTTTCGCCTGTCCGGCAGTTCGATGGCGACGGCCGTTACCTCTGGCGCGGCGGCGTTATTGCTCCAAAGCCAGCCGGACTTAAACCCCGACCAGGTGAAGTACCGACTGATGGCGACAGCGCGGCCTTTTGACAGCCCGGAACCAGGAGCGGCGGGCGCAGGCTACCTGGATGTGTATGCGGCCGTTTCCAGCGCCACCGTCGAATCGGCCAACACTGGCATCGAAGCCAGCCAGCTCCTCTGGTCGGGCGACGATCCCATAACCTGGGGCAGCGTTAACTGGGGGTCGGTCAATTGGGGGTCTGTCAACTGGGGTTCGGTAAACTGGGGCAGCGTCAATTGGGGTTCGGTAAACTGGGGCAGCGTCAGTTGGGATGATTAGAATTAGCATGATGTATCGGGAATTGGAATTCCCGATACCCACCTGAGAAAAAGCTGCGGGAACTCTAATTCTCGCAGCATACGATTCATGAACGATAAACGGCCGTTTCCGCTAAACAGTGGCAAACGGCCGTTTTTCATCCCGCTAGTACCAATTTCCTACCCCTCCGCCCTGGCCTGTAACAGATATTGTAATTATTCTCACATACACTAAAAAGAAGCGGGAAAAGGCTAATTCCTTTTCCTTTTTTGCTATCAACTAACATCAAGGAGCAGACCAATGAATACCACATCGCAACAAAAAAGTAGGGGAGCGGGAGTCATCTTGCTTGTTCTTCTCCTTACCCTCATCCTGACGCTGGCTTCCGCCCCCGCCGATACACAGGCAGCGGCCAACGCCCAACCCGCCTTGCTGACGCTGGCAGCGGAACAACCGGATATGGCCGTGCGCGTCATCATCCAAAAAGGGGATACGGCATCCGACATAAAAACATTCATCAATCAGTCAGGCGGCGCAGTTATTAAAGACCTGCCCCTGATTAATGGGATTGTGGCTGAGATGAAAGCAGAAACGGCCGTTGCCCTGGCCCAAGACACCGGTGTACGCTGGGTCAGTCTGGATGCGCCTGTCATGCGTTCCCAGGTAGACACCTACACCCTTCGCGACAACTTCAACACGGCCGCCTATAATAACAACGACGGCTCAGCCTTGTGGGCCAGCGATTGGGCCGAATACTTCGACGATGGCTCCCCCACCGGTGGCTACGTCAAAATCAGCGACGGCACACTGCGTCTGTCTGACGACAACATGTATTTGGAACGGGCCGCCAATCTTTTCGGGGCCACATCCGCTGCGCTGAGTTTTGACTACCGCATCCGTTCCTTCGACAATTCCAGAGATTATGTCACGGTAGAAATTTCCTCTGACGGTGGCTATTACTGGACTGAACTGGAACGGTTCGCCGGCTCGGCTAACATGTCGTCCAGCCAACTTGCCAGCTACGATATTTCCGCCTACGCTGGCGAAGACACCATGATTCGCTTTGTCACCTCATACGCCTTAGGCCGCCGGGACATTTTCTATGTAGACAACCTGCAAATCAACTATGAGTACGCGCCGCAAATGACCGATGTCTTCGTCGCCGATGATTTTGAAGCCATCCCCTATGTGTATTACAACAACAGCGGAACCCGCTATTGGAGCAGCGCCTGGCAAGAAATCGGCGAAAATGACGGCGCCGACAGCGGCGACATTCAAATCATCCATTGGGGCGATAATCAGGGGCTGCGTTTTCTGGAAAACAATCTAAGCGCCTGGCGTTCGGCCGACTTGTCTGGTGCGTCGTATGCCACACTCAACTTCGATTATGCGCTGCTGTATTGTGAATCATCGGATTATGTCGCTGTGTCCGTATCCAACGATGGCGGCTTGACCTGGACAGAATTAGACCAGATACAAGGGCCGTACACAAACACGCTGACTTATTTCCCGGCCAGTTATGATATTTCCGACTACATTTCAGCGGAAACGGCCGTGCGCTTCACCACCGGCTTCCCCGACAACGACCTGGTAGACGTCGTTTACATCGATAACGTCCGCATCAGCTTTGACGGCGTAGTAAGCTCCCAACAGCCCAACTACTACCTAGACACAACCAATGCCAGACAGGTATGGGACATGGGCTACACCGGGGCCGGCGTAACCGTCGCCGTGATAGACAGCGGCATTACCTACGATAAAGATTTCTCCATTGACCCGGCCAATCCGGACGAATTCCAATCGCGGGTGCTGACCACCCAATCCTTCAACGCCGACGCCTCAACCTACCGCGACAGCTACGGACACGGTACACACGTCGCCGGCATCATCGGCGGCAACGGCGCTAAATCAGGCGGCTACTACACCGGCATCGCCCCCGATGTCAACCTCATCGGCCTGAAAGTCAGCGACGATCAGGGCATGGCTTACGAATCGGATACCGTAGACGCGCTGGAATGGGTATTGAACAACAAAGACGCCTACAACATTCGCGTGGTCAACCTATCCATCAACTCCACGCAAAGCCAATCCTATAACGATAGTCCGTTGAACGCCGCCGCCGAAATCTTGTGGTTCAACGGCATCGTCGTCGTCGCTTCAGCCGGTAATTACTCAATGGACGCCGGCTTCGATTCGATTGATGCAGCTCCGGCCAACGACCCTTTCATCATCACCGTCGGCGCCAGCAACGAAAGCGAGACGCCAGAGCGATACGATGATACAGTCGCTCCCTTCTCCAGCCGGGGAACCACCAGCGACGGGTTCGTCAAACCCGATGTGGTCGCGCCCGGTCAAGACATCATCAGCGTCCTGGCGGCCAGCTCCTGGTGGCAAAACGAACACCCGGATCGGTTCACGCAGGGCGGTTACTTCCGCATCAGCGGCACCTCCATGTCGGCCCCGATGGTCAGCGGCGCAGCGGCTTTGCTGCTCCAGGCCGAACCGAATCTGACACCGGATCAGGTGAAATACCGGCTGATGAATACCGGCGGTTACATATCCGGCTACCTGATGCCAGCCGCTTACCCCTACCTGGACGTTTATGATCTTATTGCCACGCCTACCACAGAATCAGCCAATGCCGGCGTCGTCCCCCACGAATTATTGGCTAAAATGGCGCTCATCGCTTATTGGGCCAGCGTAAATGGCGACGAAAGTATTGACTGGGAAAATGTTGATTGGGATTCTGTTAATTGGGGTTCTGTTGATTGGGATGCAGTAGATTGGGACTCTGTTAATTGGGGCAGCGTGAATTGGGGATCGGTCAACTGGGGCAGCGTTAACTGGGGGTCGGTCAATTGGGGCAGCGTCAATTGGGGATCAGTGAACTGGGGCAGCGTCAATTGGGGATCGGTCAACTGGGGATCGGTCAACTGGGGATCGGTCAATTGGGGCAGCGTCAGTTGGGACGATTAGTCCCCCTCAACCTCCCGGAGGTAATAACTGACGGTCGCATGAACTTCCGGGAGTTAAATGATCGTAAGTATTCTCACCTAAATTTAAAGAAAAATGGGAAAAAGCAAATACCTTTCCCTCTTCTGCTATCAACCGATAGCAATATCAAGAAATAATAATCGTAGCACCTATGTCAAGGAGCAGACCAATGAACACAACATCGCAGCGAAAAAGAATAGGAATGGGGGCCGTCCTACTCGCCGCCCTTGTCATCCTTGTATTGATGTTAACCTCCGCGCCGGCCGACACGCAGGTGGCAGCCGCTGTCCAACCCGCGTTACTGGCAATGGCGGCGGAACAACCGGACACGGCCGTTCGCGTCATCATCCAGAAAAGCGACCCAGCGTCCGATATTGAGACATCCGTTGCCCAGTTGGGCGGGACGGTCATCAAAGACCTGCACATCATCAATGCAGTGGTGGCCGAAATGGGGGCGGCAACGGCCGTTGACCTCTCCTACAACGCCAGCGTCAACTGGGTCAGTCTGGACGGCGCGGTGGACAGCGCCGGCAAGC
>JANTHP010000086.1 GCA_024762395.1 Anaerolineae bacterium | reverse complement strand
GATGCCCAGGTGGTGATGTCCCCAGCCGATAATCGGGAGGTCGTCGAGATCGCGGCCCATGTTGAGCGCCTGTGTCAGTTTGTTTACGGCCGTATCATACTCCCCCAGCCGCCAAAGCGCCTCCCCCCACAAGATACGCCCCATGCTTTGCGCCCAGCTATCGGCGCATTGGGCGGCCAATTTTAACGCTGTTTTGATTGTCTGGACGGCCGTCTGGCACTGCCCCAGCCGGTTTTGGAAACGCGCCCGCTCCAAACCGGCGCGAACGGCTAGAGGACACGCCTCGTCGCCCCAACTTTTGGCCGCGCGGAAGGTTGTTTGCATGACCTCCGCTCCCTCCCGCGCCAGCCCGCGCAGTTGGTAATAGGTGGAAAGCGGCGTGAGCGCCGCCGACAGCAGCGCCAGATAGCGCTGCCCCAGCCCCGTCTGCCAGGCGCGGCGGATGTTGCCAATTTCCGGCTCCAGCGCCCGCATGGATTCTCGCGGCTTCTCCTTTTGCAGCGATTCGGCGTGTTGGGCCAGTAATTGAAGGTAGTAACGGCCGTGTTCTTGCGGCACAGGGTCGTTGGCGGCGCGTTTTTGGGCGGCATAGGCGCGGATGACGGGATGAAGCGTATAGCGTTCCGTCGCCTCATGGAAGACGAGCAGCGATTTTTCGCGCAGGGCGGCCAGTTGATCAGGGAGGGCGGCGGCAATTTGGGCAGCGGCCGTTTCCGTAAAGCCGCCGCGAAAGATGGACAGCCGGGCCAAATCTTGCTGTAAGGTCGGGGTCAGGGTGCGCCAAGACATTTCAAACACAACATTCAGGCTGCGATGGCGCTCCGGCACATCGCGCAGCCGGGCGGCGAGCGCGTCAAAGCTGTCGCGCAAGTTGTCGGCAATGGCCTGGGGCGCGGCGCGGCGCGTTAAAGCGGCCGCCAACTCAATCGCCAGCGGCAGCCCTTGCACCATGCGGCAAATTGCTTGAACGGCCGTCATCTCAACAGCCGATACAACGCCTCGCTGATGCTGTGCCCGCCGCGCCACAAACAACTTCACTGCGTCAGAAAGACGCTCATCCATGTCATTGGCCGGATAGGTTAGCCCGGTCAGGGCAACGACCCATTCAGCCCGCACTCCCAATGGCTCCCGCGCCGTGACAATGATTTGCACATTCTCGCACCGCTGCACGATGTCTAACACAATTTGCATCCCGTCCAGCACATGCTCAAAATTATCCAACACCAGCATCATCTGCTTATGTTGTAAATGGTTAAGCAGTTGTTCGGTCGGTTTGGCCGCGCCGGTTAATCGCAGATCAAGGGCGATGGCAATTTCTACGGCAATCGCTTCCGCCAGATCGTCGTCGTTGGGGTCAAGCTCTGCCAGTTCCACCAGCCAGACGCCATCCCGGTATTGGCTGAGGCGGCTGCGGGCGACGACGGTCACCAAGCGCGTTTTACCCACGCCTCCCTGCCCGGTGATGGTGACGAGACGGCACCAGGGCTGGTCGAGGCGGGTGTGGATTTCTTGCTGGGCGGCTTCTCGCCCGAAAAATTGGTCGTGGGGTGATGGAAGATTGTGGCGAACGGCCGTTGCAGGAGACAGACGAATCGGTTGGAACCGGGCGCGTTCAATCAAGGCCGCCATCTCGACGGGCGGAGAAACACCTAATTCTTCCTGCAGCAACGCCGCGCAATGATTGTAATGGGTTATCGCTTCCCGCGTTTTACCCGCCTTCAGCAGCAGCCGCAGCAGCAGCGTGTGCGCCGTTTCATTCAGCGCGTCTACCTGGAGCCAACGGCGGGCGACGGCGCAGCCGTTTTCCACATCGCCTGTAGACAGCGCGTATTGCCCCAATCTATCGTAACCGGCCGTGACCTGACGGTGGATATGCGCCCGCGTAGTTGTTACCCACGCCATAAAACGAGGCGCGTTCGGCAAGTCAAATCCCTCAAGGAATTCGCCGCGATAAGCGCCGAGCGCGTTTTGCAGGGCAGACGCCTCTTCAAGCGACTGGATAGCATCCATACTCGCCAGAATTTGCAGCAAATGGGCCGAATCAACCTGCCGCCGACTTTCCGGCTCCAGTGCAATCGTCTGACGTGTGACGATCAGCGCGTCGCCCACCTTTTTACGCAGACGCGCCAGAACAGTGCGCAAATTGCTTAACGCTTGTTTGGTTGAGTTGGTCTCCCAAAGCAAATCGGCAATAAAATCGCGCCGGCAGGCTTGTCCCGTGTGAGCCAGGTAGATCAGCAGCGCAGACTCTTTCTGACTGCGAAAACGGGTTAACGTTTCCCCGTTTTTCAGTATCGCAATTCTCCCCAGCAATGAAAATGACAACATTGAATTTCTCTTTTGCAAATAGCGGGGATCGGGGGGGGCGGGATTGATTTGGAGAAATTTCCCCAATCCCTTCATCCCCGCTTTTTATCTGTGGTGGCGGGCAAACGCCCGTGGGGCCGTCTGGAAACGATTGCTAATGGAGGCAAAACCTTCAAGGGTCTCCAGAGGGACTGAATGTTTACCCTACCTCTTCCAGGAGAATAATGTCTCTTAACCATATTTTACACGAATTTAAGGCAATCTAAACAGGAATTCCAGGTTGGTTTTTAACAAAAGTAACCCGTTCAGACCTATGAGGTTGCCCCAGATTGATGTAATAGCGGCAATCGTTTCCAGAGGTAGAAACTTTGAAGGTCTGGTAACTATACAGCTACCAGAAGTGACAGTCACTTTTCAGCATCGTGGCTTCGGCTAATACCTCTGAAAGAAGTGACTGTCCCCTGTATAGATACAAGGTTTGAACGGTTACTTTGTTTGTTGACGGGACAGCCGTCTATTTTATAATGTGTGTAGCAAGCTAACTCAAAAGGATGGTAAAAATGTTTCAACAAGTAACCATTACCACAACACAAGGGGCAACGCTTAAACCATTGTTGGAATCGGCCATTTCCAATGAAAAGAAAACGATCTTGGTCGGATTGGCGCGTACCAAAAAACATTTAGCTGAGTTTGAGCAAAAATTCAACATGTCTTCACAAGAGTTTGAACGACGTCTGAATGCGGGTGAAATTCAAGAAGATATGGATTTTGTTGATTGGCGTATGGAAATTGGCATGTTGAAACTTCTCGAGGAACAATTCCAGGCCTTGCACAATGTCCAATTTAATTGATGCCTACCACCAGTCGCTGTTAACGTTAATTGCCGCTTCCCCTATTGTCCGCACATCAAACATTAACTTGGATAAACGCGCCTCGCGCGCCGGGTTTATTCGCGGTGATTTATATTTTGCCGACGGTTCCCGTCTCCATTTTCGTGAATTGGTCGAATTACAAGATGATATTGTACGGTGCATGTACGCCTACCATTATCAAAAAACTGACGATTCGTTGGTTTTTCGTTACGATGACACGCCGCATTTTCCAGCCCTGCCTGATTTTCCGTATCATAAGCATATCGCTGACAATGAAGTCATTGCCGCTAAACCGCCCGATTTGGTGGCTGTGTTGCTTGAGATTGAAGCGTTGCTTGAGTGAACGGCCGTTTCCCCTTCCATTCCTTGCTTAATCTACCTCAACCTGACTGCACCATAAACTGCCACGGCCGTTTTCCAACAACATACTCCCCCCATCAGAATACAGGATAAAGTAAGCGTCCCAACAAGCAACATTCAAGCAGTCTGTTCCGTTAAAGATACCGCCGCCAAACAAGATAAGGGCGTTTTTGCTTGATTACTGTCAACAAGTCTGGAATTCGTTCACGCCTTTCAAGATATCGAATTAGTTCTCTTGCTTTACCCTTTTTCCCAGTTCCAGGCAAATTATCGTACTCCACACCTAATTCAAAGCATAACGTCCTTAGCTCTTCGTTATCAAAACTGTCATCCAAAACTGCGATTAGTTTAGGTAGTTGAAATCTCCGCGGCTCTTTTGGTTTTTGGGGAGGCGGTGGTGATTGCTCTGGAGAGTTGTTTACGTATCTGAACGACTTTCTGAATTTTTCAAAATTGAATTTTTGCCGAACTGTAGGGAACAATGCAAAAACTAAAACAATTAAGAAAATTGCGAAACCGCCATAACATATTGGTAACTTCGCTGCATTTGATAATCCTATGGATACGAGTGTGCGTTCAAATAAATAATTCGACCATTCGAGAAGATAGACAAAAAAAGCGAGAATAGCCAAACCCATTGGTATGCTCCCCAATACTATCTCAACTCGACCTTGCCGAGACATTTTTCCTCCCCGGCCTCGACGACGATGGTCTAATCCTCTTAACAAGAGCCAGAGGCCAACGCCGAAAAAAACAATTGTCGTTCCACAAATTGATTCCATATGCGCCCCTAAACAGAATTGGTTTTTCAACGCTCCAAATCAGTTTACAACATATAGAACAAAACGTAAAACGTACATAATCCTTTCTTTGCTCATAATTTCTATCCCGTTAACGCCTTTGTGAACAGTTCATTAACGCCTCCTCGTTACACTGGTTGCTAACACGGTGGAAAACGGCCGTGTTCCTTGTGGAAGAGGAGAAAAATTTATGGCACGCGGCTTTTCGCACGTCCTAAACAGCAGCCCCCTGCAGCCGGGCGATTTACAGCTTGAAATTGATAATGTTTTCCTTGCCTTTGGCGGCGTCCAGGCATTAAGCGGCGTCAGCCTGGAGGTAAAGCAAAGCGAGATTGCGGCCATCATCGGCCCTAACGGGGCCGGCAAGACCAGTTTGCTGAACTGTGTCAGCGGCTTATACCATCCACAAGACGGCGAAATTCGGTTTTATAACGGCCGTCCCCACACCCTCACCTCCCTCAAATCCTATCAAATCGCTCAACTCGGCGTCGCCCGCTCTTTCCAAAACATCGAACTGTTCAAACACATGAGCGTCCTCGACAACCTCATGTTAGGGCGACACGTCCATCTAAAATCCAACATCTTCAGCGGCGGCCTCTACTGGGGCCGCGCCCAGCGCGAAGAAGTCGAAAACCGCAAATTTCTTGAAGACATCATAGATTTGCTCGAAATCGAAGCCATTCGCAAGCAAGCCGTCGGCACCTTGTCCTACGGCTTGCAAAAACGGGTCGAATTAGGCCGCGCCCTTGCCATCCAGCCCAGCCTGCTCATTCTCGATGAACCGATGGCCGGGATGAACTCCGAAGAAAAAGAGGATATGGCCCGCTTCATCCTCGACGTAAACGAAGAACACGGCGTCACCATCATCATCATCGAGCATGATATGGGCGTCGTAATGGACATTTCCGACCATATCGCCGTGTTGGATTTCGGCGTCAAAATTGGCGACGGCACGCCCGACGAAGTGCAGCGCGATCCGGCTGTGATTCAGGCGTATCTGGGTGATGATCATGGCGCGTTGTAAATGGAGACTAGAGATTGGAGATTAGAGACTGGCGGTTGGCGACCAATCTCCAGTCTCTAATCTCTAATCACCCAAAATTATGGCAGAAACTTTCCCCCAACTACTCATTGAACGGGCTTCCGAGTTTGGCAGCCGCGAGGCGCTGCGCGAAAAGGATTACGGCATCTGGCAGTCCACCACCTGGGATGAATTTTTGCAGCATGTCCGCAACTTTTCGCAAGGGTTAGCCAGCCTGGGATTGACGCCGGACGATACGGTCGCCATCATCGGCGATAACCGGCCGGAATGGATTTACTCGGAGTTGGCGGCGCAGGCAGCAGGAGCTAAGAGCATCGGCATCTACCAAGACGCGGTGGTCAAGGAGATGGTTTACATCATCACCCACGCCCGCGTAAAATTCATCGTCGTCGAAGACCAGGAGCAGGTGGACAAGATTCTGGAGATGTGGGACGACCTGACCGGCGTGGAAAAGGTTATCTATTACGATCCCAAGGGACTGCGTAATTACACGGAAGAGTTCTTGATGTTTTTCCCTGATGTGGAAAAGCTGGGTGAGGAATTTGCCAGAGAGAATCCAGGGTGGTTTGAAACGGCCGTTGACCGGGGCAAAGCCGACGACATCGCCATTCTCTCCACCACCTCCGGCACCACCGGCAACCCCAAACTAGCCATGATCAGCCACCGCAACCTCATCTCCATGGGGCGAAACCTGCTGGACATTGACCCGCTTGGCCCCGACGACCGCTTCGTCAGCTTTTTGCCGATGGCCTGGATTGGCGAGCAGATGATGTCCTTTGCCTGCAGCCTGCAAAGCGGTTTCGCCCTCCATTTCCCCGAAAAACCGGAAACCGCCCTGGCTAACGTGCGCGAAATCGGGCCGCACTCCATGTTCAGCCCGCCCCGCATCTGGGAAAATCTCGTCAGCCAGGTGCTGGTCAAGATGGAAGACAGCAGCAAATTCAAGAAGCGCGTCTACGATTGGGCGATGAAAATCGGCTACGAAATGGCCGACTTGCGCTTCCGCAAAGAAGAACCGAGCCGCAGCCTCAAAATCAAATACTTCCTGGCCGATTGGCTCGTCTTCCAAGAAATCAAAGACCATTTGGGCCTGCGCCATCTCAAACGGGCCTACACCGGCGGCGCGGCGCTGGGGCCGGATGTTTTTCGCTTTTTCCACGCGCTGGGCGTCAATCTCAAGCAAATTTACGGCCAGACCGAGGCCAGCGGCATCAGCGTCCTGCATCGGGACGGCGACATCAAATTCCAAACTGTCGGTACGCCCGTCCCCGGCACGCAAGTCCAAATTGCCGAAAACGGCGAGATTTTGCTCAAGTCGGATTCGGTATTCATCGGCTATTACAACAACGAAAAAGCGACAAAGGAGACGTTGATTGACGGCTGGATGCACTCCGGCGACGCCGGTTATTTTGATGAGGACGGTCATCTGATTGTGATTGATCGGGCCAAAGATGTGATGACGCTGCACGACGGCACCAAGTTCAGCCCGCAATTTATCGAGAATAAGCTGAAATTCAGCCCTTATGTGAAGGAAGCGGTCGTTTTTGGCGGCGATTGGCCGTTTGTGACGGCGATGATCAACATTGATATGGAAAACACGGGCAAGTGGGCGGAAAACAATCAACTGGCCTACACCACCTACACCGATCTGGCGCAAAAGCCGGAGGTGTACGCGCTGGTGCGCAAGCAGGTGGAGACGGCCAATGCCGATTTGCCGGAGGCGGCGCGCATCCGACGCTTTTTGCTGCTGCACAAAGAGCTGGACGCCGACGACGCAGAGCTAACCCGCACCCGAAAAGTGCGCCGCGGCTACGTCGCCCAACGGTACGACGACATTATTTCGGCCCTGTACAGCCAGAATGACACGCTGGATATTGAATCGGTGATTACGTACCAAGACGGCCGTACCGCCACATTAAACACGAGACTGCGGATTGAGACTTTGAATGGGGCATCGTAATGCGTAATGCGTAACCCAAAACCTTTACGCATTACGTATCACGCATTACGTATCAAACTATGGACAAATTCATACAACTCACACTCACAGGATTAACAAACGGCGCGATTTTTGCATTGGTGGCGCTGGGCTTTGTGCTGATTTACAAGGCCAGCGACGTCATTAACTTTGCCCAGGGCGATTTTTTGCTGGTGGGCGCCTACATCACCTATGGCTTGATTGTGCAGGTGGGACTGCCCTGGTCGGTCAGTTTGCTGCTGGCCCTCATTGTCGCGGTGGCGTTGGGCATTGTGGTCGAACGGTTTGTGCTGCGCCCGATGATCGGCGAACCGATTATTTCGGTAATCATGGTCACAATCGGGCTGTCCAGTTTGCTCAGGGCTATTGTGACCTCGTTTTGGGGAACCATGGGGCGGCAATTCCCCAAATTCTTGCCCACGCAGCCGGTTGAGATTGCCGGGGCGACCGTTCCCGCCGACCGGCTGATTGCAATGGGCGTTGTCGCCGTTTTGCTGGTGATTTTCTCGGTGTTCTTCCGCCGTTCGCGGGAAGGGATTGCGATGCGGGCGACGGCCGACGACCAGCAGGCGGCGCTCAGTATGGGTATTAGCGTGCAAAAGATTTTTGCGATGGCCTGGTCTATTGCGGCGGTAACGGCCGTCCTGGCCGGCATCATCGTCGCTAACATCACCGAACTCAGCTTCTTCGCCATCTCCGCCATTGGCCTGCATGTCTTCCCCGTCGTCATCCTGGGCGGTCTCGACTCCATCCCCGGCGCGATTATTGGCGGTGTCATCATCGGTCTGCTGCAAACCTTCGTCGCCGGCTACACCCCCAGCCAATTGGCCCTCAGCTCCGTCATCCCCTTCATCGTCCTCATCATCATCCTCATGGTGAAACCGTATGGGCTGTTTGGAGAGGAAAGAATCGAGCGTGTTTAGAAATTGTGAATTGTGAATTGAGAATTATGAATTGTGAATGGGGCATCTCATTCACAATTCACAATTTATAATTCACAATTCACAATTCCAAAGGTTTTCTATGGAATCTGGCATTTTTCACACCACATACAACAAAGACATGGCCTTGCGGCGCACGCCGATTATGCGTTGGCGCATCATTTTGGCCGTCATTTTTCTGGTAATTCTCCCCTTTGTCAGCAACGGCTACTCGCTGACATTGGCAAACCAGATTGGCATCGCCGCCATTGCCGCCATCGGTCTGAATATTTTGACCGGTTTCACCGGGCAAATCAGCCTGGGGACGGGTGGCTTTATGGCAATTGGGGCTTATACGTCAGGCATTTTGGCGGCGTATATGGGGATTCCCTGGTGGTTGACGATACCGTTTGCTTGTGTGGTAACGGCCGTCGTCGGCAGCATCTTCGGTATTCCATCATTACGACTCAAAGGGCTGTACCTGGCCATCGCCACCCTGGCCGCGCAGGAGATCATCCAGTGGGCCATCGTTCGCTCGCCGCTGGGAACCGACGCGCTCGTCGTGCCGCCCATCAAAATTTTCGGTACCTCCTTGACCAAACTGCGAATTGCCGGTTTTGGCGGAATTGATTTCTGGTTTTACTGGATTATTTTCCTCTCATTGGGCGGCGTCATCCTGTTCACCGTCAACCTGTTCCGCACCAAAGTTGGCCGCGCCTTTATCGCCATCCGCGACCAGGACATCGCCGCCGAAGTGATGGGCGTCAACCTGTTCCGTTACAAACTGCTCTCCTTCGCCACCTCGTCGCTGGTCATCGGGTTGGGCGGCGCGATATTGGCCCAATATCGCGGCATCGTCAACTACGAACGCTTCACCATCGAAGCCTCGATTTTTTACCTGGCCGTCATCATCATCGGCGGACTGGGGTCGGTCTCCGGCTCCGTTTACGGCGCAATTTTCATGGTGCTTATCCCCGCCATTTTGAACAACATCGGGCGCGCTCTGGGCAGCACCGCCCCCGAAATCGCCCGTCTGGTTCCGTTTGCCCGGCAAGCGGTGTTTGGCCTCACCATCATTTTGTTTTTAGTGTTCGAGCCGGAAGGTTTAGCCAAAATCTGGCGCGATATTAAGGATTATTTCCGATTGTGGCCGTTTAGTTATTGACGTGAAACGTGAAGCGTGAAACGCGAAAGATCATCCCATCACGTTTCACGCTTCACGCATCACGTTTTTTATCCATATTTTATTCCTTGAGGAGGATGAAATGACGAAGAAAAGTGCATTGTTTTTGTTGTTGATTTTTGTGTTAGCCCTGGCGGCTTGTGGCGGCGGGGGCAGCGATGAGGCGATTAAGGTGGGGGCGGTTTTCGACCTGACCGGCCCGACATCAGACGTAGGCACGCCTTATTCGGAAGGGATTACCGGCTTTGTGGCCTGGTATAACGAGAATGGGGGCGTAGACGGCCGTCAACTGGAACTGCTCTCCGCCGATTACGCTTACGCCGTTGACCAGGCGGAACAGCTCTACAGCCAATATGTGGGCGAAGGCGCTGTCGTTTTCCAGGGCTGGGGCACAGGCGATACCGAAGCGCTCCGCAGCCGTGTTGCCGCCGATGAGGTTCCGTTTATGTCGGCTTCTTATTCTGATGTGTTGGGCGATCCCAATGAAGCGCCCTACAACTTCTTGATTGGTACGGGATATGGGGCGCAGGCGGTAACGGCCGTGCAGCGCGGCCTCGACGCTGGCGCTACCCATTTCGCCATCTTCCATCATGACAGCCCCTTCGGCCAATCCCCGGTAGCGATGGCCACCGCCTATGCCGAGGCCAACGGCGCCACGATGGACGTTTTCCCCATGCCCAAAGGCGCAACCGATTACACCGCCGAGCTAACCCAGGCTCAAGATGCGGGCATCGAATACATCCTCATCCAGAACGTCTCCTCCCCGGCGGCCACGCTGGTGAAAAACGTCAAAGATTTTGGCATGGATGTGCAAGTCGTCTGCCTGAACTGGTGCACGGATGAACTGTTCACATCTCTGGCGGGCGATGCGGCGGAAGGCGTCCTCGGCGCCAGCCCGTTCGCCTTCCCCGGCAGCGGTGCGCCCGGCCTGGAAGAGATGGACGCTTACCTCAAAGCGAACGGCAGCAGCCTGGAAGAGAAAGGTCTCCGTTACGTCGCCGGTTGGTTGACAATGAAGGTGATGACGGCCGGTATCGAGAAGGTTGTCGCCGATGGAAAGGAAGTGACTGGCCCCAACATCAAAGCAGCTTTGGAAACAATGGGAGCCTATGACACGGGCGGCATCACCCAGCCCATCACCTTTAGCGCTACCGACCACGCCGGGAACAAAGCGGTTCAGTTCTTTGAAGTACAAGGCGGAAAGTGGACGGCCGTTTCTGACCTTATAGCAGTCCCGTAGTCGAATAGTCAAGTAGTCGAGTAGTCCGGTGGTCAATTAGTCAGACTATCCGGCTACTCGACTACACGACTACCAGACTATTCGACTCCCTGACTAACAATGTTATCACTCAACAATATCGAAGTTATCTACAACGACGTCATCCTGGTTTTGAAAGGGATGTCGTTGGAAGTGCCGCAAGGCAAAATTGTGGCTCTGCTAGGGTCCAACGGCGCGGGCAAATCCACCACGCTCAAAGCCATCTCCGGGCTGCTCAAGCCGGAAGACGGCGAAGTGACCGATGGCGGCATCGTTTTTGAAGGTGAAGAAATTCATCACAAAGAGGCGTCCGAGATTGTGAAGCGCGGCATTTTCCAGGTGATGGAAGGACGGCGCGTGTTCGGCCATCTGAATGTGGAGGAAAATCTCATCGCCGGCAGTTACACGCGAACGGATCGGCAAAATGTGCGCCAGGATATTGAGCATGTGTACGACTATTTTCCGCGCCTGCGTGAACGCAAAAACCAGACGGCCGGCTATCTTTCCGGCGGCGAGCAGCAAATGTTGGCTATTGGCCGCGCCTTAATGGCAAAACCGAAGCTGGTCATGCTGGATGAGCCGTCGTTAGGGCTGGCTCCGCTGCTGGTACGGGAAATTTTCAACATCATTCAACGCATCAATCAGGATGAAGGCACAACGATTTTGTTGGTGGAGCAGAATGCCCGGCTGGCGCTGGATGTGGCTGATTATGCGTATATTATGGAAAACGGCCGTATCGTCCTCGACGGCGAACCGGAAACCCTGAAATCCAACGCCGACGTGCGCGAATTTTACCTGGGCCTCAACGAGGTTGGTACCCGCAAAAGCTACCGCGACGTGAAACATTACAAACGTCGCAAACGGTGGCTGTCGTAATGATTAGGGATTGGATATTGCGCCAGTTTCCAGTCCTTGCTCTTCCTTTTTCCCATCTCGCACAGAACGCATTGACGTATAGACATCCTGTATATACAATACAAATATGAGGTTTGAGTGGGACAAGTCAAAAAACAAGCGGAACATTCAAAATCACAAGATAGATTTTGAAGATGTTCACGCTGTTTTTGATGGCCCTATGATAATCCAATTAGATAACAGGCAGGATTACGGCGAGGATCGTTGGATAGGCGCAGGATTCTTACATGACATCATTATCATCATTGTTTTTACTGAACCCGATGACGATGTTATTCGTTTTGTATCTGCGCGAAGGGCAAACCGACATGAGCAAAAAAGATTTGCAGCCGAACTCAAAAACAGATTGGGCTGAATTGAAGCGTATGACAGACGAGGAAATTGATTATTCCGATATTCCACCTCTGGATGACGCATTTTTCGCAGAAGGCGAACTACGACTGCCAAAAGCAAAAGAGCTTATTTCAATTCGCATTGACTCCGATGTGCTTGGTTGGTTTAAGGCGCAAGGAACCGGTTATCAAACACGTATGAATGCGGTTCTGCGCCTGTATATGGAGTCTCAAGCCCGAAAATTAGGTTCAGCTTCGTTATAAAAATACAAATGAATAATAAATTACAGGAAACTATTACCTCCCTCTATGCCCATGCCCCCGCTTTCCGCGCCCGCATGGAGGACGCCGGATTGACGCCGGATGATTTGGAAACGGCCGTTTCCCTCGCCAAACTCCCCGTATTCCGCAAAGACGACCTCATCGAACTGCAAAAACAAAATCCGCCATTCGGCGGCCTGCTCGCCGTTCCCATCGGCGAACTGCGGCGCGTCTTCCAATCGCCTGGGCCGATAAACGAGCCGGACCCATACATTCAGGACGCCGGCAACTGGGCGCCCGGCTTGCGCGCCGCCGGTTTCCAGCCGGGCGACGTTGTGCTGAACGCCTTCGGTTACCACATGACCCCGGCTGGCGCGTCGCTGGAAGACGGTTTGAATACGGTTGGCTGCGTCGTTATTCCCGGCGGCATCGGCAACCAGGAGCAGCAAATCCAGGCGATGGCCGCTTTTGGCGCAGCCGGTTATGTGGGGCTGCCCAGCTATTTGAAAGCGCTGTTGGACAAGGCGGAAGCGTTCGGGATTGAACTCCGGTTGTCCAAAGCGTTTGTATTGGCCGAGCCGCTGCCGCCTTCTTTGCGCAAAGAACTAACTGATCGCGGCGTCGCCGTTTACCAATCCTACGGCACGGCCGAATGCGGCAATTTGGGTTACGATGTGGACGGCTATGACGGCTGGCGCATTCCCGACAATGTCATCGTGCAGATTTGCGACATCAACAGCGGCCAACCGCTGCCGCATGGCGAAACCGGCGAAGTCGTCGTCACGCTGCTCAAGCCGCATTATGCTCTCGTGCGCTTTGGCGTGGGCGATTTGTCGGCCATCATCCCCGAATCAGCGACGGATGGCGGCGGTCTGCGGCTGAAGGGCTGGCTGGGGCGCGTGGGCGCGGCGACAAAGGTGCGCGGCATGTTCCTGCACCCGACGCAGTTGGCGAATATGATGGCGCGTTTTCCTGAAGTGTCCGCCTATCAAGCCGTCATCACCCGCGAGGAACACAAAGATTATCTGGCGCTGCATGTCGTCCCCGCTCCCGGCGCGGATACGGCCGATTTGGCCGAACGATTGCAAAAAACCGCCCGCGACGCTATCAAATTCCGCCTCTCGGTGGCGTTGGTGGACGCGCTGCCATCTGCCGCTCCCATCCGCGATGAACGGACGTGGGAATAGCTGAGATTTAAGGCTGGAGATTGAAGATTTTTCAGTCTCCAGCCTTTGATGTTGCTCGGGGGGAGTGGATGTGTGCTATACTATTATCAAGAAGCTACGGCACTGTTAAGGAACGGGAATTTAATAACTGTCCACAAACAAATTCCCGTTCCGCAAGGCTGACGATGCAATTCCGACAATTATTTAATCGTCAGCCCTAAATCGAAGAGGCTGCAATGTTAACAGCAATTCAGGGCATATACCGCGATGGTAAAATTCAATTGACAGAAATGCCGCGTAATATATACAACGATACGCCAGTCATTGTTACATTCCTTCTATCTGGTACGATTGATTTGTCTGCGCGAGGCATTGATGAGGCGCAGGCCGCCGATTTACGCGCTCGCTTGACGACCTTTGCCGAGGAATGGGATAGTCCTGAGATGGATGTATACGACAATTATGACGCAGCCAAAGCCAACCTATAAACGGGGCGACGTTGTCCTCGTCCTTTTTCCTCATTCTAACTTGAAAACCGCTAAAGTTCGCCCAACTTTAATCGTGCAAGCAAACGATTTACAAACGGATTTACCGCAGCTTATTGTTGCGATGATTACCAGCCGGATGTTTCGCGCTAATCATCGTTGTCGAGTAACAATTCAACAATCCTCATCTGAGGGTCAACAATCAGGGTTGTTAACGGATTCGGTGGTAATGACTGATAATCTGGCAACGGTGCTTGAATCAGAGATTGATCGCGTTATCGGGTCATTGCCAATGGGAAATGTGGATGTAGCATTACGGCATACTTTGGGATTGTGAATAATACAAATGAGCAAACAACAACCAATACGACTCCCGGAACACGGGAGTTGTTTTATTTGTGGGACAGAAAATCCGAAAGGAATGGGGCTGGTATGGTATGTCCAGCCGGATGTAAAGCGAATTCTGGTGTATGCGGAGTTTGAATTTACGTTATCGGAGCAGGGGCCGCCGGGATACGCGCATGGCGGGGCCAGTTCGGCGGTGTTGGATGAGGCGATGGGGGCGGCCGTGTGGCGGTCAGGGTTGAAGGTGGTGCTGGCGAATATGAATTTGAATTATCATTTGCCGGTTCCGCTGAACACACCGGTGCGGGTGGAGGGGTGGCTGGATCGGTTTGAGGGGCGGAAGGCGTATGCGGAGGGGCGGATACTGGTGGGGGAAAAGACGGCCGTTTCCGGCACAGGTCTCTACATTCACGCTCCCTATTTATTTACGTTTGATTATTACGGATGACAGGAGCAGCCACAGTTGACGGATCGCGGTTCTGACAAGTAAACTCCCCTCATGAAACGCAAACGTAACATCGTCTATTCAACCGATCCCGCCTACAAAAAACGCTGTCCGCGCTGCGGCAGCTACCCTTGCCGCTGTCCCAAACCCAAAAGCGCGCCGCCCCAGCAGCAAGCCCCGCGCATCTTCCGCGACCGTAAAGGGCGCGGCGGCAAAACCGTCACCGTCATCCGCGATTTGCAGCTAACGCCCGACGATTTGACCGCCCTAGGCAAGCAGTTGAAAAAGAAATGCGGCGCTGGCGGCGCAG
>JANTHP010000085.1 GCA_024762395.1 Anaerolineae bacterium | reverse complement strand
GGACGCGCCCTTTGTAATCGTTCAGCCCTTTCTCGTTTTGATGGAAGCAGGTGGGGGCTTCGGAAATGGAGCTGACGCCCAGCCCCAGCAGGACATCAGTGCGCTGGTCGGTGTAGCCCATGAAGTTGCGGTGGAGACGGCCGTTGGCAAACGCCTCATTCAACGAATCATCGGGCAGGGCAAAATGGTCTAAGCCCATCTCCACATAACCCGCTTCCAGGAAAATCGCCCGCGCCGTCTCGTAGAGGGCGCGTTTTTCCGCCCCCTGCGGCAAATCATGCTCGGTGAACAGCCGGTGCGCCTTTTTGACCCAGGGGACGAAGGCGAAGCTGTACAAGGCGATGCGTTCGGGGCGAATGTCTACGGTGATTTCGGCGGAGCGTTTGATTTTGTCCAGGGTTTGGCCGGGCAAGCCGTAAATCAGGTCGTGGTTGATGGATTCAAAACCAAGTTCGCGGGCAACGGCCGTAATCCGGCGCGTCAAGGCTTCAGGTTGAATACGGTTAATCAGCCGCTGCACTTCCGGGTCATAATCCTGCACGCCCATGCTCAACCGCTGGAAACCCAGTTCGCGCAGCGCGACAAGCTGTTCCGGGCCAGTCAAACGCGGCCCAACTTCGATGGAGCCTTCAAAATCATCCCGATCAATAGCAACCTGGGCCATAATCGGCTCCAACAGCTTTTTCAGGCTGTCGGCGGAGAAGAAAGTGGGCGTGCCGCCGCCGAGATGAATTTGTTTGATGGGCGCGGTTTGCAACGCCGGGACTTGCGCCAAATAGAGTTCCCATTCCTTGTGCAAGGCGTCCGTGTAGCTGATTTCGTGGCTGTGGTTGTGGGTGATGAAGGTGTTGCAGCCGCAAAATGTACACAAAGTTTCGCAAAAGGGGATGTGGATGTACAGCGACCAGGCTGTCTTCGGCTGGGCAAAAGCGTGCCGCAGCGCATCCAGCCATTGTTCGGTTCTGGGGTTGTCCTGCCAATAGGGGACGGTGGGGTAGCTGGTGTAGCGGGGCGCGGGTACGTCGTATTTAGCT
Organism: Anaerolineae bacterium; assembly: GCA_024762395.1. GTDB lineage: Bacteria > Chloroflexota > Anaerolineae > Promineifilales > Promineifilaceae > JACKCC01. The sequence goes on along the minus strand of JANTHP010000085.1, from coordinate 13,964 downwards.
AGCAGTTCGCTTCGGTTCATAAAACGATGTCCTTGTCGGTGCGTGATGCCGCAAATCTATCGCAAATATGAGCAAAAGCTAGTAAATCTATGCAGGTTTTAATCTAAATCGGGGAATTCGTGATGAATGTCACGGAAATGGCGTGACGGATGTCAGGGTTTTGAGATTGGAAATTGGAGACTGGAGATTGGAGATTGGGAAATTGGAGATTGGAGACTGGAGACTAACTGTCTCTAGTCTCTAGTCTCCAATCCCTAATCTCAAATCCCTATGCCTCGCCTTCGGCAGCGGCGCGGGCGGCCAACGTGCGGCGGACAAAATCTTCAACCAGCAGCAGGCTGCTGCCGGCGTGCTTGATGGTTTGCAGCAGCGTCGTCATCGAATCAATCTCCTCGACCTGCTCATCCACAAACCATTGCAAGAAATTGAGGCTGGTATAATCATTTTCCTCATGGGCGATGCGGACGATGTTGTTAATCTCATTCGTCACCCGCTCTTCCTGCTCTAACGCAAACTGAACCGCCTCGGCCGCGCCGCCGAACTCGTTACGCATCTCCGGCAAGCCGGGGATGATCGGTTTGGCGCCTGCTTCTAGCATAAAGTGAACGAATTTCATGGCGTGCATCCGCTCTTCTTCGGACTGGGTGTAGAAAAATTGGGCCAGATCAGGTAGCCCTTCTTCATCAAAGTAAATGGCGATGGCGACATACTGCGCCGACGCGCCGAATTCGCTCTTGATTTGGGCGTTCATCGCTTCTGCAACTCTTGGTTTTATGATCATTTTTGTCTCCTTGTGGCAAATGAGTATGGCCTGTTGGGAATTCGCGGCGCGATGCGTGAAACGTGATGCGTGATGCGCGACCAGAGGCGAATCACGTTTCATTTTTCACGTTTCATTTTTTACGTTTCACGCCAAGACCCGTGAAATCCTAAAGGCTCGTTCGTATTCTGTACTGAAGTGTACTACAAAATTCATTAGATATGCGTTGGAGGCGGCAATCGCTTATGAACAACCCATGTTTGCGACTGCATGAGATGTAATACCCCTTAAATCACGTTTCACGAGCTACCAGAGGTGACAGTCACTTGTTAAACATCGCAACTTTGGCTAATACCTCTAGAAAAAGTGACTGTCACCTGTATAGTTACTCACGTTTTACGTTTCACGCTGAACCTTGTCTGGGTCTCTAGGATTTCACGGGGTTGACATGAGTGGCGGGTGGCGGGTAGCGAGTAAGTTCTCTGGACACGCCAACCGCTACTCGCCACTCGCAACCTAAAACCCCGCGAGTTTCCAAAGAACCCCTTGTCTAATGGTCGCTTTTCTCCATTTCAAACCAATCATCCAGCGTGGCTGCGGGCGCGCCGAGCAAGGCGTTGGCTTCGGTCGGGTCGCCCAGCTCGCCGACTTTGTCGAAATAGGCGATTAATCGGGTCGCATAGGTTAATTCTTTGTTTCCGGTTAATTTGGCGATTAGCTGGGCCTGCCACAGTTTTAGCCGCGTTATTTTCAGGTCGGGATGACACGTTTTGATAAACCGTTCGGCGGCCTGGGGCAGCGTCACCGCTTCCGGCCCGTGAATGAACAACCGTTTGCCTATGGTTCGCTCGTCGGCGTATGAGGCGGCAGCCATTCGCCCGAAATCGGCGGCGGCAACGAAGTGGAGCGGGGGTGGGTTTTTGCTGATGATGGCTGTGGCACGGCCGTTGCGGACAAAATTACGCAGCGTTTCCATCGCCCAGGTGGGGCAGAAAATGGTGTAGGGGATGCCGCTGCCCTGCAAAACGGCCTCGGCGCGAAGCTTTATGTCAATCAGGTCGAACCAGCGGTTTTCCTCGCGGGCGGTTGTGGCGGAGACGTAGGTGATGCGCTCCAGACCGCCGCTCCGGGCCAAATCGGCAACATGCTGCATGGCCGCCAGTTCCGAGCTTTGCGGCAGGCTGATGTGTACGGCGTCGCAGCCGGCGATGGCAGTTTGGATGTCGTCTTTGCTTAAGGCGCTGCCGGAGATGATTTCGGCCGCGCCGCCGAATATCCGGCCGGCTTTTGGGGCGTTACGCGCTAACAGGCGTACCCGGTATCCTTGTTTGATGAGTTGGCGGGTAAACGGCCGTCCCAACATCCCCGTCGCTCCCAAAACCAGAATTTGTTTAGGCATGATGTCACCTCCAAAGGTAAGTCAAATTTGCGGGGGTTTCGGGAAATCCAATTCCCGAAACACGCCCCCCCTCACCCCTTCACCCCTTCACTCCCCAGGCAGGGCATAACCTCTAGGGTTCACAGTCGGAGCGGCGGCGCAGTATTTTTGCAGGGGGCAAACGGTACAGCCGGTGCAACCATCTTCGATTTCAACCAACCGCCCGCGCCGCACCAATGTTTGCAGCATTTGTTCCAACACAGCAGGGGGAATGTCCAATCGGGCGCTAATGGCTTCTTTAGAGAGGGGCGCGCCTTGATATTGGTGAAAAAGAGCCAGGATTTCTTGTAACATCAGGCAAAACCGAGGAGCCGCCCGCCCTGGTAGACCAAAACGGCCAGCGTCCAGGGCACAACCAGCATAATGGCAACAGAAAGTAAAGCCCACTGCCAGCCAAATTCCTGGATTTGGGCGCTGACAGTGGCGATGCAGGGGACGTACAGCAAGACAAAAACGAGGAAGGCAAAGGCGCTGGCAGGGGTAAATTCAGTTTGGAGGATGGTTGTTAATGCCGTATCCCCTCCCCCATCATCATTGGTAAAAAGCGTAATACCGGGCGTCAACACTTCCAGCAGTTGTTTGCCGGCCTCCCATGTCGCCGCACCAAACCCAAATACAATTTGCCGGATATCCTCGGCAAAACTGGCTTGTGGGACCGAATTGCCGCTGCCGGTCTCGCCCACATAAACTTGAGATAAGGTGGAGACGACCATTTCTTTAGCCAGCAAGCCGGTGAGCAGCGCGCCGCTTGGCTCCCATTCGCCAAATCCAGCCGGGGCAAAGACGGGGGCAATGGCGCCGCTGACCTGGCTAAAATAGCTGTCGCGGGGATTGGAAACGCCCCAGGGCAGGTTCAACAAGAGCCAAAAGATGACGGTTCCGGCCAAAATAAAGGTGCCGGCTTTACGCACAAACGAAACTGACTGCTCCCAGGCGTAACTCATCACCCGCTTGAGCGAGGGCAGGCGGTAGGCGGGCATTTCCATCAGCAGCAGGCCGGGCGGCGAATTTTTGAAGACGGTCCGCGACAGGGCAATGCCGACCAGCGCGGCTACGATCAATCCCAGCATGTAAAGCGACCAGATGACGATGTCGCCATTGTGGGGGAAAAAGGCGAGGCCGAAGATGACGTAAACAGGCATCCGGGCCGAACAGGACATGAAGGGGATGAGCAGACCGGTGAGCAAGCGGGCTGACCGGCTTTCGATGGTGCGGGTGGCGTAGATGGCGGGTACGTTACAGCCAAAACCTAAAATCATGGGGACGAAGGAACGGCCGTGTAACCCCAACTTGCTCATAAACCGATCGGTGACAAAGGCGGCGCGGGCCAGGTAGCCGCTGTCTTCCAGCACGGCCAGGGCCATGTACATCACCAACAAGCCGGGCAAAAAGACGAGAATGCCCCCCACCCCGGCCATGATGCCATCGGTAATGAGGGAAATGAACCAATCGGGGGTGTGGAGGAAGGTGAGTACGGCCGTTACCCAATGCGTCAACGGCCCGCTGATGACCCCATCCACATAATCCAGAAACGGCGCGGCCACATTTTGCACCAGATTAAACACCAGGTACATCAAGGCCAGAAAAATGGGAATCCCCAGCCACTTGTCCGTCACCACCCGGTCAATCCGGTCGGAAAAGTTAAGCTGTGGCGGCGGCGCGCCGCCCAACGCCTTCTGAGCCAGGTCGTGAACAAAGGTGTAGCGGGCATCGGTAATAGCCAGGTCTACATCTTCGCCGTAATTGACCTGCAAACGGGTCCGGCTTTCGGCCAGCGCCGCTTCGATTTGGCTGCGCAACGGTTCGGCAAACAGGGTGAGCAGGCTGTCTTCCCCTTCCAAAAGTTGGATGGCTAACCAGCGGGGAGAAACGGGAATTTGGCCGGAAGCGTTTACCGCATCCAATTTTTCCGTTAGACAGGCGATTTCGGCTTCAATATCGGGGTTATACGTGATGGCAGTGGTAGGTTTTAGCGCTTCGCCTGGCGCGTTCAATGTCTTCATCGGTTATATAGCTTTCACGGCTGGCTTGTCCGGCCTGGATGATGGCCTGGCGCAGGTCGTCCAGACCCTGCCCTTTACTAGCGGACATAGGGATGACGGCCGTTCCCAATAACCGCGCCAATTTTTCATGATCAATCTGGTAACCATTCCGCTCGGCCACATCTTTCATGTTCAAAACAACAATCAGAGGTACGGCCGTTTCCAAAATCTGCGCCGTCAAATACAAATTTCGCTCCAAATTCGTCGCATCCAGCACATTAACAACCAGATCGGGCTGTTCCAGAGCAATGTAATCGCGCGTCACTTCCTCATCCGGCGAAAAAGCCGACAAGCTGTAAGCCCCAGGCAAATCCACCAACGTCACCTCCGCATCACCCACCTGAAAATAGCCTTCTTTCTTGGCAACCGTCTTGCCCGGCCAGTTACCCACATGCTGGTGGGAACCGGTCAAAGCATTAAAGATCGTACTTTTGCCCGTATTCGGATTACCGGCCAGAGCTACACGCAGTCGTTTCATCGCCAATTCATCCATCTAAACCAAAGCGACGCGCAGTTTATGGGCCACACCGCGCCCCAGGGCAATGCGCGAATCACGCACAGACAACAGTATCGGGCCGCCGGCATCCTGGACAACCATCATCTCAACGCCCGGCGTCAAGCCCATCTCAGCCAACCGGTGCGTCAACCGTTTACCGGCATCAATCCCCACTAACCGAACGCTTTGTCCGGCCGGGGCCATTGTAAGCGACATCATGGCATCAGGCGGCATAAACGTTACCCCTCCAGAGGCTGCACAAAAATATGCGTAGCAACTTCTTGTCCCAATGCCTGCTGTTTTTCGCCAATAGAGATCATAATTGGGCCATTGAACGGAGCAATTTCGTCAATCATGACTTTTTGACCTGGCTTGATATTTTTTGACTCAAGATATTCGAGCAGCAGCGTACTTTCCGGGTGAACGCGAATAATTTCGCAGCGTTGACCCTGTTCTAATTCGTTAAGCGTGGTGTCAACAACCGTTCTCAACACACTGCCCGCCTGTGGGATTGGATTCCCATGCGGACATGCAGCCGGATGTCCTAAAAAGTCATCCAGCGCTTCTGACACCTCCACATCTGTCGCATGTTCCAAGCGGCAAGCGACATCGTGTACACGGGACCAGCCAATTCCCAAATGGTCCACCAAGAACCGCTCCCATAAGCGGTGGCTGCGAATGATCTCAGCCGCATGTTGGCAGCCATTGTCAGTAAGCTGCACCCCTTTGTAAGGTGTGTGTTCTACCAAATTTTGTTCTTCCAGTCGGTGAACCATTTCCGTTGCCGATACGGTTGAGACCTCTAACCGCCGCGCCAGCGCTGAAATGGGTATTAAATCGTTATGAATTGATAGTTCTCGGATAGTTTTTAAGTACATTTCTGTACTTTCGTTAAATGATTCGTGCATTCTTCTTTCTCGTAATTCTGGTTTACCAAAGTAAAATTTCAAAGGACACCCTTAATGATACCCCAAGGGAATGCCTTGTCACAGTGACATTTGTCGGGTTTTGGGGGGATATTTGTCCCTGTTCTATCGGTGGCTCTTTGGGGATTAGCGAAGTAATCATGGCGTAATGCGTAATCCGTGATGCGTAACCAGAGGCGCATCACGTTTCACGTTTCACGCCGCGATTACCCAAAGGGCCATCGGTGTTTCGGCTGCGATGGACTGTGTAAACACCTGATAGAACAGTCAGCCCCCCCATAACTTGCCAAAACGAGAGTGATTCACCCAACAGCGGGATGGCGAACAGCGCCGTCAAAATAGGCTGTGCCAGCATCGTTGGCGAAACAATCGTAGCGGGCAGGTATCCCAACGCGAAATTGATGGCTAACTGACCACCAGCCTGAACGACAATTGCCAATGCTAGAAAATTCCAATAGGTTGTCGTTGGATAACCGGTGAGCGGCTGTTGCAGCAGCAGGGCAGCCAGCAGCAAAAAGAGGGTTGAACTGGCCGCCGAAAGCCAAAATGTCGTCAACGCATCCAGTTTGGCGCGGCTGCGCTGTGTGACAAGATAGTAACCGGCGTAAAAGATGCCGGCTAGCAAGCCATAGAATGTTCCCAGCCCCACATCGCTGAGGGCGTCTAATCCTAAAATAACGGCCGCACCGACGACTGCTAAAACCAGGCCTAACCAAAAGGTGCGATTGAGCTTCTCACGGAAGAAAAACAGCGCGCCTAGCCCTACCCACAACGGCGCGGTGTTGCCCATTAGTGTGGGATTGGTGGGACCGCTAATGAGGACGCCGGTGTTCCAAAAAATCATATCGCCGGCGAACAGGAGACCGGCGGTGAGGGCCACGGCCGTTTCCCGCCAGGGGATGTTGGCTTGACGACGCCGTTGACGTAAAAAAAGGGGGAACAGCAAAAGAACAGCAATTGCCATCCGATAAAAACCGGTGACAGCGCCGGGCGCATTGGCCCAACTGACAAAGATGCCAGATAGGCCCATGCCGATGACGCCCAGGCTCATGGCGATGTAGGCCCGTAGTTGGGGAGCAGATAAGGTCTTCATAGACCCTTAACTGTGACCTATTTTGGAGAATTACGCTAGCGCTTACGCGCCAACAGCGACAAAGAGTTGTCGATAATTGTCAATTGCTAATTGTCAATTGCTAATTGTCAATGGTCAATTGTTAATGAGATTGCTTTGACGCGCCATTGACAATTGAGCGTTGACAATTGACAATTTCTTTTTCCAGCGCAGGCTGGAAAAAGACGTCGTTACTTACGCTAATTGTTTCAAGCTGACATGATGCGTGAAGTGTGAAACGCCAGCCCATATAAACAAAACAATGCCCAAAAATGATTGGGCCAGCGGCGCTAATTCAAAAATGGCGCGGATGAACGCTTCAGGCAATTCCAACGCAGCGGCTGCGCCGTAAACGGCCGTTGCCATAACCGGCATCGCCAACAACGGCAGCAGCGTCTGCACTTTTACCGTGCCAACCAGTTCGGTCAACAAGGAACCTTCCTGTTCTCGCTGCCGATTGATGCGTAGGGGAATGTAAACGGCCGTGAGCAGCACCGCCAGCTTCACAAACCCAAAGGGCGCAGCCGGGAAAGACATCGTCGCATAAAAAAAGACCAATCCGGCCAAAACAATCCACTTCTCCAGACGGCCCGGTTTGAATACCGTCTGCCAAACGCCCCGTCCTAACACCCAATGCGCAGCTATGAGCATGAATGTGAAAGTCACCGCATGAAAGCCAAAATCTAGCGTCGGCCATTGGCCCGGCCGTTCAAAGCCCTTAAAATTTTCCGGCAGCCAGTAAGTGATGGCCCAGGTTCCCCAAAAAAGACCAAAAATCGCGGCGCTAACAAGCGCTTTACGCCATTGACCGGCGACAAACCATTTCCGCAAAAAGTACCAGCCGAAAATAACGCCCAATACGCCATGCCAGCCGACAAAATAGCCGGGTAAGATGGGATCCAAAAGCCCTGCCTCATACAAGATTGGCGTCAGTACGCCTTCGGTCAAAAAGGCGTATAACGCGGCAACCAATACCAATGCCGGCAGACGGCGCACGCGAAAATAATCAATGACCCACAGGCTGGCAAATACGGGAAATGCGTAAAAGAGCAGCAGTTCGCCAATGGCGTACCCCTGAGGATACCAATATGCCTTTTCTGAGAAAAAGACCATAACGGCCGTTGAGGTCAATACAAATAACAATCGTAATAATATCTGTTTCATTTTTCACTCGAATAAATCATTGCTGCGCTGGCTCTTCAAGTATTCCCGTGATTAACGCGGGTGGCGAGTGGCGAGTAGCGGGTATTCTCTCTGGGCGCGCTACCCGCCACTCGCTACTCGCCGCTTAAAATCACGGCAGTTCCGAAAGAGCCGCCGCGCTCGTAATTGAATGCAATACCGATTGCCATTCAACTGGTAATACCCGCGCCAAGAAAAAAAGTTGCATTTCCATAACCAAAAGACCCCAAATTCATCGGTTTAGGTGTACAATGCACGTATGGCTACCGTCTTCATGAAATGGCTGGAAACCAGCCCGGAAACCTATGATCGGGGCATCCAACTGCTGACGTTGGGACGATTGACTCCACTCAAAGAGAAAATCGCCCGCGAGTACGTTCAGCCGGGGATGCGGGTGCTGGAAATCGGCTGCGGTACGGGGACATTGACGCAAATGATGGCAGAGCGGGGCGCAGCCGTGACCGGCATTGACGCCTCTCCTCTTATGCTGGCCGAAGCCCAAGCTAAAATCGCCGCGGCCGGCCTGGATAAGCGCGTCACGCTAAAACAAATGGACGCCAGCCTCATCGGCGAGAAATTTGAGCCAAAATCGTTTGATTTGATTGTTTCCACGCTGGTGTTTAGCGAGCTGCCGGTGAGCGCGCAAACGTATGTTTTGGCAGCGTGCGTAGATTTGTTGGCGGCAAACGGCCGTCTCCTCATCGCCGATGAAGTGTTGCCCCAAAATAAACTGGGCCGCTGGCTTTACTGGCTCATTCGCCTGCCCCTTGTTCTCATTACCTGGTTACTCACACGCACTTCCACCGCTGCACTCGTTGATTTTGACAACTTGCTATCCGAAGTTGGTTTCAATACCAATCGCACCGTGTCCTATCTTGTCGGGACGCTGGTTTTGTACGAAGCGGCCCCGGCCAATCTCCAGTCTCCAATCTCCAATCTTCCGGCAGCGGTCAACGGCCGTCTCCACCATCAGACAACCATTCTCACCCTCCTCAAAGACGCCTGGGCGCTATTCTTCCGCGTGATTCCGCCTTATCCCAAACAGCAACCCGGCTTGTACGCCATTGGCCAGCCGGATGAAACAGCGCCGGTTTTGGTAACGGGCAATTATGATTTGACCGTGCGGCGGGTGGTAAAAGCCCTGGATGGCGCGATTGACTGCTGGCTGCTCGTCGCCGATTCGGCCGGGATTAACGTCTGGTGCGCGGCCGGCGGCGGCTATTTTACGGCGGAGAAGGTGATCACGGCCGTTAAATCATCCCATCTGGAAGAAATCGTCAGCCACCACGCCTTGATTTTGCCCCAACTGGCCGCCAACGGCGTGGACGGCTGGAAAATTCGGCAGGAAACGGGCTGGGGCGTGCATTGGGGACCGGTCAAAGCGGCCGACATCCCCGCTTATCTGGCGGCGCGGCGCAAAAAAACAGAGGCGATGCGCTGGGTGCGCTTCCCGCTCAAAGACCGGCTGGAGATGGTGTCGGCAACGCTGGGCCTGTACGGGTTGATGATTTTGCTGCCGACGTTTATTTTCTGGCGGCATTTGTTTTGGCCGGTAACGGCCGTTTTCCTGAGCCTGGCCTATTTTTACGCCATCGTCCTGCCCTGGCTGCCGGGGAAAGACGGGCTGTGGAAAAGCATCCCGCTGACTGTGCTGGCATTGGCGGGATTGGGCGTGTGGACGGCCGTCATCCACCCCCTGCCGCCGCGCCAACTCTTCAACTGGGCCATCGCCCTCACCGCCTTCTCCGTCTTCACCGGCGGCGAACTGCAAGGCATGTCCCCCTTAATGCGCGGCGAACAGGCCAATTGGGGCTGGGAAGCGACAATTTGGGCGGTATTAGCAGCGATTTATTGGGTTACGCCATTGCTTACTAAATAGTGAATGATAAATGCGGAATGATGAATAAAGCGCGTTCGCAATTCATCATTCATCATTCATCATTCATCATTCATCATTCATCATTCAAAAACTTCATGTCCGAAAATCCAACCTTCTGGTCATCCATCGCTGAACATTGGGAAATTGCCCGCACACTGCGTCATTTGCAAATTCATTTTGACGCCGAAAAATGTACCGGCGTGTGGCAGTGTTATGAAGTGTGTCCGGTGGGCTGTTGGACGCCCAATTTAGAAACGCGAAAGGTTACATTTCATGATCCCGATTGGTGCATCGCTTGCGGCGCTTGTGTGCTGCAATGCCCGGAAAAGGCAATTGAGCTAAAATAGATGCAGCAAAGAGCAATCATGTGACCAATTCCGCCTACGCTGTGTCCAAAATATAAACCCCTCAATTCAAAAGGAGCAACATAATGGCAGAAAAAATGTCAAATTTGAAAAAAGCATTAAAAGAACAAACCGATAAGGTAAATGCAGCGCGTGACAGCAAAGCAAAACTGGCCGGCCTGGACGATAAATTGAAAACCGCCACCGCCGCCATGCGGAAAGGCGCCCCCAGCCCCAAAACCCATACCGTAGCCAGCGGCGACACCCTCAGCGGCATTGCCAAGCAATACGGTCTGGATGATTGGAAAGTTCTCTACGAAGCTAACAAAGAGACGATTGGCGACAATCCAAACGCCATTCGCATTGGTCAAGAGCTGAAAATTCCAAAATAATCGTTCAACCAACAATTCAGGTAACTATACAGGTGACAGTCACTTCCTCCAGAGGCGCTAGCCCAAACTGTGATGTTTATAAGTGACTGTCACCTTTGACATCCGTACTGTATAAGTACCAATTTAATTCACATCTAAAAACCTGCAAGCCAAAATCCCTTGCAGGTTTTTGGGTTTGAGGATATGAAGATGATGCAATCGCCAGCAGTTCCCGATAAACACGGCAAATTCGGCCCCTATGGCGGCCAATTCGTACCCGAAACCCTCATGCCGGCATTGGAAGAGCTCATCCAGGCTTACGATGAGGCGCGAAACGACCCCGCTTTCATGGGAGAATTGGAACATTTACTGAAAACGTATGTGGGACGGCCGTCACCCCTCACTCATGCTAAACGACTATCCGAAAAACTGGGCGGGGCGCAAATCTATCTCAAACGCGAAGACCTCAACCATTCCGGCGCGCACAAAATCAACAACGCCCTGGGGCAGGCGTTATTGGCGCAGCGAATGGGGAAAAAGCGAATTGTGGCCGAAACCGGCGCGGGGCAGCACGGCGTCGGGACCGCCACCGCCTGCGCCCTGCTGGGGCTGGAGTGCGTCGTCTACATGGGCGAAGTGGACATTGCCCGCCAGCAGCCCAACGTCTTCCGCATGAAGCTGCTGGGCGCGGAAGTGCGCCCCGTCGCCAGCGGCAGCAAAACGCTCAAAGACGCCATCAACGAAGCCATCCGCGACTGGGTGACGAACGTGGAGACGACGCATTATTTGCTCGGCTCCGTCCTCGGCCCCCACCCTTATCCGATGATGGTACGCGATTTCCAGAGTGTGATTGGGGTGGAAGCGCGGGAACAGGTTTTGGCGGTGTGCGGCCGTTTGCCCGACACGCTCATCGCCTGCGTCGGCGGCGGCAGCAACGCCATCGGCCTTTTCCACGCCTTCCGCGACGATGAAGAGGTAGCCATGATTGGCGTTGAGGCCGGTGGTGAAGGGATCGCCAGCGGCAAGCACGCCGCCCGTTTTGCCGATTTGAGCATTTCCCGCTTAGGCGTTTTGCACGGCACCAAAAGCTTTGTCATGCAAACGCCCGACGGCCAAATCATGGAAACGCACAGCATCAGCGCCGGGCTGGATTACCCCAGTGTTGGCCCGGAACATGCCCTGCTGCGCGACCAGGAACGGGCTGGCTACACCTACGCCACCGACGCCGAGGCGTTGGCAGCGTTCCAGGAACTGTCGCAAACGGAGGGCATCATTCCGGCGCTGGAATCGGCCCACGCCGTGGCCGAAGCGCTCAAACAAGCGCCCAAAATGCGGTCAGATCAGATCATTGTCGTCAATCTCAGCGGTCGCGGCGATAAGGATTTGGATACGGTCATTCGGATGTTGGGAATTGGAGAGTAGGGGCCTACGCGGCTGAAGACTACAAGACCACAAGACTATATGACCACAAGACTACGAGACTACCAGACTACCCTCCCTTGTTGCCGCAAACCGGTTTCCACTCTAAAATTTCTGTAAATTCAAACAGGAGAAACCGAATATGGAAGATGTTTTAACCCGATTACAGACAGCCCAGGCGGAATTGGAACCGCAGTTTAAGGCGTACCGGATGACGATGAGCGCGTTGAAGACGGCCGTTCGTCTGGCTGCTGAAGAAAAAGCGGACGCGCTGCCCATGCAAAAGGCGCTGCTGAAATTGGAAACGGCCGCTGCCGATGTGGAGAATGATGCGCTGGCAACGGCCGTATCCGCCTTCGCCGCTGCTACACAAACTGCATTAGACAATCTAGCCTTTGAATTTGCTAAAGATTTACGGGATGAATTTGCCAAACGGGGGATAACGGTAGACGGCCATCCGCCGCTCCTCATCGTGGGCCTCCTCACCTTCAAAATAGACATCGCCGCCCGCAAAGGGCAGTGGTTCTATGGCAAGGAGCCGCTAACCCGCCCCATCCCCCTCTCCCTCACCGGCATCCTCAAAGCGTATGACCAGCAGGTAAAACGCATCGTCAAGCGGGAATTGGACGCCGATTTCCTGGACAAGCTGCAAATCGCCTGGCAAAAGGTGATAGACAAACGAAAGCAACGGCCGTCTAAAGGGCGCGTCAATCTCGTCGAGGTATACGGCCAATTCACCCTCGACCGGCAAAGCGCCCGTTTCTGGAACCAGCCCTCGCGCAGCACGTTTAAGGATTACGAACGGCCGTTGTTCGTCCGCGACCTCGTTTTGGCCCAAGAACAAGGGGACGTGCCCTTCCGCCTCGGCGTCGCCACCAAAAACCAGACCGAACAAGCCAGCCGTTCCATGTGGATTCCGAAAACGGCCGTAGACGGCGATTATTACAGCGATATTACCTTTGATTAAATTGCCAATTGTCAATTGTCAACGGTCAATTGCCAATGAGGCGCTCCGTTGACAATTGGCAATTAACAATTAGCAATTGACAATTATGAACATCTCCCGCCCCCTCGCCCGCCACATCGTCGAAACCCTCGGCAGCTACGGCGCTCCGCCCACGCGCGGCATACAGCATTTCAACGTCGGCAACAAATCCTTGCTGGACGCGCTGGACGAATTCTACCTCTCTTCCTATTTACAAGACGGCGGCGCCGCCTACAAAATGGTCATCGGCGATTACGGCAGCGGCAAATCCCACTTCCTCTACTGCCTGCGCGACGTGGCCTGGGAACGCAACTTCGCCGTTGTCAAAGTAGACCTCAGTCCCGTCGAAACGCCGTACAACGACCAGAAAAAAGTGTACGAAGCGGTCGCCCAAAACATCATCTGGCACGAAAGCGACGCCGCCTTCAGCGATGAAACGGGACTGACCCGCTTTCTGGAAGGGACGCTGACGCGCATCGTCGGCAGCGATTTGAGCCTGGAGACGTTAGCCAACCCCTTGTATCGCGGCCTGGTAGACACGTTGGAGGCGACGCCAGTGGATAGTCCGGCTTACCAGACGGCCGTTGTCGCCTACTTTGACGCCCTCATCCGCGAAAACGAAGAACGGCTCGACTCCCTCTCCCGCTGGCTGATGGGCGAAACCACCAGCCCCGACGACACCAAAATCCTGCGCGAAGTCGGCGTCACCGGCAAAATCAACAAGCCCAACGCCTTCCGCATGTTGCGCTCCCTCTGCCAGGTCATCCGCGCCCTCAGCTACTCCGGCCTCATCCTGCTCTTTGACGAGGTAGACCGGATGGCCTCCGTCGGCGGCAAGGCGGAAAAATTAGCCACCGACACCTTGCGCGAAGTGATTGACCGCACCCGCGAAGATTTGCCCGGTGCGCTGTTCGTTTACGCCGTGCCGCCCCAATTCATCAACGACGTCGTGCCCAAATATCCCGCCTTGCAACAGCGGGTGCGCGCCCCCGGCCATTTCAGCCGCATTAA
>JANTHP010000084.1 GCA_024762395.1 Anaerolineae bacterium | reverse complement strand
GGGTGCAGCAAATCATTAACAAAACGAATGCTCAAATACGATAAAATGATGGTAACGAAGGCGGCAATGACATAAACGGCCGCAAACCGTCCCCGTTTCTCCTCATCCTCGATGGCGCCGCGCAGCATAAAGTAAGCGGCGTAGGTCAACCAGGCAATCGTAATCGTTGTTAAACGCACGCTTGACCAATTCCACCAGGTGTTCCAGGCCGGTTTGCCCCATACCGAACCGGCCACAATCGCCATCGTCAAAAAGACCAGCCCAATTTCAACTGAGGCGACGGCGACGGTATCCCATTTCTTCGACGGGCGGCGCAAATAGGAAACGCCGGCAATCAAAGCGACAAAAAAGGCGATGGCGCCAACCCAGGCAGCGCCAACATGAAAATAGAAAATGCGCTGCACGTTGCCCATCGTGCGTTCCGTCGGCGCATAAAAGAATACAATTAACAGTGCAATCGAAATGGTGACAAATGCCGTCCAATTCAAAATACGCACCGTGCGGTTTATGCGGGCTAATTCCATACTGTTCTCCTCGATAAACGTAGAACGATTTGGTAAATCGTTCGCGCAATTTACCAAATTGCGCTACGGTTTCCATTCGTTCGCGGCGCTCCGTAGGCGCGTGACGCCTCCTCAAAAAAGCTTGCGAATTTGCGGGTATGCGCGCAGCGCTCGAACGCGCATGCCTGCTCTACGATTCAACAACATAATGATACGTCAAAAAACCAACGACGAGCATGAGTAGATCATAAACAAGCACCAACGAAAGCGGAGTCTGGATTTCGGCTATTGCCGGCAGTTGGGGGAACATGTAGGCGGAAACGGCCGTTGCCGCCGGCAAAACAAGCGGTAACGAAAGCGGCAGCAGCAAAACAGGCAGCAGTACCTCGCGGGTGCGCGTCTGAATCGTCATGGATGTAACCAAAACCCCCGCCGCGATATAGCCAATCGTCCCTAAAAACAAAATCAAAATCACCTGCGGTCGCCAATACGGCTTATTAAAAAAAATGATAAAAATGAAAACCAGAATCGCTTCCAAAATCAGCGTAAACACCGTCGTGCTGATCACCTTCCCCAGGTAAATGGCGCTGCGCTCGATTGGAGCCATCAAAATCGCTTCCATCGTCTGGTTTTCTCGTTCAATTGCCAGAGAGCGGTTCAGCCCCAGCGTTCCCGCCAACAAAATCGTCGCCCACAACAAGCCGGTTGCCACCTGGCGCGCCGCCGCCAGGTTCGCTTCCAGCGCAAAGTTGAACATGATCACTGTCACCAATGAAAACATGATCATCACGCTGACAATTTGCCGTGTGTGTTTTTCTATCTGCAAATCTTTCCACACAATCGCCCAAACAGAAGACCAAAATGACGAATGCTGAATGCTGAATGCTGAATTGCTTTCTTTTTTGCTCATATGGTTACTCGCCACTCGCCACTCGCATACGCGCCGCCTTTTTCCGACGCCGGGTATGCTCGGTATAAAGTTCCAGGAATTCGGCCGGGGTAGTGTGCGCGCTGTCTACTTCAGCGACGATTTTGCCCCGGTTGAGAATGGCGACGCGGTCGCATAGGTTCAGGCCATGGGTCAGGTCGTGGGTGATCATGAGGATGGTACGGCCGTTTTCCCACTCCCGCCGCAGCAAATCATCCAACAACTGGGCCGCATCTTGGTCCAACCCCGTGTACGGTTCATCCAGCAGCAGCACATCCGGCTCATGCAGCGTTGCCCGCGCAATCGTCAGCCGCTGCACCATCCCCCGCGAAAAAGTACTTACCGGATCGCGCTGCCGCGCCAGCAACCCCACCGTTTTCAACGCCGCCGCTACGCGATCTTGTGGGTTTTCCAGCCGGTAAAGGCGCGCAAAAAAGGTCAGGTTCTCTGCGGCCGTCAGATCGCCGTACAACAGCGCGTGATGCGAGACCAGACCGATATGCTCGCGCACTTTAGCGGCATGTTTCGGCAGCGACCAGCCGCCAACCTTCACTTCCCCGGCGGTAGACCGCTGCAATGTAGCGACAATTCGCAGCAGCGTCGTCTTGCCGGCGCCGTTGGAACCCACCAGCGTGACAAAATCACCGGCCCCCACATGCAAGTCCACACCTCGCAGGACGGAATTGAGACCGTAGTTCTTAATCAAGCCTTTAATTTCAATCATATCGGTCAATTGTAAACGTTAACGTTTAGGAGACAAATAAGACCTGAATAGTACTGAGGTCAGGGACTATTTATGGGCAGTTTGGTGACAAATTTCACCAAAAATTACGTTATGTCTAGTAAAAACTTGCTTGAGGCCGAAATTTCTTTTATAATGCTCGTGGCTTTAGGGAAGAGGTATTGAGCTGTTGTCTGAAAATTTGTCTATTATTCTAACGGAAACAATAACACCCTGGTTACTGGGGACGTTCCTTTTGTTAACCGCGCTGACTTTAACGATTACCATTAAGTCATGGCGGGAAATGAAACGCTCTCCGTATTTCTTTATGCGTCGCCAGGCCGAAAAGCGCTTGCAAACCTATGGGTCGGCAAGCTTTTTCTTGTTTCTGTTTGCCGCCGGCATCGCCCTTTACTCTTGGCAAGCGCCAACAGACACCACGCCCCGAATGGCTATTTTGACGAATGCCAAACCCCCGAAAGAAGACATTGTTGCTTTTTTTGAAAACGCCGAACCGGCTCAAGACGTTCTGGAAACGGCCGAAATCGAAGAATTGGTTACGGCCGTTACAACCTCTGATACATCTACCCCAAAAGTTACCGAACCAACTTTACCCGAAGAATTCAATCAAATAGAACCCGCCGTTCCTTTGCAAGACAACACCGCTTTGGGAACGCTCGCCTTCTCCACTGAAATTTCCGACCAATACGAGGCGCTGTCCCCGCGCAATATCTTTGCCGAAGGGTTTTATACGCTTTACGCCACCTTTTCCTATGACGACATGGCTGACGGGATGGCCTGGTCTTGGGTATGGCGGCACAATGGCGATGTTGTTGAAGGCGCAAATGAAGTATGGCAATATGGCGCGGACGGTCCCGGTTACATCTACTTCAACCCCGATGAGGGCTTTCAATTTGGCGAGTATTCGTTAGAAGTATGGGTGAATGGGGAAATACTGGCGCAATCAGAAGTAACGATGAACAGCGCGGCGGTTTCGGCGGGGAACTAGTAATCAGTAAGCAGTAAGCAGTTATCAGTAAGCAGTAAGCAGTTGTCAGTAAGCAGTTGTCAGTGGCCCGGAGACGGGCTTTTTTGTTGCCAATTTTCGGTTCTCATCCCTCATCTCTCGTCCCTCATCTCTCATTCCTCATCCCTCATTCTCAACCGGCGACGGCCGTATTGCCAAATTTGCTGTATTTCCGCAATCTGTAATCCCAAGCCAGCCAACAAATACGCCGTTCCGCCGGCCAGACCGCCCAGCAGGGCCTGCCACAAAGCGCCGCTGCGCTCCAGCCAGGTCAGCGTCAGCCAGACAGCGCCAACCATGAGCAAACTGGCTAAACCCATCCGCCACAAACCATCGAGGAGGGAACGGCCGTTCAGCCCCCCCATCTTGCGCCGCAGCAGCCACATCAACACGCCCACTTCAACAAAATTAGATAAACTAAATCCCAATGCCAGCCCGCCCAGCGGGTGCCAGCCCCAAGCAGGAAAAACAACATTGATAAGCCAGGGACTGAGCGCCGCCATCATCCCAATTTGCACGCCGCCAGCCAAAACCGGCGTTAACGTATCGCCTAACGCATAAAAAGAACGCGCGACTACCTCCAAAGCAGCCAGCGCAACCAGCCCGATGGCGTAAAACAACAAAGCCCACGCTACCAATTCGGCATTTTGGGCATCAAACTGACCGCGCTGGAACAATACGGTGATTAACGGCCGTCCCAACAACATCAACAACACCGCCGCCGGTAAAGCCAGAAACAGCAGCAGCCGCAATGAATCAGACACAATCCGGCGCATCTCATCCCAGGCCGCCTGCGCCGCCAGCGTCGCCATCGTCGGGAAAGCGGCAATGCCCATCGCCTGCCCCAAAATCCCTTGCGGCATAAGCATAATCGTCATCGCGTACCGCGCCGCCGGAACACTTTCCGGCGTAATAAGACCGCTCAAGTACAAAATAATAAAATTATTAACCTGGCTAAAAGAAAGCCCCAACACACGCGGAGACATCAACTTCAACACCCGGCGCACGCCGGGATCGCGCACAGTAAGAACAAACGAATAACGCGCTCCCTTCAACTTTAACCCCGGCAGTTGGATAAACAAATGGCCTAGCGCGCCAATTACCGTTCCCCAAGCCATCCCTGTCGCCGTTCCCAGCGGCGTTTGCGCCCCAACCACTGCGCCGCCAATGATGCCCAGGTTATAAATGATGGGCGCTAATGCAGGCAATAAAAAGTGCTGCCGCGCTTGCAGCGTTCCCATAATAACGCCGCTGGTTCCAAAAATGATGGCCGACAACAGCATAATCCGCATCAATCGGGCCGTTAATGGCAGTAAGGCCGGCTCTTCTTGAATGAGTTCCGGTACGAAAACAGCAATTAACTGCGGCGCAAAAATGACGGCAGCCAGCGACAAAACCGTAACAGTCAGCGTAATCAAATTGATAACGGCCGAAAACAAATGCCACCCGCCCGCCTCATCATCGCGGGCAAAATAAGCGGCAAACGTGGGGATAAAGGCCGATCCAATGGCCCCGCCAGCGACAATAAAGAAGATCGCTTCCGGGAAAGCGCTGGCGGTTGTGTACGCTCTGGCCTCCAATTCCAGCCCCAGGTAAGCAGTAATGACCATCGTCTTAACCAGGCCCAGCAGCCGGCTGACGAGTGTGGCCGCGCCAACAATGCCCGCCGCCCGGATAACTTGTGATTTTGCCGATGGGGAAACGGCCGTGTCCTGATCTGCTTTACTATTTGCCATAGTCGGGAATTATACGCCAAAGTAACCGCTCAGGTGACAGTCACTTTTTCCAGAGGCGCTGGTTGCAACTTATTGCGCTTAAAGAGGCTGTCACCTCCAGAGCTGGGCAGTTACCGCTAAAAACAAAAACGGGCTGACTCATCTGAGCCAGCCCGACCATTTTTGGTGAGAGCCAGGAACGCCGAAACCTGACTCTCGTTAAAAGGAGGAGAAGAAGAAGAGATTTTTACCCTTCGACACCTATTCTAGGGCAATTTACCAACCAAGTCAGTACGCCGTGCCTACGCCCAACCTACGCAAAACCTACGCAAGTGGCAAATTTCACAACCTACGAGTTTACAAATGGCGCGTGGTGGTCAAAAAATTACCTATTCCCCATCACTGGACACCCGCTGCCCGCCACTCGCTACTCGCACTTGCCACTTACCACCCGCCCATTTACAATCCCCCTCATGCGCCAATTCCGTTATACCCACAGCCTGATTTTAATGCTGCTCACGCTGCTGGTCGCCGCCGCTTTGCGTCTGCCGGACTTGCCCGATGCGCCGCCCGGTTTACATTATGACGAAGCAGCCAACGGCATTTTATCGGCCGATATTGGCCTTCGCGGCGATCGTCCCATCTTCATCGCCAGTTACACAGGCAAAGAACCGCTGTTTTTTTATCTGGCGGGCGCATTGATGCGCGTTGTGGGCGATTCTGTCTTCACATTACGCCTGACATCTGCGCTGGCAGGCATCGTGACCGTTGCCGCCGTCTATTGGTTGGGCATAGAAACGCTGCGCGACCGGCACATAGCGTTGGCAGCGGCGGCATTGGTCGCCGTCAGTTTTTGGCATGTGCTGTTCAGCCGATTAGGCTTTCGGGCTGTTACCCAGCCGCTTTTGCAGGCGTTGGCGATGGCGGCCTTGCTGCGCGGGCTGCGGCGCGAGCAATGGAAATGGCTCATTCTCTCCGGCATCTTCCTGGGTTTGACGGCATACACCTATTTGGCGGCCCGTTTATTCCCTGTTTTGCTGTTATTGGCTGCGCTGCCCCTGCTTTTTAATGGCAAAACGTACCGGCGGCGCTGGCTGCAAGCAGGCGTGATAGCGCTCGTCGGACTTTTGGTGTTGTCGCCGCTGCTGGCCTATTTCATCGCCCACCCGGATGCGTTTTGGGTGCGGATTGGACAAGTTGCGCCGGACGCCGATGGGCTGAGTCTGGGAGAAAGTTACCTCAAATCGTTGAAAATGTTTTTTCTGGAGGGCGATCCTTATTGGCGGTTTAATTTGCCGTACCAACCCTTGTTCAATTGGTTCTGGGGATTACTTCTCGTCGCGGGCTGGCTGGCGACGCTTTGGAAGTGGCGGCGGCTGCCAACTGATTGGCAGCGGTCCGGGGCGCTTTTGCTTTTGTTGGCGCCGTTTTTGATGATTCTGCCAACGGCGCTGGCGACGAACGAGATTGTTCCCAGCAACTTACGCGCGATTGGCTTGATCCCTTTCATTTTTTATTTGCCTGCTGTTGGTCTGTTTGCTTTTTTGGACGGCGCAAAAAGTGCTTATCCGCGTTCATCCGCGTTTATGTGCGTTCTCATCCCGCTTATTTTGGTAACGGGCGGGATGAGAACCTGGTGGGATTATTTTCACGTTTGGGCCGACGAATTTGACCTTTTTTATGAGTCTGATGGCGATTTAACGGCCGTTGCCCCCTTCCTTGACACGCTCAACAGTGAAAACAAACCCATTTACATGGCCGCCCTCCATTACCAGCATCCGACCATCGCTTTCTTAAGCTCAAAATACGACCAGATCAAATGGCTGCCACAAAGCCAGGCGGTGGTTTTCCCGGCAGAGGGCACGGCCGTTTACATTTATCCCCACAACAGCCCCTTACCGCAGTGGGCCGAACCGTTTTTTAAGACGGCCCACGTGCTGGCAGCCCCATCCGGCCCTGGCGGGGACCCGGCTTTCACCGCCTACGAAATGACCGCGCCCGATTCATTGGTCATTCCCAACCCCATTAACGCCCATTTTGGCAGCGCCATCACCCTGCTTGGCTACGCGACGGAAGCAGAGGAAGAAAACCAACTTGTGCCGCTAACCTTGTATTGGCGCATAGATGGCCTTCCGCCGGCTGATTTTGCCCCCTTTGTTCACCTGGAAGACGAATGGGGCTACCGTTGGGGGCAGGTGGAGACGTTCGCCTATCCTTCAGCGCAGTGGCAGCCGGGCGAAATTGTTATCCAGCGCGTGGATGTACCGGCAAAATCGGGAACGCCGCCAGGGATGTACCGGCTGCGGGTTGGGCTGTTTGCGCCAACTGCGGGCGACCGCCTGCCGCATTTGGATGATGACGGCCGTTACGCCGGCGACAGTATCCTCATCGAAAACATTCCCATCGCCGCCGCGCCGCCGCCAAAACGCCTGCCCCAGCCGCCATTTGTGGTGGATGAGCCGGTGCGGGCCGGTTTACGCTTGTTGGGCTATGAACGAGGGGGAGAAACGGCCGTTACCGGCGAAACCATCACCCTGGGCTTGTGGTGGCTGGCCGAAACAGAACCGCCGCCCCTGACAACCCGGCTGGAACTGTACCCGCCATCCGGCTCAGGCCGCATTCTGACCAACACTCAGCCGGTTCATGGTTCCCTCCCATTCGCCAACTGGCCGTCGCCTGTATTTTTGATCGATCATGTAGACGGCCGTATCCCCGACGACCTGCCCGCGGGAGATTACCACTTACGCCTGCGCATATTAGACGCCGACGATAACACACTATTCACCACCGAACTCGGCCCGCTCGCTGTCGAAGCCAGCCAGCGTCTTTTTGAACTGCCACTCACCCAACACCCCCTGGCAGCAACCTTTGGCAACGAGATTGTTCTGCGCGGCTACGATTTAGACCCGATAGACCGTAACAAGATCAACTTAACATTGGTCTGGCAGGCGCAAACGCATCCTGCTGCCGATTACACAGTCTTTGTTCACTTGCTGGGCCAAGATGGCGCATGCTGTCTTTGGCAAGCGGACATGATGCCCCGGCAAAATCAATACCCCACCAGCCGCTGGCTGCCGGATGAAGTTGTTGCAGAGTCGTACCAAATCACATTGCCGCCAGACGCCCCGCCCGGCGATTATCTATTGGAAGTCGGGTTGTACATTGCGGAAAACGGCCGTCGTCTGCAAGTATCCGTTCCCTCTCTACCCGACAGCGACACAGTTATCTTAAGATTAGCAATTAACGATTGAACCCATGTGGCGCCGGCACACGCCATTTCGTTTGCTGCCCACCCGTCACAATGCTATAATCCGCTTCGCCTTTGGGCGCGTAGCTCAGCTGGTTAGAGCGCACGGTTCACATCCGTGAGGTCGTGGGTTCGAGTCCCCCCGCGCCCACCATTCAGCCCCTCTTATTTGTAAAGAGGGGCGTTTTTTTACCCGCCAGCCACGTTCCCCACCCGTATTTTCACGCGACAGCATTGAGAACAATAACAGCGGAGCGATTTTGCCCGCTAGATACGTTTTATGCTACAATGCCATTGACAATTATTGAGAGCAAACAAGATTTCAACCTGACCGCCAAGCATGAAATCATTTCCAAATATAGTAGTGAGGCGCATATGATCGAAGTGGTCATTGACAGCATTCGGATAAGTTTAGTTTCACAGCATCGCATTGTTATGCTCAGAGAAATGGACAGCGAGCGTCAGTTACCCATTTGGATTGGCCCTTGTGAAGCCGACGCCATCACCATTGAGCTGCAAGACGTTAAAGTAGCCCGCCCCGTAACTCACGACCTCCTAAAAACCGTTATCTCCGAGATGGGCGGCAACGTTTCCCATATTTTAATCAAAGCATTAAATGACGGCGTCTTTTACGCCAGCCTCTTCATTGATATCAACGAAGAACTGCATGAAATAGATTGTCGTTCTTCCGACGCCATTGCCCTGGCCGTCCGCACAAAATCGCCCATCTTCATCAATGAAGAAGTAATGGATGAAGCCGGCATTTTGCCGGAAAAAGATATCCAGGAACAAGCCGACGAAAGCGATGCCGGTGTGGAAAGCCTGGATGCCTTCTCCGATTTTGTAGATTCTCTCGATTTGGATTTTGATGATGAATGAGCGGTAACAAGTTAGACATGCGAGGTTTCATTGCGTTTTTCACCCGCGCGTTTCCAAAAAACCTTGCCAGTCTACATTGTCACTTATCAAACATAAAAACGTGAAACGTAGTCAAAGTACGTTTCACGTTTTACGTTTCACGGATTACGATGGATACAATTGAACGCCTGCCCCCCCATAGTATCGAAGCCGAAGAAGCCGTTCTCGGCTCCTTGCTCATTGACCCGGACGCCATTTTTGAGGTCAGTAATTTCTTGCGCCCCCCAGCTTTCTACCGTAAGCAAAACCAATGGATTTATGAGGCGCTTCTTGATTTAAGCGACCGCCGCGAACCGGTAGATTTAATCACGCTGACGGAGGAACTGCGACGCCGCGAATTATTAGAGGAAGTTGGCGGTGAGGGTTACATCATTGGGCTAATCAACGCCGTGCCAACCTCCATTAATGCCCAAAGTTATGGCAAGCTGGTGGAAGCGGCCTCAATACGCCGCCGCATGATTGCGGCGGCAAGTACAATCGCCAATTTAGCCTTTGATGAGGCTGAAGCGGTTGATATTGTCATTGATCGGGCTGAACAAGCGCTGTTCAGCATCAGCGAGGAGCGTACTACTCGCGATTTGACGCCCATCAAGCAAATCGCCCGCGATTATCTGGATCGTATCCAGGAATTGCATGAACGCGGCGATGATGTGATTGGCGTTCCTACCGGTTTTGTTGATCTAGATAGACTTTTGGGCGGTTTGAATAAGTCAGATTTGATTATTGTGGCGGCAAGACCGGGTATGGGGAAATGTGTTACCGCCGATACCCGTCTCGTTGACCCTCAATCAGGCGCTCTGATAGATATTGAAACGCTGGTCAAACGTCGGGAGGCCCGACTCTTAACGCTGGATAAAACATATAAACTAACATCGTCTCAAGCCAGCGATTTTGTAGACGATGGCTTTAAACCCGTTTACCGTGTCGCCACTCGACTGGGACGCGAAATTAAAACCACCCTTTCTCATCCCTTTTTGACAGTTAACGGTTGGCAGCCATTGCATAATCTGGCTGTTGGCGACCGCATAGCCGTTCCCCGACAACTACCAATTTGGGGCAGCGACGATGCGCCTGAACATGAAGTTAAAACATTGGCCTATCTCCTTGCTGATGGTTCTTTGAGAGGCAGCAGTCCCCAATTCACGAATTCTAATCCCCGTTTACGGGAAGATTTTTCACAAGCGGCGTTGCAATTTCCGGGGAATAAAACGCGCATAATTGATTCCAACGGCAAGCGCACGCCAACCGTTTATATCACCCAAGACCGGCAGTACCAGAGCGAAGATAGACATCATTTTTCCCAGAAACTCAAAATGGTAATGCAGCAGACGCACATGAAAACTGCCACGGTCGCGGCAGGATTAGGCGTTACCCCCGGCGCTGTGACTCAATGGCGTTCAGGGAGAAATTTCCCGTCCCCGGACAACTTCCAGGCGTTACGCGGCTTGCTTGGCGTGTCGGAAGCAGAACTGCTCCCTAACGGTCACGCCCTTGCCAGCCAGGTGGATAATACATTAACGCAATGGCTTAAAGGTCTGGGCGTGTGGGGTAAATCGGCTGCCGAAAAGGACATTCCCAGCCTTGTTTATCGGTTGACCCGGCCCAAAATGGCCTTGTTTTTGAATCGGTTATTTGCTTGTGATGGCAGCGTTTATTTGCAGAACAAAACACAGCCTATCGTTTCTTACACGACTGCTTCTACCAAACTGGCCCATTCGCTGCAACATTTGTTGCTTCGCTTTGGTATCATTGCCAAATTGCGTCATCGGCAAATAAAGTATAAAGACGTACATCGTCCCGTTTATCAGCTTCGCATTACGGATGCTCAGAGTATTTTGACGTTTGCCGATGAAATCGGGGTGTTTGGCAAGGAGGCTGCGGTTGAACAGGTTCGACAGCGCTGCCTGGAAACGTCTCACAATACGAATCAGGATACGATTCCGGTGGAAGTGTGGGAACTGGTCAAGCAAGCGAAGGGTGCGCTTGGTTGGGCGGAGTTACATCGAAAAATGGGGCATCCCAGTTCGCATAATTTACATGTGGGTAAACAAGCTGTAGGGCGTGATAGGTTATTGTCTATTGGACGCGCGTTGGATTCGGAACCGCTTGTTAATTTAGCGCAAAGTGATGTTTACTGGGACGAGATCGTGACGATTGAGCCGCTGGGCGAGCGGCAGGTGTATGATTTGTCGGTGCCGGGGACGCACAATTTTGTGGCTGACGATATGATTGTTCACAATACGTCGCTGCAAAATGCGCTGGCGTTAACGGCCGCAAACAAACACGGAAAACGGGTAGCCATGTTCAACCTGGAAATGTCGGGCGAGCAGTTGGTACAGCGTATGATTGCCGCTGAAACGCGCATTGATTCGCAGCGGCTGCGCCGGGGCGATTTGCATGAGCATGAATGGCCTATTTTTATGGAAGCGGTCGGCCGTCTCTCGGAAACGCGCATTTTTATTGATGATACGCCTTCTATCACACCTATGCAGCTGCGGACGAAGTGCCGCCGTCTGTATGCTGAACATGGGCTGGATATGGTGATGATTGATTATTTGCAGCTCATGCAGACAGAAAGAGCCACGCAAAATCGGGTACAGGAAATTAGTGAGATTTCGCGGGCGCTCAAGGGGTTGGCCCGCGAATTGGATGTGCCGGTGTTGGCGGCGGCCCAGTTGAGTCGCGCCGTTGAGCAGCGTCAGGATAAACGGCCGTTACTCTCCGACCTTCGTGATTCTGGCTGTTTAACCGGGGACACACTTGTTCCTTTAGCTGATACGGGTGAGCGCGTGCCTATCCGTGAACTAGCTGGGAAAAAGAATTTCCATATTTGGGCGCTCAACCCTGATACATACCAATTGGAGCGAACGGCCGTTACCAACGCCTTCTCCACAGGCATCAAACAAACCTATCGGCTAACCACAAAACTGGGCCGGACAATACGGGCGACCGGCAACCACAAATTTCTGACCACCCAGGGTTGGAAACGTTTGGATGAACTCCAGGCGTCTGGACATATCGCCTTACCGCGCAAACTGCCCACCTACAACAACGCTCAAACAATGTCAGACGCCGAATTAGCCCTTCTTGGACACATGATTGGAGACGGCTGCACATTACCCCGCCATGCCATCCAATACACGACAAAAGAAAAAGATTTAGCTGAAATAGTGCGGCAGCTTGCCATAGACTTGTTTGGTGATGATGTGAAACCGCGTATCAAACAAGAGCGCAGATGGTATCAAGTTTATTTAACATCAACCCGTCATCACACACATGGCGTGCGCAGCGCTGTAAGCGAATGGCTGGACGAATTAGGCGTGTGGGGCTTACGTTCTCATGAAAAGCGAACACCTGAAAAAGTGTTCCAACAAAGTAATAAAGCAATTGCTCTCTTTTTGCGGCATTTGTGGTCAACTGACGGCTGTATCCGGATGACTTGGGGAAAAAGTCCTCGACCGGCGATTTACTACGCAACAAGCAGCAAACAGTTGGCTCAAGATGTACAATCATTATTGTTGCGTTTAAGCATTAACGCGCGTCTAAAAATAGTTCCGCAGGGCGATAAAGGACGCAGCCAGTATCATGTCAATGTCAGCGGCAAATCAGATATTGAACGATTTGCTCAAAAAATCGGCACTGTGGGTGATTATAAAACCGAATCATTAACAGAAATTGCAGATTACATAAGCCAGCGGAATGGTAATACGAACCGCGACATTATCCCCCGCGAGATATGGGCTATGTATGTCAAACCAGCCATGCAAACGATGCAAATGAGCCATCGCCAACTTCATGCTTCGATGGGTATTGCTTACTCAGGAACAGAGATTTTCAAGCAAAATGTGGGACGTGAACGCGCACAGCGCGTAGCGGATGCGGTTCATTCCCAACCATTACAAACCCTGGTGCAAAGCGATGTGTATTGGGACAAAATTGATTCGATTGAACTGGCTGGCGAAGAAGAAGTGTTTGATTTAACTGTGCCGGGACCGCATAATTTTGTCGCTAACGACATTATTGTCCACAATTCCATCGAGCAAGACGCCGACATCGTCATGTTCATCTACCGCGACGAATACTACAACCCCGACACCACCGAACGCCCCAACATCGCTGAACTCAACATCGCCAAACATCGTAACGGCCCCACCGGAACCGTTGACCTGTACTGGCACGGCAAACTAGCAACATTCAGAAATCTACAAAGGCAAGAGATTAATCTTTAATTGACAATTGCTAATTGCCAATTGTCAATTGTCAATTTATGAAAGGCTTCTCCGGCTTTCCCGCAGGTAAATTACGCTTAACTCAGGTGCCTAACCTGTTTTTTAGCGATCTGATGCCCATTATTGACAATCTAGCCGAACTCAAGGTGACGTTGTACGCTTTTTGGGCGTTGACGCAGCGGGAAGGTAAGGTGCGTTACCTGCGTCTGGCTGATTTTTTAAATGACGCCGGGTTTGTCAAAGCGTTGGGGCCAACGACGACGTTGGCGACAGAAGCGTTGATGGACGGTATTGAGCGGGCAGTGGCGCGGGGGACGTTTCTCCATATCAATGTGGAAAGCGCCGACGGCCGTATGGATTTGTACTTTTTGAACACAGAGAAGGGGCGAACGGCCGTTGACGGCATCACAAAAGGCGAATGGCGGCCCAACCCCGATGAAAACGAACCCATCACCCTGCTGGTGGAACGGCCCAACATCTTCGTCCTGTACGAACAAAACATCGGCGCCCTCACCCCCCTCATCGCCGACGAACTGCGCGATGCCGAACAAACTTACCCGCTGCGCTGGATTGAAGAAGCGATTCAGCTTGCCGTAGAAAACAACGTCCGCAAATGGCGTTACATTTTAGCCATCCTGGAACGATGGCGACAAGAAGGAAAGAAAGATGGAATCGGCCGCCGAGATACTCAAAAAGAGCTTCGCCGACAAATCCCGGATGAATATAAA
Organism: Anaerolineae bacterium; assembly: GCA_024762395.1. Lineage (GTDB taxonomy): Bacteria > Chloroflexota > Anaerolineae > Promineifilales > Promineifilaceae > JACKCC01. The sequence continues at coordinate 1,047 of JANTHP010000084.1, read as the reverse complement.
GACATCATCAAGCGGTAAGCCGGCCCCCGACGACAGCGCGCGCGCCAGCGGCTTAGGCAAGCCCGACTGCCCCTACTGCGGCGGGTTAGGCTACGTCATGCCCGACGTACCGCCCGCGCATCCCAGCTTTGGCCGCGCCGTTCTTTGCTCCTGCCGCACGGCCGAACGAGAGATGGCGCGGATGGACAATTTGCTCAAGTTGAGCCAGTTAGGCGCGCTGCAAAACTGCACATTCGACGCCTTCATGCCTGACGGTATTGGCTTGACGCCGCCAAAACAACGCAATTTGAAGATGGCTTTTGATCGGGTGATGGCTTACGCTCAAGAGCCAAAAGGATGGCTTGTGTTAAAGGGCGGCTATGGCTGCGGCAAGACCCATTTGGCGGCGGCCGTTGCTAATTATCGTCTGGCAATGGGACATTCGGCATTGTTTATCAGCACGCCGGATTTGCTAGACCATTTACGCGCTTCCTTTGGCCCCAATTCGACGACCAGCTATGATCAACGGTTTGAGCAAGTGCGAAATGCGCCTTTGCTCATCCTGGATGATTTAGGCACGCAAAGTAACAGCGAATGGGCGCAAGAAAAACTGTATCAGATTTTCAATTATCGCTACAACGCCAAACTCCCCACCATCATCACCACCAATGAGGAGTTGGAATCTATTGAGATTCGGATTCGTTCGCGCATGGTTGACCCCAGTCTGGTGCAGATTATTACGATTTTGGCCCCGGATTTCCGCCGCGCCGGGGTCGATCAAGATCAGTCAGACTTATCTTCGCTGAATTTGCATGGCGATAAGACGTTTGATAATTTCAATGTGCGGGAACGGGAGCTGCCCAAATCACAGTCAGAAAATTTACGGCGGGCGCTGGAAACGGCCGTTGACTTCGCCCAAAACCCAACAGATTGGCTGGTATTCAACAGCATGAGCTACGGTAATGGCAAAACACACCTGGCCGCCGCCATTGCCAACCATGTTGCCAGAGCCGGCGATCCCGTTTTGTTCATCGTCGTGCCCGATCTGCTCGACCATTTGCGAGCAAC
>JANTHP010000083.1 GCA_024762395.1 Anaerolineae bacterium | reverse complement strand
ACACATTCTTCCAACAGTTAGAGACAAAAATAGAAGCAGAGGCAATGAGTTTGCCACACCATCATATCCGCATCGGCCCCACAGGAACCAACGTCAACGACCTGCTCATTATCCTCACCTACCCAAAACAAATGCGAAATGATGAATGATGAATGCGGAATGCAATTCATCATTCATCATTCATCATTCATCATTCATCATTCATCATTCATCATTCATCATTCATCATTCATCATTCATCATTCAAGGAGACAAAATGACCATCAAATTCGGAACCGACGGCTGGCGAGCTGTCATCAGCGAAACATTCACCTTTGCCAATCTCAGGCTGGTCTCCCAGGCCATTGCCGATTATGTCCGCGAAGAAAACGGCGCTAATCCCAGCATCATCATCGGCTACGACACCCGTTTTTTATCTGACCGGTACGCAGCCGAGGTATCGCGCGTCATGGCGGCCAACAACATCCAAACCTGGCTGGCCCGCGCCGACACACCCACACCGGCCATCAGCTACGCCATTGTGCATAAAAAAGCAACAGCTGGCGTCATGATCACCGCCAGCCACAACCCGCCGCGTTACAATGGCGTTAAGCTCAAAGCCAGCTACGGCGGCAGCGCCAGCCCTGGGGATAATAAACGAGTAGAGCAGCATCTAGACCAAATTCTGGCCGAGGCGCGCGGACCAAATTTAATGGACATGGAAACCGCCCTCAAACAAGGCCTCATCCAAAAATTCGATCCGGCCTGGGCCTACTACGAGCATCTCAGCTCCCTGATTGACCTGGACTGCATTTCCAGCGGCGAACTGCGTGTTGTTGCCGATGGCATGTACGGCGCCGGACGCGGCGTCATCGGTGAAGTGTTGACGCGGGGCCGCACGCACATCCACAACATTCGCCATGAGCTGAATCCCGGATTTGGCGGCATTCACCCGGAACCTATCGCCAAACATCTGGGGCTGCTCCAGTCCACCATCCAGGCGGGCCATTGGGATGTGGGGCTGGCAACCGACGGCGATGCTGACCGCATTGGCGCTGTAGACGCTCGCGGCGAATTTGTAGACCCGCACCGCATTTTTGCGCTGGTACTGCGTTATTTGCTGGAAAAACGGGGCTGGCGCGGCAAAGTTGTCCGCACCGTCTCCACAACGCGCATGTTGGATCGCATCGCCCAGGCGCATGATTTGCCCATTATAGAAACACCGGTTGGGTTCAACCATATTGCCGACCATATGCTGACGGGCGGTGTTGTCATGGGCGGCGAGGAGTCGGGCGGTATTAGTATCCAGGGCCATATTCCAGAAGGGGATGGCATTTTGATGGGGCTGCTTGTGCTGGAAGTGATGGCCCATGCGGGTAAGCCGCTGCATGAATTGGTGGATGATCTGCTGGCTGAGTATGGCCCGGCCCAGTACGCGCGCACCGATTTGAAGCTCACCCGCCCCGTTGCCAAGCCGGAAATGGTTAAAATGCTGCTGGATTTGGCCCCGGATAAGATTTCCGGCGTGGTTGTGGAGGATATTCAAACGACGGATGGGGTGAAGTATTATTTGGCGGATGGCAGTTGGTTGTTGATACGGCCGTCAGGCACAGAACCTGTTCTGCGTGTTTATGCCGAAGCGCCCAATGATGAACGGGTCAAGGCTTTACTGGATTTTGGGGAATTGATGGCCCAAAAAGCCTAGTGTGACCCTTCGCATCCGGTCTTGTCTCATTATATAATTAGCTTGTCATCTTGTCAGCCGTTCAACATCATGGCTGACAAGCTGACTAGCTGACTGGCTAAAAAGGAGTCTTGTGACCATTCGCCTGGAGCTTGAACAGGCAATCTCGGTAGTAGAAACTCACCGCGACATTTTGGGGAATGACGCGGTGGATACAGCAGTGGCTGCATTAAAAGAAAAAATAGCCGCTATACAAAAAACCCCCGTTGTAAATCAACAAAATATGGCTGTTCTGGTTGCCGATTTATCTGGGTTTACGGCGATGTCGGAAATGATGGATGCTGAAGAAGTGCGGGACACCATCAATGCCATTTTGGAAAAGTTAGACGGGGCCATTACTGCTTGGGGCGGCCAGATTGATCAACATACTGGCGATGGCATTATCGCCTTGTTTTCGGTGGTCTCGAATTTTACAGATTGTATTGAACGGGCAGCGCTGGCAGCGTTGGATATGCAAATGGAGCTAACGTTATTCAATCGCGCAGCGGAGCAAACAAACGGGAATCCGCCCATTAACGCAGCCCGTTCAAGTCTGAATTTGCGAATGCGTATAGGTGTTCACGCCGGCCCGGTTGTTTTTGGTTTGGTTGGTAGCAGCGCGCAGCGAACGGCCGTTGGCGATACGGTCGCCATTGCCAAGGAACTGGAACATGCGGCCCCCGTTGGCGGCATCCTGGTTTCTGAAGCGGTGTTTGACCACATACAACACGATTTTGAAGCCAATCCTCTCCCCCCACTGCTTTTGGCCGAGATGGATCAATACCTGCCAGTTTATGCCGTTTATCGCGAAAGGCCTCATGCTTTACAAAATGTAGATCGGGAAATCGCTCCCGATGCAGCGCGCTTTGTTGGCCGCAGCGCCAAGCTGGAACAGTTACAACTTGCTTTAGAAACGGCAATAGAAAGCCATTCAGTGCAAGTCGTAACTGTTTTGGGCGAAGCCGGCATCGGAAAATCGCGCTTACGCATTGAGTTTGAGAAGCTGTTAACGTTACAACCCGCGCCGATTCATCTCTTCAAGGGGACGACCGAGAATGAGATGACCGAAACCCCTTATGCGGTCATACGGCACATGCTGTCTAATTTTTTTGATATTCATCGCCGCAGCAGTCCGGAGGTAGCGCGGGAAAAGTTGGTTACGGGTATTGTCGGGGTGTTAGCCGAAGAGGATGATCACGCTTTGGAACGGGCGCATTTTATCGGTCATTTGTTAGGGTTTGGTTTTACGGACAGCCCGTATTTGCAAAATTTCAAGCACGGCCCCCGCCGTATCCAGCAGTATGCGTACCAGGATTTGGCAAAGTTTTTTACGGTCGTTTCCACTGACCGACCCACCGTATTGCTTCTGGAAAGCATGGAAAATGTTGATGAAGGCTCGCTGGACTTGTTAGAATACCTGATACATGCTTGCGCAGAACGGCCGTTACTCATCGTCTGCCTGGCCCGTCCCTCCCTACTAACCCGGCAGCCCATCTGTCAGTTACATTTATCCATCGCATCCCGCCCATTCCAACAGCTAAATTTGGGGCCATTATCCCCCATTGACAGCCGGCATCTTATCACCAGCGCCTTGCAAAATATCCCCCGTTCCCCTTCAAGGCTGATTGACATCATAGCTGAAGCTGCCGGCGGTAATCCGTTCCTCATTACAGAATTGGTTGAATCTCTAAGCGAAGTCGGCGCCATTATCAAAAGCGGCAATCAATGGCGGGTTCAGTTAGGCAAACTAAGCGATCTGCGCGGTAAACTCACGCTGGAATGGCTACTAGACAAGCAGTTGGCGCAGTTCCCACCCATCGAACAAGCCGTTTTGTATCAGGCGGCTGTGATTGGCAAGCTGTTTTGGGACACGGCCGTTATCCAACTCATCCGCGCCCAAACCCCCTCCACCACAGCCCCTCAAATTAACGCCGCCCTAAAAACATTGGAACAACAAGAGCTAATCTTTCGCAGCACAACATCTACCTTCCCCAACACCGTCGAATACCAGTTCCGCCATGACGCTCTGCAGCAGGCCGCCTACGCAGCCCAGCCCCAAGAACGATGTGCAGTAAGCCACGCCCAATGCGCCAACTGGTTCCGCAGTCACAACGACTCACGCTGGCCTCATTTACCCGCCTTAATCGCTTTTCACCTGCAACAGGCAGGCAAAACGGCCGAAGCCGCTGCCTGGTACGGCCGTGCCGCCGCATCAGCCCAACAAACCTATTCACCCGAAACCAGCATCCGATACTGCCGGCAAGCCCTCCAACTGCTTCCCTTCACCGATGAAACCATCGCCCGGCGCATCCAAATCATGGCCGCGCTGGGTAACACACTGCGCCAACAATCCCATTTCGATGAAGCAGTCGCCATCTTCACACAATTACGCACCCTTGCTTTGCAACATGGCGATTCAAACACAGCCATTCACGCTTTCCGTGAACTATCAATCATGCAAAACTTCCAGGGAAACCACCTGGCTGCGCTGGAATCGGCCAAACAGGCTGAAAAAGCCGCCCGTGCTGACAATGCCGCCAAAGAACTGGCAACAGCTCTAGCGGCTCAAGGTTGGACTTACGTCTACCTGGGCGATCTCCCCCAAGCGCTGGCGTTAGGCAAACAAGCCCTCACAATCGGCGCCGATATTCAATCAAAACGGGAAATGGCCTACAGCTACGCCCTCTTGGGATTAACTGCGCGAATTAAGCGGCAATTTGACCAGGCAAAATCAGCCATTCAACAAGCCCAGACCCTCTTCCAAGAAATCAACGATATGTTGTGGGCGGGCATCATGGAACACGACCTGGGTCTCATTGCCCTGGCGCAAAACGAATGCGAGGCTGCCACAACTCACCTGAAAAACAGCGTGCAAATGGCGCGCGATATTGGCGACAGCTACGGTATGATGCGCAGCCTTAGAGCATTGGGGGGCGCTGCCCAACGGCAAAACTTGCTCGATCAGGCCCAGGCATACCGGGAACAAGCGCTCATTTCGGCTGAAAAATGCGGCAATATCCCGTTTACGATTATGACGGCCGTTGAATTAGGACGACACCATTTAGACCTGCACGACGCCACGGAAACGGCCGTTGCCCAAGAGGAACATTTGCACCGCGCCCGCTTTTGGCTGGAACACGGTCAAAAATTCACCGCCCCGCCCTTGTCGCCGCCTCAAATCCTCAATCAAATCGAATTAGCCCGTCTCCTGTTGGCCGAACAAGCCCCAGAAAAGGCATTAAGCCAACTGCGAACAACACTTGCCACCGCCAGCCAGGACAAATTTTTGCAGCAAGGCGCCCTGGCCCGCAAAATCTGCGCCGCTGCCTGGCGTCAGATGGGCGTCATCGCCGCTGCACTGCCCCCAGAAGAACTGCCCATCTTGATAAATGGGCAGCCCTACAACGTTTCCGGCTGCTTTGAAGCCAGCTATCAAATCCTATCCGCCATCAGCTATGGCGCTGAAACAGATTCAGCCCGCACATTTTTCACCTGGGCCGTTTATGAATTACGACATGGCGATCATCAACGCGGGGAGACATTGTGGAAACAAGCCCACATTCTTTATAACGAGTTGGGCATGACTAAAGAAGCTGCGGCCATGGAGCGCTTTGCCATATGAAAGAGCGCGAACGCCTTCAGCACGCCATCTCGATTATTTCCGCCCAACGAATCCTCCTGGGCAATGCTGTTGTAGATACAACAATTGCAGCCATGCGGGAAAAACTGGCCGCTTTGGAAGCAAGCGACGCCAACCACATAGCCCAACGCACGGCGCAGCGTAAGCAAATTACCATTCTGTTCGCCAATGTGACCGGCATTACCAATATCACCCACGCCCTGCCGGACACAAACATGCTGGATATTATGAACTTGCTTTGGCAGCGGCTGGATAACGCCATTACCAACCAGGGCGGCGTAATTGACAAACACATCGGCGATGCCGTCATGGGCTTGTTTGGCGTTCCCGCCGCTCGCGAAGACGATCCGGAACGCGCTATCAGAGCCGCGCTGGCTATGCGGGCGGCGCTCAGCGAGTTTGTGAAGGAACTAAATGCACAGATTGAACCGACGCCACAATCTAGCCGCAAAGAAGAAGCATCGGAACGCCTGCCTGCTTTGCAATTACGGGTAGGCATCAATACCGGCCCGGTGTTGTTGGGCGGCATCGGCTCCGGAGATGAATATACGGTCATTGGCGATGCCGTCAATGTGGCCAGCCGGCTGGAGCGGGCTGCGCCCGGCGGCGGCATTCTCATTTCACATGACACGTATCTGCTTGTGCGCGGTATTTTTGAAACAGAATCGCTTGGCCCTGTCACAATAAAGGGCAAGAGCGATCCGGTTCCCGTTTACCTGGCGCTGGGGGCCAAACCGCGCCGTTCCTTCCTTTCCAGCCGGGGGGTTGAAGGGGTGGAAACGCACATGGTTGGCCGGGATAGGGAGATGCGGCTGTTGCAGCAGGATTTGGAAACGGCCGTTACCACAGGAACCGGGAAAATCATCACCATCGTTGGCGAAGCCGGTGTAGGCAAATCGCGCCTTATGCAAGAATTTAATGATTGGTTGCAAGGCCGACCGCAAGAACTGCCTGCATTCAAAGGACAAGCGGACCAACGCATGAGCCAACGCCCCTACGCGCTCATCCGCAACATGCTCTCCGCCCACTTCGACATACAAGACAGCGATTCACCCCGTCTGGTTGAAGAAAAACTGATACGCGGTATGAGCGAACTAATCGGACGACCGCATATTCAGGTAAAAGCGCGCGCCCAAACCATCGGCCATCTCATTGGCCTGAACTTGCCCGAAAAAAATCAACTTCCTGTCTCACCGACCGAATCGCCGCAGGTACGCCATCGGGCTTACGGCTATTTAATAGAGCTTTTCAAACAGGTTGTTGATAGCACGCCGGCAGCCCTGATGATCCTGGAAGATGTTCACTGGGCCGACGAAGCGTCGCTGGATTTGCTGGATCACCTCAGTGGCATCTGTCAACATGCGCCGCTTCTTATTCTTTGCCTGACACGGCCGTCTCTATTCGAACGCCGTACCAGTTGGGGTAAAACAGACGATGAAGACGCAGACGGGGAAACGGCCGTGCCCCAAACCATCCTCCATCTTCACCCGCTCACAGAGGCCGAAAGTCACCAGCTTGTTACAGACATACTACAAAAACTACCGGAAATACCGGAAGACCTATGCAGCTTAATCGTCGAAAAAGCCGAGGGCAACCCATTTTACGTCGAAGAACTCATCAAAGTCTTCATCGAAGACGGCTACATCCTTACCGGGCAAGAAAAATGGCAAATACAATCTACTCACTTAAGCGCCATCCGCGTCCCTTCCACATTAACCGGCGTCCTTCAGGCCCGATTGGATCGCCTCTCTGAACTAGAACGCGCCACCCTCCAACGCGCGGCCGTCATTGGCCGCCTATTTTGGGACAGCGCCGTCATTCACATGAATGAATTGGCCGCCGACCCCTTTCATAGCAGTGAAACCGTCGCCGCCCTGCAAGCGCTAGAAAAACGCGAATTAATATTCAAACGCCACACCGCCATCTTCACCGGAACCCAATCCTATTACTTCAAACACGCCATCTTGCGCGAAGTAACCTACGAAAGCGTCCTCCTCCGCGACCGGCCCATCTTCCACAAACTAGCCGCCGATTGGCTGGCGCAACAAAGCGGCGAACGCATCGCCGAATACGCCGACCTCATTGCCGAACATTTTGAATTAGCCGGTGAAAAAACACAGGCCGCCGAACTATACGAAATGGCTGCCCAACGCGCCCAAAACATGTCCGACCCCGATGGAGCCATCCAACATTACGGCCGTGCTCTATCCCTCCTATCAGAACAAGCCTTTGATACAACCTGGCAGCTGCGCCTGCAGCGCAAGCTGGGCCAACTGCTGCAACAAACCGCCCGTCTAATTGAAGCGGCACAAACATACATGACCATGCGCTTCACAGCCGAGATAGACGGCGACCTGGCAATTCAAGCCCATGCCTGGAACGGACTGGCGCGCGTACACCAAAAACAGGGCCGCTTCACCGACATGCTAGAAAGCGCCAGCCAGGCCGAACAAGTTGCCTGGTTAGTAAGCGCTGAAACAGAACTAACACAAGCTCTCCTATGCAAAAGTCAGGCACACCTTTACCTGGGAGACACAGAATTGGCCGCCGCTGCCGCCAACCGGGCGCTTACCATCAGCGACAGCCAGCACAATATGGTCGGCACCATACAAAGCCTTAGCCAGCTCTGTTGGATATACATCAAATCGGGAAGACATAATCGAGCCAGGCTTTATTTAGACGAATTGGCCGATCAACTAGACCTGCCGGACCTGGACAGCGCAACCGTTGCCTTGAACCGGACCGAACAAGGGCGTCTGCTCCGCCAATTGGAACATTACGATAAAGCGGCCCATGAGCTTATTGCTGCACAAAATCTGTACCGGCAGATAGACGATCAGCCCCAAATTGCAGCTACCCTCAATCAATTAGGAGAACTCGCCCGCTTACGCGGTAATCCAGCCGCCGCTATGCCTCTATTCAAGGAAGCACTAGACATTGCCGAAGCAGTTGGCTACCGGTATGCCAGTTTATTTTACCGAACCAATTTAGGCGGCGCCCTGGCCCGTGCAGGCAAATTGGATATGGCAGAGGCAGCGCTGAATGCCGTCATCACACAAGCCACCAATGTTTCCCGCGTAGCCAACTGGATAGAACTGCACAGAGTGTATCGTTTTTTAGCCTACGTTTATTTGGCAAACAACCAGCTTGATAAAGCGTTAGACACAGCCCGACGCACACTTTCCTTGCTCTCAGAGGTTAGCAAAACCAAAGCATCAAGCGCTACCTGGCGCATTCTTGGTCAAATAGGAACTAAGCTGCCCCCTGCCAAACTTCCCATCATAATTGATGATAAACCATATGACGTTCCGGCTTGTTTTGCCGAAAGTTTGAAACAACTACAAGCATTGTCGGGGAAGTCGGTTATGAAACGAGAGCAAGCCTTAACGCTGGCAGCTTGGGCAGCGTATGAGCTGCAAAAAGGGGAAAAACAACTGGGGGTGTCATTGAAAGAACAGGCTCAGGCGCTAGCAACCCAATTAGGACTTGAATTAAGCGCGCTTATCTAACGCGCCACCCGCCGCCTAAAACCCTACAGGTCATCTCTTTTTCCAGATTGGTCCAATCTCTATTCTCGATGCGCTTCCAGGCAAATAACGCCTTCAGGGCCAACAACTGCATTATGCTGAATGCCAGCCGGCAGGTCTAGCCTGTCACCAGTTGTCAGGGTGACCGGTTCGCCTTCAATTGGAAAGCCAAAAGTAATGGAGCCAGAAACAACAAAAATGATCTTGAAGTAGTTGTGCTCATGGGCAGCATACACGTCGCCTGGTTCATTAGCCCAAAGATAAGGAGATAATCCTTCATCTTGCATCATTTGGCGCAATTCTGCTTCAGTTGGCGGGTATGCGCCTTCCCATTTCTGAATATGGATAATGTTTTCAAACATTGCTTCTGTCCTCGCACTTTTTAGTAATTGTATGATACGTGGGGAATTCATTAAGAGCAATAGTCAATTATCGTGCCCTTCACTCACTGCTGGACGGGTATATCTCTAGTGAATACCGCGCAAGGCTGTATAGTTGCCTGCTTTCTTGTTATAATCCCGCCGCAATGGAATTAAGTAATCGCAAAAAACGCCGTCAATTTTGGATTGGGATGGGGATTAGCGCCGCTTGTTTGGCGGCTATTTTTCTTTTTGTGGAACCGGCTGCTATTTTGGAAGCTCTAAAAACGGCGCGTTATGGTTATCTGGCGCTCAGCGGCGGGGCCTTGGTTCTGTTTATGGTGCTTCGGTCGGTACGCTGGCGGTTTATGCTCAATAACGCGGTTCCCTGGGGGCAGGTATTCCATATTCAAAATATCGGTTATATGCTGACGCAGCTGCTGCCGTTCCGGTTGGGGGATGTGGCGCGAGCGGTTTTGATTGGCAATGTACCGCCGATTACGCTGGCGCGGGGCGTCTCGACGATGGTGGTGGAGCGTATTTTGGATATGATGTTTATTGTTACGCTGCTGCCGTTTACGCTGGCCGAGGTGGAAAGTTTACCGCCCTGGATGCAGGCGGGAGCGCGGGGGTTTGGGATTGTGTCGCTGGTTTTGATTGTTATTTTGATTGTGGCGGCGAATCAACGGCCGTTTACCCAACGCATCGCCACTTTCATCTTCAACCTGATCCCTTTCCTGGATACCAAAAGCTGGGTACAGCGCGTTGACGAACTGCTGGCCGGCCTCAGCAGCCTGACCCGGTTGAAGGATGGCTTGATTTTAATAGCGCTGAGTGTGGCTGTATGGCTGCCTATTTTGGGGGCGTATCGGAGCGCGTTAACGGCCGTTCACATCCAACCCACCTGGGCCATGACCGGATTCGTGGTCTGCGCCGCCGCCTTCAGCGTTGCCCTCCCCTCCTCACCGGGACAAGTAGGGGTATTTCATGCGGCCGTTACCGCCGCCCTGGTACAAGTCCTGCACCAACCCGATGGCGCGTCCGCCAGCTTTGCCTTCCTGTACCACGCCCTCAACGTCATCATGATGGTAACATTAGGCGTCATCGGCCTGTTTGGCACAGGGGCAACCTTTAACCATGTCGTCACTTCAACACAAAAGTTTATGCAGCGCGATAATGCGCAAACATTAGAATGACTGTGTAAATGAGTATGCAACTGGGCAAGCGGATAAATCAACAAACAAAAAATCATGAAAAAAAGAGCCTATATCGGAATAAAATTTTACGAAGACAGTCGAAATCAAGACGAAATTTTAGCTCTCAGCGATTGGCTGAACCGGGTAGGATACAACACCGTTTGCATCGCCCGCGACATTGAAAAATGGGGAACCATTCGTCTGTCGCCGCAAGAGTTGATGCAAATTTCCCTGGCCGAAATTGACAAATCCGATTTGGTGGTCATGGAAATGTCAGTCAAAGGCGTGGGGCTGGGCATTGAAGCCGGTTATGCCTACGCGAAAGGAAAACCCGTCATTGTTTTGATTCGGGAAGGGCGCGAACTAAGCCAGACGATGGCCGGCATCGCCACCAAAGTCATCATCTACCAGCATGAGTCCCATTGGCCGCTGGCCCTGCCAACCGGGCAAACCACGCCATAACCCCGCGCGGTTGTAACTATACAGACGCCAGAGGTGACAGTCATTTACGAGACATCGTGGCTTTGGCTAATGCCTCTGGAAAAAGTGATTGTCACCTGTACCGTTGCGCGCGGTCTTGAAAACCTTGCAGGTCTTTGCAAAACACCATGAAAATTCTTGAAGTTTTAACCTATTACCGGCCCTGGATCAGCGGCCTGACGATTTATGTGGAACGTTTGAGCCGCGCTTTGGCCCGGCAAGGACATGATGTAACCGTACTCACCGCGCAATATGAGCCGGATTTACCCCGTTATGATTTGCTAGACGGCGTGAAAGTGGTGCGCGTGCCGGTGGCTTTTCGGGTAAGCAAAGGGGTCATCATGCCCAGTTTCGGGCCGACGGCATGGAAATTGGCGCAAAAAGCGGACATTATTCATCTGCATTTACCTCAATTTGACGCGCCGGGGGTGGCGATGCGCGGGCGGCTGCTGGGCAAACCGGTAGTCATCACCTATCACAGCGATCTGCAACTGCCGCATGGTTTGTTCAACCGGATAGTGGATAAGGTGGTACAGTTTCAAAATCGGTGGGCGGGGACGTTGGCGGATGCGATTGTGACGTATACGCGCGATTTTGGCTCGCATTCGCCTTATTTGTCAGCTTATTTGGGCAAAAAGCTGCACATCATCCCCCCGCCAGTGGAGCTGGCGGATGGTTCGGATGAGGTAACGCAAGCATTTCAGGAGAAGTATGGCGTGAACGGCCGTTCACCGAACGGCCGTCCCACTATCGGCATCATTTGTCGGCTGGCGGCGGAAAAAGGGGTAGAAGTGCTGCTAAAAGCGCTGCCCATCGTGCGCCGCCAAATCCCCGATGCAATGGTTCTGCACGCCGGGCCGTACAAAAACATCCTGGGCGAAGAAGCGTATGCAGCCCGATTGGCCCCGTTGTTTGAACAATACAAATCCCACTACCATTTGCTGGACAGCATCGAAGGGGCCGAATTGACTGCTTTTTACAAAAGCCTGGACTGCCTGGTCATTCCCAGCCTGAACAACACGGAAACATTCGGCCTGGTACAAATCGAGGCAATGATAAACGGCGTCCCGTCGGTGGCGTCGGCGCTGCCGGGCGTGCGCCAGCCAGTAACGATGACGGGAATGGGCGAGGTGATCCCGATTGGCGACCATGAGGCATTGGCGGAGGCGATTATTAAGATTTTGCGGAACAAATCAGCCTACCGGGGCGATCCGGCTGTGATTAAGCAAAGTTTTAGCCCGGAGGAAACGGCCGTTTCCTACCTGACCCTCTTCCGCAACCTGCAAAAAGGCCGCCACGACCCCACCGCCCCGGAACCACCCGCTTATGAGCGGCTGCGAAAAATGCGAGACGAGATGAAGGGGTGAAGAGGTGATTAAACAACAAACAGCCAGTCTCCAGTCTCAAGTCTCCAATCATCAAGACGATTTACTTTGGCGGCATCTCAAAACCGTGCCTGCGTTTCGCGCCTTGCTGCGGGCGGTGGAGGCGCGTTTTTACCAACAGACAGAAATGCCCGGCCCCATCCTTGATTTGGGCTGCGGCGACGGTCATTTTAGCCGGATGACCTTCAATGAGCCGCTGGACGCCGGGATTGACCCCTGGTGGGGGCCGCTCAAAAAGGCACAGCGTTCCGGCATGTACCGCCACCTCACGCAAGGGCTGGGGGACCAAATGCCGTTCCCCGACCATTATTTTGGCACAGTCATCAGCAATTCGGTGCTGGAACACATTCCCAACATCCAAAATGTGCTAAATGATACCAGCCGCGTGTTGCAGCCGGGCGGCAAGCTAATCATCACCATGCCCAGCCATCTTTTTACGGAACAGTTGGGCGGCGCGGAATTTTTTGAGCGGTTAGGGGCGAAGGGGTTGGCGGATCAATACCGCCGCTTTTTCAATTTTATCGCCCGCCACGTCCACACGGATACGCCAGAGGTGTGGGCGGAACGGTTGGCGCAGGCCGGATTTGTTGTCGAACGGTGGCAGTATTATTTTTCGCGGGAGGCGCTGCATGCACTGGAATGGGGGCATGTGCAGGGGCTGCCCTCGGCCATCATCCATGCGCTGACGGGTCATTGGATTTTAGCCCCCTGGGAAGATAATTTACGGCGGACGGAACAGTGGGTACGGCCGTTTTACGAAGAAGAATTCCAACCGGAAGGCACCTACATCTTTTTTGTCGCCCGCAAGGAGGCGGATGGCCCCATCGAAGCCAATTTGCCGCAGGCACGGCCGTTTGCCCTCGCCGACTTTGAAACAGAGACAGAAACAGAGACAGAGGCCGAAACACCTAAACCATCGCCCCAACAAACCACAAAACCAGAGACCACGCGACTAAAGACTACGCGACTAGAGACTACACGACCAGAGACTACACAACCAGAGACTACACGACCAGAGACTACACGACTAGAGACTACAAGACTAAAGACTACAAGACTAATCCCCCTCGCTCTGCTGGCAGCCAGCCTGTTTTGCGCCGTCACCGGGCAGGCCATTTTGAGCGGCGGGGCTGAAGAACCGGCGGCGGGGCTGCGTTGGTACGGATACAGTCTCATCCTGCTTTTACTGCTGGCATGGCAGCAAAAACGCATCAAATGGCCCAAAACACCCCGATTTTCCATCCCGCGGCCCGGTAAAATACCACGCCAACGATGGTACTACCTGCTGGCTCTGTTTTTTGCTCTTTTTGCTCCCCGCCTCGTTAATAATCCTGCCGGCAATCCCCACCCAGGATTAGCCATCACGCTCTGGCTCGCCGCCATCGGCATCGCTTTCTACGCCCTAAAACCTGTCGCCTCATCACGCATCCCTTCGACTACGCTCAGGACAGGCACGCATCACGTTTCACGTTTCACGTTTCACGCATCACGTTTCACGCTGCTCACCACCGCCGCCCTATTCTTGCTCGCCCTTATTGTTCGCGCCGTTAATCTGACCAGCCATCCCTTCGTCATCAACGGCGTTGAAGCCAGCATCGGGCTGGATGTGTTGAGCGTCCGCGACGGTTTGCTGCAAAGCCCGTTTGCCACCGGCTGGCTGACCAATCCGACGCTGCTTTATTTTCTACTGGTCTGGCCGCTGCGCTTGCTAGGCCCGTCGGCGCTTTCGATTCGGCTTTTGTCGCCGGTAGCCGGCGCGATGACGGTCGCTTTGACGTTTGTGATTGGGCAGCGGTTGTGGGGGCGGATGGTGGGATTGGTTGCGGCCGTTTTGCTGCTCGGTTCTCATTTTCATCTGCATTACAGCCGGTTGGGGATGACGAATATCTGGGACCCGCTGCTGGTTTTGCTGGCGTTGGGGTTATTGGGCGCGGCATGGCAAAGCGGAACGCGAATGAACGCGGATGAACGCGGATCGTTGCGGTTTGTCTGGTTGGCGGCGGGAACGGCCGTTGGCCTGAACATCTATCTATTCACCAGTTCCCACCTGCTGCCGCTGATGCTGCTGGTCATGGCGGCGCTGGCCCTGCTTTTCGACCGGGAAGCCATCAAACGCCAATGGCGGCATATTTTAGCGGCCGGCGCATTGGCGTTCATCGTCGCTCTGCCGCAAATGGTCTACTATCGCAGCAACCCGACAGTTTTCATGGACAGGGCGCGCAATTTAGGCATTTTGGACAGCCAAACGGGCTGGCTGGCGCAAGAATCGGCACGAACGGGAATGAGCGAAGGGGAAATTTTGCGCGACCGAGTGGTACAGGCTCTGCTATCGTTTAATTATGGTGTGGATAAAAGCGGATCGTATCGTCCGGAACGGCCGTTACTCAACTTTGGTATGTCAATTTTATTTGTACTCGGGCTGTTCATCACCATCGCCCGCCTGCGCCAATTCCAATACGGCGCCCTCCTGGCCTGGGTTATTGTCCCCGTCATCTTCGGCGGCGCGCTGCTGCTCGAATCCCCCAGCAGCCACCGCCTCATTATCGCCGCCCCCGCCCTCGCCCTTCTCGCCGCAATCACCCTCATTGACGTTGCCCAACTCGCCGCTCGCCACTCGCCGCTCGCCACTCGCCCGCTCATCGCTCTTCTGGCCATCGCCGCCTTCCTCGCCATTCTGGACATCAGCTTCTACTTCGGAACCTACCGCCAGCAGCACACCTTCGCCGACCGCAACACCGAAATCGCCGATAATGTGGCCGATTATCTCAACAATCTGGACGGCGAGACCTGGACAGCTTATTTTTACGGCCCGCCCAGCATGTACATCAACTTCCCCACCATTCCCTTCCTGGCTGAAGGGTTTCATGCCGGAGGCAATTTGTATGATGTGAATGCGCCGGACGATGAATTAGCGCCGGCTGCTGCGGCAAACCGGGCCTTTATTTTCCTGCCGGAGCGGGCCGGTGAGATTGAAAGGACGAGAGC
>JANTHP010000082.1 GCA_024762395.1 Anaerolineae bacterium | reverse complement strand
TTTACTGGTACTAGTTATCTTGGTTAAATAAATCCTATGTAAACCTGCTGCCATAAACCGGAGTTGGCAATTCTAGGTTGGATCACCGGTTGGAGCTATCAAAGGCAAAGTGAAGGAGAATGTGCTTCCTTTGCCAAGTTCACTCTCTACATCTAATGCGCCGCCGTGCATTTCGACCAGGTTACTGACAATGGCTAATCCCAATCCTGTGCCGGGCACAGTTTGTACGGCGTCTGCTTCTGAACGGAAGAACCGATCAAAAATTTTCTTCAAGTTTTTCTCAGAGATACCAATGCCTGTGTCGGTAATGCTGATTTTCATAAAAATACCAATCGGCCGGGCGCTAATTTGGATGCTGCCGCCTTCCTGGGTGTAATTGAAGGCATTGTCCAACAGGTTGGTCAAAATCTGGGTAACGCGGGCCGGGTCTGCTTGAACTAGTGGCAGATCCGGGGGAATGTTGACAGAGACATGGATTTCTTTTTGGGTATGTTGGATACGGCCGTGTAAATGGCCTTCTACAACTTGTTCCACAATTTGCCCAATGTCAACAGGGCGGGTGTCAAGAACAGTTTTGTTTGTTTCAATGCGGGAAATATCTAATAGATCATTCACCAACATGTGCAGCCGATCCGCATTGTTTTTGATAACGCGCAAATAACGCGCTTGTGATTGATCTATTTCACCGGCAGCGCCCATTAACATCAGGTCGGCGTACCCTTTAATGGAGGTCATCGGTGTGCGCAGTTCATGCGAGACAGTAGACACAAACTCACTCTTGAGATTATCTACTTCTACTTCTTTGGTGATGTCGCGGAAGATGGAGACTGTGCCAAAGTATTGGCTGCCGGCCAAAACAGGCGACAGGTGGACGCTGACGATTTTGTCTTCAATGGTTAGTTGATCGGCCAAATATGTCCACTGTTTGACCCGGTCGGCATTGTTGGCCCAATCTTGAATAGTCTTGATCCAGGAATCGCCGGCATGACCGTACAAGCCGAGCAGCTCGTTGATAGATTTTCCTTGCAGGTGTTCGCGTGGAATGTCCAGGATGGAACTGGCGGGCAGATTGGCCAAAATGATGCGGCTGTTATCGTCGGCGACGAGTACGCCATCGGCAATGCTTTCCAGGATGGCTTGATTTTTGGCGGCTTCGATTTGTTCGGTGCGGAGCATGCTGCCCAGCCGTTCGGCTTGATCGCGGATGAGGTCGTACAGGTTGGCATTGCTGATGGCATTTGCCACCTGGATGGCCGCTGCTTCGACGAGGTCTAACTGCTGCATGGTGAAAGCGGCCGTTTCTGTGTGGAACAGCATCATAACCCCAATCACCTCTTCATTGGTGATGAGTGGTACGCCTAAAACAGAGCGGAAGTCTCGGCTCCGAGGTAAATCAATCCAGCGTAAATCTTCGCGGGTATCATGCACGATCACGGCCGAGCGGTTTTGAATCATCCAGCCGGCCAACCCTTCATTTTGTTTGATGCCGCTGGGGCTTTCCGGGAAGCCATCCGGCCGTTCCATGCCCAGCGCAGCCCGGAATAGCAATTCGTCTGTTTCTTGGTTGATAAGCAAAATCACGCCTTGTGTGGCGTTCACAACCTCGTTGACGAGATTTAGCGCTTGGTTCAAGACACGATCTTGGTCCAGGCTGGCTGCTAGTTCGGATGATATGCGCAGTAAAATTTTGACGCGCGAGCTTTCTTCGTTCAAGGCGTGGGTACGCTCGGCCACGCGCAAGTCTAACTCTTCATTAAAGTGACGTAATTCTTCAAATAATTGGGCGTTTTGTAGGGCAATGGCTATTTGGATGCCAAATGTGGTCGCTTGTGCCAGGTCTTTATCGCTAAAGCGGTCGGGATTTTGGGTGTCTACCAAGACCATTACGCCAATGACTTCGTTTTCTTGTTCCAAAGGAATGCCTAATACAGATTGTATTTTTTCTCTTTGGGGTAAGCGTAGGTGTACCTGGTTTGATGTGCTGGCATGGTTGAGGTAAAGGGCATGTCCTTCATGATAAACATGGGTAATGAAGGCTTCGTTGTCACTGATTGGGACGATTGATTCAGCAAAGGCAAGGTTTCCCAGTCCTTCGGCGGTACTGCCGATAAATTGGTCGTTTTCGCGCAGCCACAGGTAAGCGCCATCCACATTGAAAATGTGTAAGCTTTCCTGGCAGATGAGTCCAAGCAGGTCTGAGCGATCAAGTGTGTAGTTGATGGCTAGACTAACGCGGCCTAAGGCGTTGTAGAAGCGTTCTCGTTCGTAAGTGTCTTCAAAAACAAGGGATGTTTCCAGAACGGTGTTGGCCTGATTGGATAGGGCCATGAGTAATTGCAGATCGCGCGGGGTGATGGTTTGTTTTTGGTTGCGGACAATGAGCGCTATGACGCCAAATGTTTCATCGGATAAAACGATGGGGAGAATGACGCTGGTGTAGGGTTCTTGTTTGGGCAGCCAGAGTGGATGTGGTTGTAAGGGTGGATTGTTTGATGGGTGGATGACAATGTGAGGTTCTTGAGTGGCGATCGTTTGGTAGATTGAACTGTTTTGTTCCAGTGGCAGTTTATCGCCGTTGGCTAATGTGTCGAGATGGCTGTTGTTAAATTTTTTAGGATGGGCGTAATCTTGAAGGACGATGAGTTGTTTGGAACGAGGCTGCCATTGGTAAATTGTGTAGCCATCGGCGTTAATGGCGCGGCGCATGTGTTTGCCCATGAGGGTGATGACGGTGTTTTTGTCTAGTGTTCCTGAAATGGCGCGATTGGCCTCGAATAAGGCTTGGAATTCACGGCTGCGGGATAGTGTTTCGTGGACGAGTTGGGCGTTTTCGATGACGGAGGCGGCGAATTGAGCGTAGAGTTCGATGGTTTGTAGGGTGCGCGGGCCTGGGCGACGGCCGTTTTGGGGTTGGTCTAGCCCTAACATACCGATGATTTTGTTTTGCCGGTCATGAAGGGGGACGAACAGTATGTCTTTGGGGTGCCATGCGTCGGCGCTAGCAGCGGATGCGGTGTTGTCTGGTAGGATGGGGCCTAGATTTTCTTCAGCCCATTTACTTTCGCCGGGGATAAAGTAACAATCGCCGCGACGATAGGCGGCCAGGTCTGGGCTGGCGAAGAGTTTGCGCCATGTTTGGGCCGGCAGTAAGTTTTGGCGTAGATATTGCTGTTCTGCATCGGCAAACCCAGCCATAACAAATTGGGTGGGCTGAAAATCTTGGTCGCGTAATGTCAGCAGAACGCGGTTCCAGCCGGTCATTTGTAGGCCGTTGACAATGAGTTGTAGTTTTTTGTCGAAATCAGGCTCTTTGTTGATGCGGGTGAGGGCGGTCAGGTGGTCAATGGCGGCAAGTTGTGAGGCTGGCGAGGTTGAGGTAATGATGAGTTGAACCAGGTCATTGCCGCAGTCTGGGCAGGGTTTGGATTGGATGGTGAGGGTACGGCCGTTTTCAACCTGCAAGCGCATTTCCGCCGGCGGGGTAAGAAGGGACTGCCAAGGTAATTGGGGAGCTACGACCTGGGAAATCTCAATTAACGAAGCGGGTTGTTCATTAAGACCTAATAACGAAGTAGCGGCCGGATTTACATATTCAACAGCGCCGTCAGTCTTAATCAAAACGACCCCCTCATTGAGATTATCAAGGAAGGGCCAGGTTATAGCCGAGGTCTGTACCTGTTCCATTTGGTTAATTTGGAGCCTCAGCCATTATTTCCAATACATCCGAATCGATAAAATACGCTATCGCAAAAAGCGGCAGCAAACGAGTTACACCACATTCTGGTCGTGACGACGCAGTTCAGCCGCCATTTCCGTAATTTCACGAATATCTGAAAAACGTTGCGTTCTGCCAGAGACAATACCAATGGAGAGCCGCATTAATGGCGCCAGAGAACCATCAGGTTTAGAGATACCGCCTTGTTCCCGATCCATAAAGTTGTAATGCGCCAAAATCCGTTCATCAAACTGCTGCCGTAATCGTCTGCTGATGTCATCCGCATTGTCGGCCATCGTAATCAGAATCAGTGTTTCATTGCTGGCATGGCCGATGAAATCGTCCAAAGTGCCTAGCTCATCCACCACTTCGTTGAGAAGCATCGCTGTGAAACGCATCACTTCATCGCCAGCGACAAAGCCATAAGCATCATTGAAAGGGCTGAGATTATCAACGCCGATGAGCAGCAGTGTCCAGTTTGTGTCGCGCATGATGCTGCGTAACTGGTCTTCAATTAGCCGGGCGCTGGGCAAACCGGTGCGCGGATCGGTCATGTTGAGCCGTTGATGGGTGCGAATGGCTGTGCCGATGCGCAGTTTCAGTTCCTCAATATCGAATGGTTTGGTAATGTAATCGTCGGCGCCTAGCTCAAGCCCAGCAATTTTGTCGCTTCGTTCGTCCTTCTGAGTAAGAAAGATGATGGGGATGTGACTGGTACGGGTTGTAGTACGCATCTCTTTGCAAACGGCGTAGCCATCCATATCAGGCAGCATGATGTCGAGTACGACCAGATCCGGTAAACTTTTGCGGCATTGGTCCAGGGCATCGTTCCCTCGTGCGGCCACATCAACCTCGTACCCATGTCCTGTGAAGAAGATGCGCAACATGTTGGAAATATCAAAATCATCTTCGACTATTAAAATTTTGCCATTATTCATAGGCTTTTCCTTACGATTTATCGAGATACTGCGTTGACAAGTGATTGATTTACGCCTCTTAAATGATTGTCATTATAAGATGGCTTTTGACTGTGCGCTTTAATTTGTTCTATTTCTGTATTGCTAATGGCTCGTTCAAAGCTTCTAAAGCCACTGAGTTTGAATCCGTGTTTATCTGCGATTTTATCAATTGTCGAAACTTGCGACAATGTTATGTTTTTACCTAATGTGAAGGATTCGTACCGTCTTTCCAGTGTTAGTGCCATTGTTTCTGCCATACAAGCGTAGGCCATTTGGGGTGGGAAGCCAAAATCGAACCCGAAATCTACTTCTCCCGGCGCTTTTACCATGCCGCCTTCAATAACAAGGACATCGGGCCGCTGCGCGACAACCTGCCGCGAAACATCGCGCGGGCGGGCTACATCGCAAATGACTGCGCCGCGCCGCAGGTGGCGCGGCTGGATGATGGCGTCTATGGCGCTGGTTACGGTGATGATGAGATGGGCCTGGGTAATTTGGCTTATGTCGGATGTGGTTGTTACTTCTTTACTGCCTGCGGCCCGGACTTTATGGGCAACTTGCTTGAGTTTGTCCATTCTCCGGCCGATTAGGAGCATTTTCTTGGCTTGGGGAGCGAGCATTTGGGCGCTGACGGAGCCAATGGCGCCGGTTGCGCCGATGACGGCTACGGTTGCGTTTTCGATGGGAATGTCCATGATGGCGGCGGCTTGCCGGATGGCACGCACGGCGACGGCGATGGTGTAGCTGTCGCCGGTGGTTACGGGGATGTTCAGGTTTTGGGCGATGGTGATGCCGCCGTCGCCAACGACGGAGGTGAATGCGCCTAACCCAAGGATGCGGGCGCCTAGTTTTTCGGCGTAACGGCCGGTTTGGATGATTTTTCGGTAGACGACCTGGGGGGGCAGGCTCATCATGCGGGTGGGGGTGAGGGGACAGGCAACAAACCAGCCTTTGATGGCACGGCCGTTTGCCACTGAACGTATACCCTTGATTTCAGAAATAAAAACAGGCGGGAAGAACAGCGATAAGAAATCAATCAGCCAGACGGGCAGCTTGCCCAACGCGGGGAATTTGCGGCTGACATCACGCTGTGGATCAATCGGATGAATAATAAAAGCAAACGAATCAGGCATATTAAAAGTCTAACGCTGCCGAACATAACAGCAATAGCAAATCTGTCCTTACAACATGTTAGAGGTTGGCGGCAAATCATGATTTTGCGGGACGCCGGGCCGTTTTGCCATTGGGTGTGTTTCATTCGGTTGAAGTGACAGTCACGGGGCGTAAAATCTTGGACAAACTAAGGCCGTTTGCCCCGTGACTGTCACTTTGGTTCAACTCATTTGAAATGTACCCTTTGCCATTTTACGCGGCGCTATACGCCATCTTTGCGCGGGTAATAACGGGGGTATGGGTATTTGTCTTTATGTGGGTGATGGTCGCTGTCTTCATAGCGAACGGCCGTTGTAATAATATGGCGATCTTCACCCAACAATACCACATCCGACTCAACCGTGCGGGCCGGATAAATAATCATCCCCGAAGCCAATCGGCAGTGATGGCCGACACAGCCTCCCAGCACCAGCAAATTCGTTTCCTCTACCTTGCCATGCTTACCTATTGTCCGCAGCGGGCCGCCCAATACATTAAAATCAGTAAACGTCGTCCCGGCGCCAACAAAAGAATCCCGCCCCAAAACGCACAACTGTAAACAAGTATTTTGGGCAACCATCGTGTTTTCCATCATCGTTGTCATAAACAACGCTGCCCGAAACGGCAAAAAACAGCCATCACTGACAACACTCAACAGCAACTGGCACCCTTGCGAAATTGTCACATTATTGCCAATCACACAATTATCAATCACAACCCCGGCGCCAATTGTGACATTATCGCCAATTGTTGTCGGGCCATGAATAACGGCCGAGGGATCAATGTTGGCATTCTTGCCAATTTTAACCAATTCAGAGCTGGCCAATACCTGTTTTTGTTCATATAACGATCTGGACAAAATTTTGAGTTTGTAAAGCCAATCCGTGTTAATACGATCTTCGATATTAGCGCTGCTTGCAAACGTGCCAAACAAAATGTCAGCCACGAAAATATGCACCCAATTTTCCACCAAGACAAAAGCTTTGCGTGGCAATTGGTAAACCAAATCGCCAAAATCAGTTGCCATGTATGGGGGAACATGATAATAACCGCGCTCGCGCGCTTCAGTATCAATTTTCAAAGGGATTGCGTCAACATCCTGTCCTATTCCTTGCGGTAAATACCACATATCCGCCAGCAGCAAGTTGCCTTGTTCAAATAGCGAATGGGTTAACGGCCGTACATGCGTCGCAATCGCCGGATCATCTGCCCTAAACGCCAAGCGCACCGGTCGGCGCAACTTTCGCGCCCGATCCAAAAACTCATCAACCAACTCCCTATTAAAAAACAAATTATCCCTATGGACAAAAGACTCAATTGGTTCCGTTTCAAATTGATGCGCCTCATGCCAGCTTTCATACTCGCGTTCCTCAGTAACATACTCAGACAAAACATCCCGCTGCCACAGCCACAACGGTTTATTTTGTACCCGCAGATCACGAGCAGGCTCATTAAACGGAGCAATGTGAGACGTATCCTTCAAAATAATGCGACGCATAATCAATATAGCCTAGTCCAGCGGCTTCTTAGAAATAACAATCGTACAAGTGTCATCGCCCGCTGCAATACACGACACCTCTTCAACCCGGAAGCGGCGACCGCGGCTCACCCAATGCAAACTCTGTTCCAACAGACCAACAGCCAAATGACAAGTTGGCGTTTCAGAATGACGCTGCCAGCAAACGGGGCAGCGCTCAATAATCCATAAAAATCCCCGCTCATCTTCTCCCAAACGTACCTGCTGATCCGTAAACTTATTCAACGTTTCTGCAAAAACATCAAGTCCAATCTTGATTTTGATGCCTAGAGGCAACGTTCTTAGCGCCAGGTCCGTAATACCAAGCACCGGCAAAAACTCCTTCAGCGCATACTTCCACGTTTCCCGTCCCGCACGTAAAGCCAACCCCCGGCCGCCCCGTACACCAAACATATCATCCAGCGTTTGTTGAACCGCACTAAACTCCGTAAAAGTAAAGCCAAGCCGCAAATTATTGGGGGGGTAACTATTTACAAAATGTTCCAGATGCGCCAGGTTAAGAACCGCATTTACACCATGACGACCCATAATTTCCTCCATGGCCGTCAGTACAATACGCCCCATTTTGTTAGGGTAATAATACTCCTTAACATTAGAGACTGTATTTTTAGAAGAAGGTTTACCGATGATAGTCACAATTGCCGCCGATCATTTCCATTACCATTGCCTAGAAAATTGGCTAATGTCTGCATGAATAATTCCGGTTCATCAAGCATTGGGAAATGTCGCGACTCTTCCATCATGACTACTTCTGCTGCCTGGACACCATTTTGAATAAGCTTTGCATTACTTGGAGAAACAATGTTATCGTGAACCCCATAAATACCTAGTGTCGGCAGAGTTAGGTCCGATAACTCATTACGTAAATCCGTCTCGCGCAAATCGCCAATACTACGGAAAAAAGATTCCATAGTTGTACGCTGAACATCACGGAAAATCATGTGGCGTACTTGCTTTGAGTCACGGGCGAGCAAAATACGCATGATAGAATGCAGCATAAAAGGATAACGCCAAATCAATTTTGCAATTGAACCATAGCCGGCCAATTGCAAAAAAGGATTCAAAGATGTGCCGTACACAGGTGAACCGACAACTGCTATTTTTGTGACACGTTCAGGATGGGTGAGCGCCATTTGTAGTGTAACCGTGCCGCCCATGGAATGACCAAACACCGGCGCTTGTTGAATGCCGAGCGAATCCATAAACTCATGGACCATTTCAACATAACTGGAAATTTGAAAAGACCCGCTTGTTTTCTTGGATCCCTTTGCCGATTCGCCAAATCCCCAAAAATCAAGCGCGTAAACACGATATTGATTTGTTTTGGACAGCGCAAGCATCAGGTCGCGCCAAACATCCCAGGAATTAATCCACCCATGTAAAAGTATAATGGGTTGTCCCCGCCCAATGGATTCGTAATGTAAAATCCCTTGTTCTGTAACGATGGAACTCACGCTAACCTCAGTGCTGCCCTTTTATGGCTTGCCGTTTTGTAATTCGCTATGGATCTACTGAAAAAGGCGCGGATAAATGCGGGTAACGCGGATTTCCTTCGACAACTTTTTGCGTTCTTCGCGCTCTTTTTGATTTTTCAATGAAGTCATGCAATATGAACAGGTACATTGTTCATCAATTGCAAAAATTGAACGATTTTTGTTCATTTAATTGTGCAACTGAAGGGCTGTACTTTGACTTCAATAGGGCTGATTGTTGCTTCAAATGGTAACATTGGCCCCGAAAGAAAACCGTGAAAAGCAAGTAAAGGTGCTGTAAACGAGCCGTTAATCAATTATGTTGAGCAGATTCCTCTTTATCCAACTCTTCCAGGATGGAATAGAGCAGCTCTAACAAGACGTTTTTAACGGTTTCTTTGTCTGTGGCAACACAGGGTAATATCTTTACTTCAGGTCTCAGACGCAAGATGATGCGAAGGTCTTCTGGTTCCCAGGCGTCTTCCATATCTTGCTTGTTGGCAGCTACAACATAGGGGGTAGAAGCGTAGCCTTCGAAAGTTTCCAGGATACGTTTGGCTTCGCGGAATGTTTCTGGTTTTGTACTGTCCACCATCACAACAAATCCAAGCATACCTTGGGATAAAATATCCCACATGAAATCGAACCGCCGCTGGCCAGGAGTGCCAAATAGGTAAAGCACGAGGTCGTCGCCAACTGTGATACGTCCGAAATCCATAGCAACTGTTGTGGTTTCTTTGATTTGTTCAGCGCTGCTGGTGATTTTTCTTTCAGTGGAAACAACATCAATTTCACTAACCGCACCAATGAACTCAGTTTTGCCGGAAGAAAATGGGCCGGTGATAACCATCTTGGCAGCTTGCATAAGTAAATCCCTTGTGAAGGCGAATGTAAGTTAAATGAAGTTAGAATACAACAAAAATCTTGGCCCCGTGAAAACCGCTTTATAGGCCACGAATACGGTCCATTATTCGTTCTACCATGGACCTGCGAGTGGCAAGCGATTCGGTTGGAGGGGCCGCTTTGGCGCGTTTTCTGCGCGGTGATTCACCAGCTTGAATGGGTTGTTGGCGTGGTTTGGCTGGTTGTTGCACTAGTGTGACAAGACCCGCCTGTAACATACCATAAATGATGCGGCGAATTTCAAAATCGCTTAGATTATTGGCTTGGGCGATTTTCCGCATGCTGTTGCGCGGGTCAATGAGTGAGATGACTTTCCATTCCTCAACGGTAAGATTGATATTGCGTAGGCGTGCGTCAGGGCGCTCGGTGAAACGTAGGGAAACATCGAGATCGGGCAGCTCTTCTTGTAGAATTTCCCACTCTTGAAGGCGGCGGCTGCCTTCCATGATGACGCTTTCTAGATCAATGGGGATGGTGATAAGGGTTGGCGGGGGCAGTTGGTTGGCTTCAAAGCGAAAGAGTCCTTCGACCCATGTGAAGAGTTTATATACGACATTGAGGATATTTTGCCGAACGCTTTGGATGATGTCGCTTTGAGTGACATGACCTGCCTGGATGAGCAAACGACCTATTTGTTTGTCGCTTTTTCCTTGCACTCTTGTTTCGATGATATCTGCTTGTTCTTTGGATAGTTTGCCGGCGTTGTGCAAAAATTGGGCCAGGTAATTTTCTCGTTCAGCGCCGAGGTGGGCGTAAATGAGTTTGCCTTCCTGGAAGGACATGTTTGCTACTTCGCCATTGGATTGTATGGTGAGCGTTCCGGTTTTGCGCGCTAAATTTATTAGATTAAGCAGTTGCGTCGTGGAAAAATCGCGCAGGTTGCCTTTTAGGGCCATAGTTGTTGTTCCTGCTTCATGATTTTGGTTTTTCTAAGTGTAAGATCCGCGTTTACTTACTTTATTTGTAACTATGCAGGTGACAGTCACTTTTTCCTGAGGTGTTAGCCAAGGCCACGATGTTTAGTGAGTGATTATCACTTCTGGTAGCTGGGTAGCTGTATAGTTGTTTTTATTTTATGGTGTGTTTATTAAAAATTAGCTTACAATGAGATGGTTGGCTGATGTTTAATTTTCCATAATGTTTTTAATCGAATTGCATTATACATGGTGTAAAAATGCAAGTCAAACGCGGCGTCTTTGGTCACGGAGGGAAATTTAGCCTATTGGGGGATGTGTGGAAAGATGTATTTTGGCCTTGTTGGAAAGTGTGTTCGTAGGTAGAATAGTTTTGCTTGATTCATGTTGTGGGTATTATTTACATAATATGAGGGGCGGTGGCGAAATGGCAGACGCAGCGGACTTAAAATCCGCCGGATTAACATCCGTGTGGGTTCGACTCCCACCCGCCCTACAATTTTCTGATACTCCTTGTTCTACCAGAGCAAGGAGTTTTTTATTTTGTGTGGAAGCCGCGTACAATGGGGATGATCATGAGGGTCAGGTGAAGGATGACTTTGCAAAAACGGGTAGAAATTTGGTTGAATAATGAGGGGCTGGCGGCACGGCCGTTCCTGCCCCCATCTTCCAAGCTTGTTATTTCTGTATCCGGTGGGCCAGATTCATTGGCGCTGCTGCATGTTTTAGCGGCGATTTTCCCACTTGAATACCTGGTTGTCGTTCACTTGAATCATGGCTGGCGGGCTGAGGCTGAAACTGAAGCGGAATTTGTGCGGGCAACGGCCGTTTCCCTTCACATCCCCTGCTATATTGAAAAAACAGATGTCATTGGCCTGGCTCGCGCTGAAGGCTTGTCGCTGGAAGAAGCGGGCCGCAACGCGCGGTACGCCTTCTTTGCCCGCGTGGCGCGGCAGGTGGGAGCAAATGCCATTGCTGTTGGTCATCATGCCGACGACCAGGCGGAGACGGTGCTGATGCACTTACTGCGCGGCGCCGGATTGGCCGGGTTACGCGGGATGCTGCCGGTCAGCCCCTTGCCAGACGCCGATGATTTGTGGTTGATACGGCCGTTTCTCACCACTACCCGCGCCGAAATAGAACAATACTGCCGGGAACACGCGCTCAATCCCGTCATTGACCCATCCAATCGGGACACAACCTATTTTCGCAACCGGCTGCGCCATGAGCTGCTGCCGATTTTGGCTGACTATAACCCGCAAATCAAAGCCCGCTTGCAGCGGATGGCGGCCGTTGCTGCGGCTGATTTCGCCTTGCTGGACGGGCTGACCCAGGAAAAATTGGGTGAAATTTTGCTGGAAACGGGCGCCGATTGGCTGGCGTTAGACCGATCTAAATGGCTGGCATTGCCGTTGAGCTTGCGGCGGGCGGTTTTGCGGCAGGTAGTCAAGCGGCTGCGCGCCGATTTGCGCGATGTGAATTTTCAACCAATCGAGCAGGCGCGGC
The DNA here is from genome assembly GCA_024762395.1 of Anaerolineae bacterium. GTDB lineage: Bacteria > Chloroflexota > Anaerolineae > Promineifilales > Promineifilaceae > JACKCC01. Next base: position 3,317 of record JANTHP010000082.1, on the reverse strand, counting down.
TGGCAGCCGAAAAGGGCAAAACGGGCGTCCAGGCGGCGCTGCCCGGTGGTGTGATGCTGACGGTGGAATATGAGCGATTAACAATTGCCGCCGATCCGGATGCGCTGCCGATTCATTGGCCGCAGATGGTGGGGGACACGGCCGTTTCGACTGCGCTCAGTGCAGGCGTTCCCCTTCCCATCCCCGGCTGCATCCAATTAGCCAACGGTTGGACATTAACGGCCGAACCGGTTCCCTCAATGGATTTGAGCCAAATTCAGAACAATCCCGATCCCTGGACGGCATTTGTGGATGTTGGCGGGGCCGATTTGTGGGTGAGGGGACGGTTGGCGGGGGAACGGATACGGCCGTTAGGTATGTCCGGCCAATCGGCAAAACTTAAAGAAGTGATGATCAATCGTAAAATTCCGGCTCGATTGCGTGCCGGGTGGCCGATTGTGGCGACGACAGCGCATCCTGTCTGGTTGGTTGGGCATTTACTGGATGAGCGGGGGCGGGTAACGGCCGTTTCGCCCGCCGTCATCCGTTTACATTGTGAAAAATAGGTTGACGCCAGCCCATCCCCTCAGTATACTATCCTTTGCGACTACGCACGGGGCGTAGCTCAGTTTGGCAGAGCGCTCGGTTTGGGTCCGAGAGGTCGTCGGTTCAAATCCGGCCGCCCCGACTGTTTACAAATTATCACGCGGCAGTGGTGTAGGGGTAACACAACAGCCTTCCAAGCTGTTATCAGGGGTTCGAATCCCCTCTGCCGCTTACCAAATGATGAAGGCGGAAGGTTGAAGGATGAAATTTCATCCTTCAGCCTTCATAATTCATCCTTTCTTCCGGGCCTGTAGCTCAATGGCAGAGCAGTCGGCTCATAACCGATCGGTTCTAGGTTCGAATCCTAGCAGGCCCATCGCCTAACTAATCACAAAAACAGCGACCTTTTGGTCGCTTTTTTATTAGATGAGGTCGCAATCCGATGGCACGACTCATTATCATCATCCCATTCATATTGCTTGTTTTTTATTTTCTAGCTTTGATGTTCGGCATGAAACCGCTGTATAGGAGTAAGGTTCATACCCAAATCGTCAGCCGTTTGGCGTCCAAAATTGATTCTACTAACGTGGATCAATCTAATGACAGCAACTCTTCGCCTTCATTAGCCGCTATGTTTTTTATGGGGCTGATTTTGCTGACGATTTTTGGGTTGGCGTTTTGGGCGATTGCCTTGTTTATTGCTGAGTTGTTCAAGTGATAGGGTTCAGCGGTATTCCGTAGCGCAATTTGGCAAATTGCGCCTGAACGATTTGCCAAAGGGTAGGGCGATTGCATATTCCAATTTTTGCCTATTGCCGACGGTTAAAAACCGTCGTCTGCCACAAGAAGTACGCTAAAGCGCACTAAAATGGTCGCCTTTCAACGCGCTTCAGCGCGTTTTTTGTCTCAGACGATGAATTTCATTCATCGGTAACCAGAGTGTGCAATCGCCCTGTGCCAAAGGGTGTGTTTTATTTCGGTTAAAGTGACAGTCACGGGGCAAACGGCCTTAGTTTAGTCAAGATTTTTCGCCCCGTGACTGTCACTTTGGTTTACGAAACCGTCTGCGTATTTAGGCCATGTTGTACCAGGTTACGTTTGAGCGACCGCCACTGAACCGCCCCGCCGATTATCGCCTGCCGCTACCAGACGGCCGTCATCCGTCCGAGATACACTGTGCGCCCCGCCAAAATAGATGCTGCGTTTTTGCCACCGATTGACCGGGTAGCCCATCGTTTCTAATTCGTTGACGGCCGTTTCGTCAAATCCCGCTTCACACTGCAAAACGCCATCCTCAATGTGAACGCGAGCCGTATTCACTGCGTCGTTGAGCAGCATGCCAAAATCAAGCAAATTGCTAAGAACCTGGAAAATGGCGCTGCGGATGCGAATGCTGCCGCCGCTGCCAACGACCAATCGCGTTTGGTCGTTGTGCAAGACGATAGTGGGCGTCATGATGGTGGGGATGCGCTGCCCGGCGGGACGGGTATGGAATCCTTGGGGATGCAAATCAATTTCACCCAGCATGTTATTGGGGATGTAGCCGGTTCCGGGAACGACGTAGCCGGCCGATTCGCCAGCCGTGTTGGTCAGGCTGACGGCCAATCCGTCGCCGTCTACGACGCTGATGTGGCTGGTGCTGTTGTGGCTGGGCATTTCCGGTACGGCCGTTGACGGTTGGCGGCGGTTCAGGCTCTCCTTGATTTCCTGATAATATGTCTCTACAAATCCATCGCTGAGGAAACGGGCGACCGCCTCATCGGGCGGCATCTCTTCGCTCCATCGGTCCCAATGGCGGCGGGCGCGGGTGGTGGCGGCCATCGCCTCATAGAGCAGGCGCAGGTGCGCGGCAGAGCCATGCCGGTATTTGCCGACTTCAAATCGGGCCAATAGTTTGAGCGTCAGGGCGGTTAATACGCCGCCGATGGAGCTGGGCGGCGGCAGGAGGATTTCATAATCATGGTAAACCAACCGGATAGATTGGGTTTTACGGACTTGATACGTTTCCAAATCGGCGGCGGTGAGGAGGCCGCCGTTGGCTTGTTGGTCGGCGAGGATGGCTTGGGCAAGACGGCCGTTCCTGGCCAGCCCTGCCCCCTCTTCCGCCAACAGCGCCAACGTGTCGGCTAGATGGGGGATGTACAATTGTTCGCCGGGTTGGATCATACGGCCGTTTTTCAAAAATATCTCGCGCATCCCGGTTGTGTGCGTGTACAGAGGTTCCAGCAGTTGGCAGGTGTTGGCCTGGAACGGTTCAATGGCCGTGCCGTCACGGGCCAGTTTAATGGCAGGTTCGAGGAGCGTGGGGAGGGGGAGACGGCCGTAATCTGCTGCCATTTGACATAATCCCGCGATGTTCCCCGGCACGGCCACCGACGCCCGACCCAAATAAAAACTTTGCGTCGTCGCGTCAAAATCAATCATCACCTCGTCAAAATCAATCTTATCTGGCGTTTTCCCGTCCAATCCCGGCATATTGCTGAAAAAGTCGTAGACCAGCGAATTGCCCGATTTAGGATTGTAGAGATGGGCGACGCCGCTCCCACCCAGGTGAACGACGCCAATTTCAGCGATGAATGAGGCAAATGCAGCCGCGACGACGGCGTCTACGGCATTGCCTCCTTTTTCTAGCATGGTTGCTCCGGCAGCGGCCGTTTCCGGCCCGCCGGCAGCGATGACTCCTGCCATTCTTTGCTCCTCTGAAAATTATGAATTATGAAGGATGAATTATGAAAAACAGCGTTCATTTTCATTCTTCGTGGTGCGCCGCAGGCGCGTGGTGTCTCCTCAGA
>JANTHP010000081.1 GCA_024762395.1 Anaerolineae bacterium | reverse complement strand
CCAACACCCAGCCCCCAGCTTCCTACCCCCACGCTGCCGCCAACCCCAACCTCAACTCCCACGCCGCCCGCCCGGCCTCACTACGATCTACGCATTGCGCTGGATACCGTCGCCCACACCGCTCAAGTGGAACAAACCGTCTCCCTTGCCAATGACAGCGCCGATGAATGGGATGAACTGGTTTTTAATGTGTCGCCTGCTTATTGGCCGGGTATTTTCACGCTTGATCGGGTTGACGTTTTGCAGAATGGGGCTGCGGAACCGGTTGACGCCTGGTTTGAAAGTACGATGCTGCACGCGCCTTTGCCGGAGACGGCCGTTCCTGGCAGCCTCATCGTCGTTCACTTCAACTTTACCCTGACCTTGCCCCAACTCGATCCTGTCGGCTGGGGACCGCGCGGCAATGCCGGCTGGGGCCCTGGCCTCATCCAGATGGGGGATTTTTATCCGGCGCTGGTTCCGTATCAGTCGGGGGCGGGGTGGCAGACGTGGCAGTTTACGGCCGTTGGCGATCCTGTCATTAGCAGCCTGGCCGATTATGATGCGGCCATCATTGCCCCGCCGGATAATTTGGTTGCCGCTGCCGGATTTGTGAACGTAGATGAGAACGGCCGTCATTTCCATCTGGAAAATGCGCGGTCATTCGCCTTTCTTGCCAGCCCGGACTATGTTTATTTTGATGATGTCGTGGACGGGATTCCGGTTCGGGTTTATGTGACGCGAGGGTTTCAAGCAATGGGGCCGGTGGTGTTGGGAACGGCCGTAAACGCCCTCAACCTCTTCATCGAACAATACGGCCCCTATCCCTATCCCGAACTCATCATCGCCGAAAACGGTTTTCTGACCTCCAACGAATACGCCGGCTTCGTCTCCCTGGGCGGCTACCTGTTTGATACCCACAACGGCGGTTACGATTCCCTCCTCATCTCCCTCACCGCCCACGAAATCGCCCATCAATGGTGGTATGGCGGCGTCGGCAACGACCAAATCCGCGAACCCTGGCTGGATGAATCCTTAGCCATGTTCAGCGAACTGCTTTACTACGAACGCTACCATCCCGATTTAACCGATTGGTGGTGGCAGGCCAGAGTAGACCGTTGGGCGCCCACCGGCTGGGTAGACAACAGCATCTACGACTACCCCGACAGCCGCACCTTCATCCACGACGTATACAGCCAGGCCGCCTACTTCATGCGCGATTTACGGGCTGCGATGGGCGAAGCCGCCTTCCACGCCTTCCTGCGCGACTACTTCCAGCAAAACAGCGGCCAATTTGCAACCACAGAAACCTTCTTCACCCTGGCCCAATCCCACACCGAAACCGACCTGACGCCATTACGTAACCGTTACTTTAGGGAGTAGGTAATTCCCAGCGTGCATAAGGATAATGTTCAAGAATGTTTTGGTCTTTTGTAAGCAAGAAATTATTGTTTAATTGGGCATTGGCTATGATGATGCGGTCAAAGGGGTCGCGTGTCCAGGAGAAACTCATTGCTTGACTAATAATAGTATCGAAATTTTTATCGCAAACTCTGAGGCCAATACGGTTTGATAAATCCGTTATAATCGTATTGGCATCTTCTAACACCCGTGAAATTTCATGTAAATAACATAGTTCCAGGCGAACAATGGGCGAAATGTAAATTTCATGCTCGTTTATTAACTCTTTAGCCAGCGCGCTGAATTTGTGTGTGTGCCCGGCATAGAGCCAGACGACAATGTGGGTATCAAGGTAAATCAAGCGCCACCTCTTCTTCCCAGCTAACGTCTACAAGCGTTTCCGGGTCGCCTTGAATGACATCTGGCCTTGAAATCAGGTTCTGAAATTTATCCGCTTTTTCAACCGGAACGATCCTTAGAATTCGGCCGCCTTTAATAATTTCCAGCGGGATATTTGTATTCAAAACTTCTTCCAGTAAATTATAAATGTTTCCTCTTAATTCTGTTGGTGTGACGGTTTTCATAACGTCTCCATTGTAATAGAATGCCAAGATAGATTTGCGAACGTACATCGAAAACAATATGTACGTACATAATAAAATAAAAGACTGTGTACGTCAAATGGGGATGCAGCGATGGTGGGAACTCATTCTCGTCTTCCTGCGCGACTATTTTCAGCAAAACAGCGGCCAATTTGCAACCACAGAAACCTTCTTCACCCTGGCCCAATCCCACACCGAAACCGACCTGACGCCATTACGAAGCCGATACTTCCGAGGGTAATGATAGTGTACCTGTTTTTATTAGAAGAGGGGAAATTTGTGCTTCGCGTTGGAAGCGGGTATAGAATTGGGCGTCATGCAGGAATTCACGCGGCAGCAGTTTAATGGCGACATCGCGTTGGAAACGATCATACGCTTTTAGGACGGTAGCCACCCCCCACGACCGATTTCTTCTTGAATTTGATAGCGTTCTATGTTGTCTGGAAGCATAATTTGATTTTTATGGTGTTGAATACGGAGCGTAGAAAAAGCTGGCGCCGCCCGTAACCTCCAATGTGCGATTGTTATCGGGGTTAACGTATGTGGCAGTATCGCCACTTGGCCCTCTTACTTCAACATCCCATTCCCAGGCGCCAATCATTTTGTTTGGCAAGTCTATTACGATTGAATTTGAGGTTGTGTCGAAGGAATTGGTGTAGCGATCTCCATCTCCAATATGAGTCATATCGGTGTATAAAATAATTACGTGGTAATAATAACCACTTGGAAGATTACATGCAGGCCAACTGAATGTGATAGGGTCTTCGCCATAGACTGTTGAATTTTGAGTCGTATAGGTGGCTGGATAGAAATAGGGATAGCTATTATCAGATGACCAACGCCAACTCTCGCCGCAACTTTCGGCCCAATCTGAACTAACAATTGGGATGGATGTTATCTGAACAGCCGGGATGGTTTTAGCGATTGTAACGATTTCCATGCCCTGGATTTCTTCAACGGCGCTGGCTGATATCCAGCCTAACGTACCATCTTTCAATTCAATGTTATACCAGGACTGATCATTGTTAGTGGCAATAACCTTGACAGCATCATTTTGGGTTAAAGTCCCAATTGACTCGTAGTTTGATCCTGGCCCGTTCCTGACATTGGCAGAACTGTAAATGACGCGTACTTGTGGCTCTGGAATGGGGGTGTTGGTGGGTAGTGGCGTTTTCGTGGGAACGGCCGTTGCCGTAGCTGTCGGCTGTGGGCTAGACGTTTCTGTTGCTGGTGGTGGGGCAACCTTTTCGATGGTTGGGGAATTTGTTGGGGTAGGCGTTTTTGTCAATGTGGCAGTTGCTTCAGCTTCAGCAATCATAATCGGACTGGTGGCAGTTGCCGACGATTCACTAACAGTATCGTTGCCTTTAAACAAGAGAGTCGAACCATATATCAAACCGATGAGGACAATGCCAACAATCGCCCAGCCCCAGGCAGGTAAACGCCGGGACGATTTAGAATTTGCTTGAGGGAGGGGGCGAGGGAGTGCCTCTGACACAGGTTGTGCTTGATAGCCCCCTTGTGATTCAGGCAAAACTTCAGTTTCCAGGATGGGGAGTAGGTTAGCTTTTGATGAAGGTGCTGTCTCTTCCGGTTCAGGTAACGGATCAACAATTGTTTTGATTCCACCGGATGTTGTTGTGCCATCTTGTGAAACTAAAGTGGAAACTGTGTTAGAAAATGTAGTTGTCGTTGCTGGTCGGGCGTTACGGTCTTTGGCCATCGCTTTGCCAATCACGGATTGGTACGCATGAGGCAACGTATTGTTAGCTTCTAAGATATTTGGTACTGGTTCATTGACGTGCATGAATGCCAGCCCGATGGGCGTGTTGGCGTTGTAGGGGAGCTTGCCGGTCAACATTTGGAACAGGATGACACCCATGGCGTAGATGTCGCTGCGCCCATCTAGTTTATCCACCCCCCGCACTTGTTCCGGACTCATGTAGGCTGGCGTGCCCACTAAGCCGCCAGTGGCTGTCAGGGCCGTGCTGCTGCCCGCAATCAGCTTGGCAATGCCAAAATCGGCCAGGTAAGGATTACTCCATTCATCGAACAGGATGTTACCTGGTTTCAGGTCGCGGTGGATGATGCCTTTGGAATGGGCTGAATCCAGCGCGGGAGCCAGCCGCTCGAAAATGCGGGCGGTTTCGGCAATGGGAATCGGCCCTTTTTCCAGGCGGTCAGCCAAAGAGCCGCCACTCATCAGGCGCATGACCAAAAATAATTGGCCGTCAGCATCGCCAAAATCGTAGACGGGTACGATGGCTGGATGTTCCAGCGCGGCTATGGTTTGTGCTTCGCGTTGGAAGCGGGCACGGAATTGGGCGTCATGCAGGAATTCACGCGGCAGCAGTTTGATGGCAACATCGCGTTGGAAACGCGGATCATACGCTTTTAGGACGGTAGCCATCCCCCCACGACCGATTTCTTCCTGAATTTGATAGCGATCTATATTGTTAGGAAGCATAATCGAATTTTACAGTGGATTTTTTTAGAGAACAATACCAGTTTAGGCCTGCGAGGTTGGCAACCGAAGGTTGTATGAAACTTCGCAGGTTTAAACTGGCCCCAGTTCTATTTTTTGTTTCTGGTAAGTTGCGTTAAACTAAAACCTATTCTTTGATCAGGCGTCTTTTTAGGGGGAGCGCCTCCTTAAGCGATTATTTAAGGGCGACCTGATAGGTTGTTACAGGAAGAATGCACTTATATTGAGGAATTGTGGTGTCGGGAGAAACAATCGGTCGGTATCGAATCAAAAAGGAGATTGGACGCGGGGGGATGGCCGCCGTTTATCTGGCGCACGATCCGCATTTTGGTCGGGATGTAGCTGTTAAGCTGCTGCCGCGAGAAATGTCGCGGGATGCGGCGTACCGCGCGCGTTTTCAGCGGGAAGCCCGTATCATTGCTTCTTTGGAACACCCGGCGATTGTGCCGGTTCATGATTTTGGGGAGGAAGCGGGCCAGCTTTTTCTGGTGATGCGTTACATGACGGGCGGTTCGTTGGCGGACAGGTTGGCCGATGGGCCGATTTCGATGGCTGCGGCGGCCCGGATTATGCGTCGGATTGGGGGGGCGCTGGATGAGGCGCATGCTCAGGGTGTTATTCACCGGGATATTAAACCGGCTAATCTTTTGTTTGACCGGCGCGGTAATGTGTTTTTGTCTGATTTTGGCATTGCCAAGAGTTCTGAAGGGACGATGACGTTGACGGGGCAAACGATTATTGGCACGCCGGCGTATATGAGTCCGGAACAGGCACGGGGGGATGAGGATGTGGACGGCCGTTCTGACATCTACGCGCTCGGAGCCATCCTGTTTGAAATGCTGACCGGGCAGTTACCCTACCGGGCGGCGACGCCCATGGGGTTGGCTGTGAAGCATATCACGGAGCCGGTTCCCCGAATTTTGGAAGTGAATCGGGATTTGCCCGCTGGCTGCGAAGGGTTGATTCTGAAGGCGATGGCCAAAAAGCGGGAAGACCGGTATCAAACGGCGGTTGAATTGGCAACGGCCGTTACCACCCTCGCCGCTTCACCTGTCCCAACGCCTGTTCTACAACTAGGCAAAACGGCCGTTGCCAAACCAATCGGCAGCACAGTCGTCCTTAGCGAGCCGCCACCCGCCACGCCATCAGAAACGCCGCCGCCAGTGAACGCTGATAAAAAACGCGGCTTTGCCTGGCAAAAGTGGGCCATTGCCATTTTCCTGCTGATGCTCGTTACAGGCGCCATTCTGGCCGTTTTTAATCGGCGCGGCAGCGATGGCCCAACACTGCCGGCAATGACAGCGGCAGGGGAAAGCACAGCAACCGGCGTCAGCATTGCCGTTGTGGAGACGCCTGCGAAACGGCCAACTGCAACGGCCCAACCCTCGGCAACGCCTACCGATAAGCCGACGGACACGCCCACTGCGTCGCCAACAGCAACGGCGACTGCGACCTTGACGGCAACCCCTTGCCCCATACCGCAGCTTCGCGTCAAACAAAGCTCTGTCAACGTGCGCAGCGGCCCCGGTACAAATTACACCCCCATTGGCCAATTACGACTTGATGACGTGGTGGAAATAATTGCCAGCAATACGGCCGTTACCTGGTACAACGTGCAGCTAGACGACAAAACACGGGGCTGGGTTGCCGCCAGCGTCACCGAACGGCTGGATGATGAGGTTTGCGGCGCAATCGTCATTGCCACCACCATACCTGCGCCGCCGATACCGACGAACACGGCAACGGCCGTTCCCACAAACACCCCTTTACCGCCAACATCGCCGCCATCAAATCCGCCCAAGCCAAAGGCAACCGCAACCCCGGCATATCCCTAGCCGCCAAGCGCTTCACTGCAACCGAAAATAAACCTACCCGGTTAATGAGAGGATGGTCTCGTGAAAAACCCAGAACTATTATTTTTCTTACTCATCATTATTCTATTGGGTTGGATCGAAGCGCAGCATGGATCCAACACTGTCTTTGCCGATCCACCTGAAGAAGTTTTTCTCGTCACCAAATTTAGCGACGATAATGGCGCTTGCGAACCAGATGATTGCTCTTTGCGCGAAGCCATTATTGCCGCTGCTGATTTGTCAACCCCGGCGGCCATTGACTTGCCCCCCGGTACGTACACCCTAACCCTTGAGGGTGATGACGATACAGGGCTGGCGGGCGATCTCGACATCCTCAACCCCATCACAATCACCGGCAACGACATGAATAACACTATCATTGACGCCAGTGCAATCTCAGACCGCGTTTTTCATGTGATCAATGGTGCGGTATCGTTTAACGACCTGACAATTGCAAACGGCGGCGCTGCCAGCGGCGGCGGCATCCTCCATGACGCCGACAGCGTGGTAACCATAAACCGCGTCATTTTTGATGGCAATACAGCCCATGATACAGGCGGGGCCATTCTCAACAATGGCACCATGACGATTGATAGCAGCGTATTCAAAGGCAACAGCGCTAATAATTCCGGCGGGGGTATTAGTAATTTGGGGTTTGCCACCATCACAAACTGTTTGTTTAGTGAAAACAGTACCGGCAGTAATGGCGGCGGTATTTACAATTCAGACACATTGTTCATCGAAAACAGCGCATTAGATAGCAATCAGGCTGAAAATGGCAGCGGCGGCGGCATTTATCAAAGCTGTGTTAGCGATTGTAAAATAACAGTTTCTAGCAGCACGATTAGCCGGAATCTGGCCGACGATTCTGGTGGGGGAGTCTTCAAAAATAGCGGAAGCGTGTCATTCAGCAACAGTACCATTAGCAATAATACGTCCAGTGTCAGCGGCGGCGGCATAAGTAATTTTGGAACAGGGGATGTATATCTGGTTAGCAGCACGCTTAGTGATAATTCCGCTGCTGTGGGCGCCGGCATAAAAACATGGGACTTAAGTGAATTAAACTTCACAAATACCATCATTGCCAACAGTTTAATCGGAGAGGATTGTGTATCTACAGGTATCATTTCGATCAATGAGCACAATTTGGTAGAAGACAACAGTTGCAGTCCCCAATTCAGCGGCGATCCCGACTTGAAACCGTTGGGAAATAATGGCGGTCCTACAGAAACGCATGCGCTAAACAGCGGCAGCCTGGCGATTGACAATGGCGATCCGCTTGCCTGCTCGTTTCACGATCAGCGGGGTTATCCACGGGTGGGAATTTGCGATATTGGCTCTTATGAATATGGCAGCAAGCTGGTTGAAAGCTACTTGCCGGCGGTTCTCAATAATTACATCAACTATTTTGATGGCTCTTGGGAGGTAGAACCCAATAATAGTTACACTGAAGCAAATGGGCCGCTGCGGTCAGGTCAGGATTATTTTGGTTATCCCAACGATCAAAAAGATTATTTTAGCTTTTTAATGCTGCAAAATGGGGACATAACGATAGATTTAACGGGCCATACAGGCAGCGGCGTGCAGTTGCAGTTGTTTTATGAATCAATCACAAACCGGGTGGATTATGATTCTCAGCCGCCATATCAGATCAGCCTTTCAAACCAACCGGCGGGAACATATTACGTTTATATTTTCACGGAGTCGGGGTTTAATACGACAAACGCTTATACGCTGCACGCGGATTATCCGGCAGCGCCATAACTGTTTTGCTTCCAATCTTGTTTGATTTTCGTTACACTGTAATTGGATTGCAGTGAGGATGGCATGATGAATGATAAACGAATTGGGCGATATGAGATAAAGAAAGAGATTGGACGGGGCGGAATGGCGACGGTTTATCTGGCGCATGATCCTCGTTTCCGGCGTGATGTGGCGATAAAGGTGCTACCGCGCCAGTTTAATCATGACCCGCAGTTTCGCGCCCGTTTTGAACAAGAAGCGCAAACGATTGCCGCTTTGGAACATAAGGCGATTGTGCCCGTTTATGATTTTGGCGAGGATGATGAGCAGCCATACCTGGTGATGCGGTATATGCCTGGCGGTACGTTGTCTGATCGGTTGCAAGATGGGCCGTTGCCGCTAATGGATGTATCAAAAATTCTGGAGCGGGTGGCGTCGGCGTTGGATCGGGCACACAGCATGGGCATTATCCACCGCGATTTGAAGCCGGGTAATATCTTGTTTGACCAGTATGGGGATGCGTTTTTGGCTGATTTTGGCATTGCCAAGATGGCGGAAGCAACGGCCGCTCTCACGGGCAGCGCGATTATTGGCACACCGGCTTATATGAGTCCGGAACAGGTGAAAGGGGAGAAGGTTAACGGCCGTTCCGATATTTACACATTAGGCGTTATCCTGTTTGAAATGCTGACCGGAAAGCAGCCATACCAATCCGATACCCCCATTGGCATGGCTTTCAAACACGTTCACGAACCCGTTCCGCGCCTTCTGGATGAAAAAGAGGATTTGCCGCCTAGTCTGGAACTAACTGTCAGACAGGCCATGTCCAAGCAGCCGGATGAGCGTTTTGATACGGCCAGCCGTTTGGCGGCTAAAGTCATGAGCGAAATAGCGGCCCGCGCTGATACGGCCAAAATGCCGCCGCCTGATTTGCCGGAGCTGCCGGAGCCGCTGCCGGAAAGTGCGCCGCCGCCGCTGGAAACGGTTCAGAGAACGGAGGTTTTGTTTGAGGATGAAGCTGCAGAGCCGCCGGGAGAGGCGCGCAGCGACGAATTAGCGCCGGTAGATGAGACGTCGGTAGTGGTTAAGCCGGCTGCGCCGCCGAAGCATTGGCGCGAGTCGGTTCCGATGTGGGTGTGGGCGGTAACGGCCGTTGCCGCTATCGTCGTCCTCATTTGGGGTATCAGCGCCATCATCCCCGATAAACCAGACGAGCCAACCGTTACCGACGATTCTGAACCGGCGGCTTCGAATGTGTCGGTGGCGAATTTCACTCAGGAAAAATGGGATGAGGATTATCGCGTAACAGGATTAGCCTATGGCAATGGCGTTTGGGCTGTGATGATGTCGCAAAATAGCCCATACGGCCGTCAAACCTGGCAGACCAAAAAAGAATTTCCCGTTGATTTCATTCAGGACGAATGGGACGCCGGGTATCGTGTAACCAATTTGGCCTATGGCAACGATGTGTGGGGCGTGATCATGTCGCAAAACAGCCCCTTTGGCCGTCAAACCTGGCAGACCAAAAAGGAATTTCCCGTTGAATTCATTCAAAGCAAATGGGACGAGGGGTTCCGTGTGACCAGCTTGAGTTATGGCAACGATGTGTGGGGCGTGGTCATGTCGCAGGGAAGTCCATACGGCCGTCAAACCTGGCAGACCAAGAAAGAATTTCCCGTTGAATTCATTCAAAGCAAGTGGGACGAAGGCTTTCGGGTCACCAGTTTGAGCTATGGCAACGGTGTGTGGGGCGTGATTATGTCGCAGGGGAGTCCCTACGGCCGTCAGACCTGGCAAACCAAAAAGGAATTCCCCGTTGAATTCATTCAAAGTAAGTGGGATGAAGGGTTCCGGGTCACCAGTTTAAGCTATGGCAACGATGTGTGGAGTGTGATCATGTCACAAGATAGTCCATACGGCCGTCAAACCTGGCAAACCGCCAAGAACTTTGTTCAATAAAAAAATACCCCCAATTAGATATCCAATTGGGGGTATCGTTAGTTATCAACGTGTCATGACTGCCCTAGCTCTGTAACAAATCTGTTAACCCGCGTACAACCGACCCTTCGCCAGAAGATTTTCCGCCGGCCGATGGCGCGTTAGCCAGGATACGGTCAGCCAGACGGGAGAACGGCAGCGATTGCAGCCAGACGCGCCCCGTGCCTTGTAACGTCGCCATAAACAACCCCTCGCCGCCAAAAATCATAGATTTCATATTGCCTGCGCGTTGGATGTCGTAATTGATGGTGGATTCAAAGGCAACGATACAGCCGGTGTCCACCATCAGCTTTTCGCCGTTCAATTGTTTCTCAACAATCGTGCCGCCGGCGTGGATGAACACATTGCCATCACCGCGCAATTTTTGCAGGATAAACCCCTCGCCGCCGAACAGTCCCGCGCCTAACTTCTTGTTAAACGCAATACTGACCTCCGTGCCTAACGCTGCGCAGAGAAAGGAATCTTTCTGGCAAATCAGCTCGCCATTGGCTTCATCCAGGTCAATGGCAATGATTTTGCCGGGATAGGGCGCGCCAAAAGCGACATGTTTTTTACCTTGCCCATTGTTAGTAAAATGGGTCATAAAGATAGACTCGCCAGTGAAAGCGCGCTTGGCCATGCTGCCTAATTTACTCATAAACCCGGCTGAGGGATTGGAGCCGTCGCCCATTTTGGTCTCAAATGCCATGCCGTCTTCCATGTACATCATAGCGCCCGCTTCAGCGATGACAGTTTCTTGGGGATCGAGTTCAATTTCTACAAACTGAAGGTCGTCGCCAAATACTTGATAATCAACTTCGTGACTTTTTGCCATTTGTCATTCTCCTTGGGGAATCGCAAGGCTTGAGGGAGCAGGAACTTGATTTTAGAAGAACCCGCACTCCCTTAATGCTTGCTGGTAAATTAGATTCTTATTTTATTATACTTGTTTACGCAAGAGATTTCGATAAGTTGTAGGCAAATTTTTATATGGGGGGTGTGTCAATTGGATGACATTCGGGATAGGCTGAATCCTATAAAAAAAGACCTGCGCTCGAATGAGGCAGGTCTTTGCTTTTGGTTTAATTTTGATGGGGGATTAGGCAACGGCCGTTTCCACACTAGGTCTAAACTTGTAACCGTACACAATCATCCCTTCCGGCCCGTCGGCGCGCAGCTTGCGCGTGACCATCTCCACCGGCATCCCAATGTGAACATCCTCTTGGTCAATGTCCGTCAACTGGGCGGTGACCAGCGGCCCCTCGGCCAGCTTAACCAAAGCGACGGTGTAGGGAGCGGTGTTCTCAAAACCGGCGGGAGCGTCATAAATGGTGGTGTAGGAAAAAACTTCGCCCAGGCCGGTAAAGGTAAACAGTTCATACGCCGGCGCCTCGCACTCCAGGCAAACATCCCGCGGCGGGAACAGCTTGACGCCGCATGAATCGCAGGTTTCGCCTACTAGTTTGTATCGCTGTTCCTGTAATCGCCAATTGCGTGAAACTTCCATCTTTTTAGTCCTTTAGTCAGTTAGTCTTGTAGTCGTTAGTCTAATAGTCGCGTTTTGGGCAAATTGCCATGCTCTATTATTCACAACTTACCTCTCATAACCTGCCAACAGGCCAAAAGATACTGTCAAAAACTGTCAAAATGACTATTTGACAGCCAGACTACTCGACTACACGACGAAACGACGACTTGACTACTCGACTTTTAGCACATGCGTCACGGCCGTTCCCCCCATGCCGCCTAGATTTTGTGTCAGCGCCACTTTTGCGCCGTCAACCTGGCAGTCGCCCGCTTCGCCGCGCAGTTGGCGCGCCGCTTCCACCACCTGGTACACGCCCGTTGCGCCGAGGGGATTGCCCCGCGCTTTTAGGCCGCCAAATGTAGAGATGGGAATACGGCCGTTCCTGCCAATCGCCCCATTTTTAGCCAGTTCCCAACCCCGGCCCCGTTCCGCAAACCCGGCCGCCTCCAAAGACAACGCCGCCATAATCGTGAACGAATCATGCAGCTCAAACAAATCAACCCCATCCGGCGAGACGCCCGCCTTTTCCAGCGCCCGTTTTGCGCTTTGCTCCGCCGCCCTCAGCCAGACCACATCCTTGCGGTCATGCAAAGCCAGCGTGTCCGTCGCAATCGCCGACCCTGCAATCTGCACCGGCACCGGAACCATGTCCATCGCCCGTTCATGGCTGGTCACAATCACCGCCGCCGCGCCGTCCCCCATCGGAGCCGCGTCAAACAGCGTTACCGGGTCAGCCACCAGCGGGCCGCCGGTAAACCGTTCTGCTTTGAGCCGGTTGCGGAACATCGCCAATGGGTTATCGGCCCCATTGGCGTGAGCGTTGACGCTAAACCCGGCGAAATCAGCCACATCCAGCCCATATTCGTGCATATAACGCCGCATCAGCAGCGCCGCTGCGCCCGCCATCGTCAAACCGTGCGCCGCTTCATAATCGGCGTCCAGCGCCGAAGCGACGGCCGCCGTCACCGGCGCGCCCGTCGCATCAGTCATCTTCTCCACGCCGACGGCCAGCGCCGTTTTGACCAGGCCGCTTTTGACCGCCAACACCGCCTGCCGCAGCGCCGCGCCGCCAGAAGCGTCCGCCGCCTCCACCGTCACCGCCTCAATCCCGCGCAGTCCGGCAAAATCAGCGACCAATGCGCCCAAATGATTTTGCTTACTCAACGCGCCCGCCAGCATATTGCCCACGTAAATCGCGTCAATGTCCGTCGTATGGGCATCATCCAACGCCGCTTCAATGGCGTACCATGCCAGATGGCGAATGGAAGTGTCCCACAGTTCTTTTACTTCAGTTTGGCCTATTCCGATGATGGATACGTTCATAATTTAAGGATGGAGGATAGAGCGAGAGCTAGAGGGGAGCATTCTTCCTCTAGCTCTCGCTCTATCCTCTAGCTTTCTTTAGCTCATTTTCAACTTATCGCGGAACCGCGAATACGTCGCGTAATCTATCTCTGTGCGGCGGCTGATGTAAGTTTCAGTTGTCGTAGCCCGGTCGCGGACTTCCTCGATTTTGTCGGTAACGCGCAGGTCAAAGGCGTCGGAACCGGCGCCGGAGCCGTAGCTGACCATGAGGATGCGGTCGCCCGGTTCGGCGATGTCCAAAATGGCGGTGAGGCCGATCATGGTGGAGCCGGAGTAGGTGTTGCCAATGCGGGGGCTGAGCAGGCCGGGCGCAATTTGCTCCGGCTTAAAGCCCAATTGTTTGGCGACCCGTTGCGGGAATTTGGCGTTGGGCTGGTGGAAAACCGCCCAATCGTAATCGGCAGAGGTGCGGTCTAACGCTTCCATCAACGCCTCTGCTGCGCCCATCACATGCTTGAAGTAGGCCGGTTCGCCGGTAAAACGGTCGCCGTGCGAGGGGTAGTTGGCGTGGGCGCGCCGCCAAAAGTCGGGCGTGTCGGTGACGAAGGAGTAGGAGCCGTTGATGACGGCCACCGCTTCTGCCGCCGGGCCAATCAAAACGGCCGCTCCGCCAGCCGCCGCCGTGTATTCCAACGCATCGCCGGGCCGTCCCTGCGCCGTATCCATGCCAATGCTGAGGGCGTACTGCGCCATCCCGGAACCGACAAAGGCGATAGCGGCCTGCATCGCTTCCGTGCCCGCCTTGCAGGCAAATTCCCAGTCGGCGGCCTGCGTGTTGGGGACGGCGCCGATGGCTTCGGCGACGGTGGCGCTGCTGGGCTTGACGGCGTAGGGGTGGCTTTCGCTGCCTACCCAGACGGCGCGAATCTGGCGCGGGTCAATCCGGGCGCGATCCAGCGTGTTGCGGGCGGCTTCGATGGACATGGTGATGACATCTTCATCCAGACCGTTGACGGCTTTTTCCTGGATGGGGACGCCGCCGACGCCGCCGGTCCACATTTTACTAATTTCTTTGGCCGGGATGCGATAACGCGGCACATACGCGCCGTACCCGACAATGCCCACGTCGAGGTTGGGCTTCATTAAACCTTGTTTGGGGGTGTATTCGGTCATTTTAATTGTCAATTGTCAATTGTTAATTGTCAATTGTTAATAATTCCTTTGCTCGATTGACGTTGATATTCTTTTCCGCTACCAGTTGGTTGGCGATGCGCTGGATGGCGCTGTTGGATGCGCCGGCGGCCATGGCGACTTGCCGGGCGTGCAGGCGCATGTGGCCTTTCTGGATGCCGACGGTGGAGAGGGCTTTGATGGCGGCCAGATTTTGGGCCAGCCCGACAGCGGCCATGACTTCAGCCAGTTCGGGGGCGGATTGGACGCCGAGGATTTTCATGGCGACGCGGGCGGTGGGATGGACTTTGGTGGCCCCGCCCACCATGCCGACGGCCATTGGTAAGGTGATTTCGCCGTATAAATCGCCGTTTTCGTTGACGTGCCAGTCGGTGAGGGCGGTGTAACGGCCGTCTTTCACTGCATACGCATGCGCCCCGGCTTCAATCGCCCGCCAATCGTTGCCGGTAGCGATGACGACGGCGTCTATGCCGTTCATGATGCCTTTGTTGTGGGTGGCGGCGCGGTAAGGGTCGGCGATGGCGAAGGCGTTGGCTTCTTCGATGCGCCGCGCCGCTTCGGTTCCCGAAAAGTCGGGGGTGGCTAATTTCTCGGCGGGGATGGTGCAGCGGGCGGTGGCCAGCCGCTGGTCGGCCAGGTTGGAGAGGATGCGGAGGTTGGTACGGCCGTTTGTCAGTTCAGCAATACGCGGGGCCAATCGTTCCAGGGCGGTGTTGATGGCGTTGGCGCCCATCGCGTCGCGCGTGTCGAAGTGGAGGTGGACGATGAGCATGGGGCCGACGGCCGTTTCGATGGGGCGGGGGACGATGTCGCGCGCGCCGCCGCCTAATTTGAGAATGATGGGGTCGCTGCCGTCGGCAATTGCCATCAATTCCGCTTTGTGGGCGTGGATGGCGGCGCTGGCGGCGGCCATATCAGGCACATCCAACACCTGAATTTGCCCAATCATCACCGGTTCAGTAGAGGATGTTTGGAAGCCGCCGCCGGCGCGGATGAGTTTGGCGGCGTGGCTGACGGCGGCCAGCACGCTGGGTTCTTCCACGGCCATGGGGATGAGGTAATCCTTGTCATTGATCAAAAAGTTGGCGGCGACGCCCAGCGGCAGTTCAAATGTACCCAGGACGTTTTCGATCATCGTGTCGGCCTGGGTGGCGGTGAGACCGTTGTGGGAGAGAACGGCCGTTTCCGCTTCATCCAGCCCCGCCCATTCGGCGATGATGGCGATGCGTTTCTCAATGGGCAGCTTGTAAAATCCCGGTAAGCGCGATGTTTTTTCTGTCATTTTCCATCTCCTTCTAAAACGTAGAACGATTTGGTAAATCGTTCGCCCGATTTGCCCAAAGGGGTGTTTTATTTCGGTCGAAGTGACAGTCACGGGGCGTAAAATCTTGGATAAACTAAGGCCGGTCGCCCCGTGACTGTCACTTTTCTCAACTTATTTGAAATGCACTCTTTGCCAAATCGGGCTGCGGTGGCAGACGCCTCGATAATAATAGACCGGCT
>JANTHP010000080.1 GCA_024762395.1 Anaerolineae bacterium | reverse complement strand
CGAATGAAATTCGGCGGCTGATATGGAAAACGTACTGCAAGTGCGTTCGGAGGATGTCTCCCAGTGCGCTTCAGCGTACTTCTTGTCTCAGTCTGTGAATGGAATTCACAAGCGATTTGAGCGGACAAATCTAACATTGTTAAAGTAGGCACTTGACTCAACTTGACATTTAGCTTATGGCTCGAACAAAAATAGTTGCCACTGTCGGCCCCGCCTCTGATAGCCCGGATATGATTCGACGCATGTTGGCCGCGGGGATGACAGTTGCACGTATAAACTTTTCACACGGTAATCATGATTCGCATATTAGAACGATTCAGATGCTGCGTCGGGTGGCGGCTGAAGAAGGACATGTTTTGGCGATCATGGGCGACTTGCAAGGCCCCAAAATACGGTTAGGCCATGTCAAAGCAGGCGGTATCCCGTTGGCAGTGGGCGATGAAGTTGTTTTTACGCCGCATCCTGGTCAGCCGGCCATGATTCATTTGCCTCATCCTGACTTGATTGCAGTTATTCAGGTGGGCGCTAAATTGGTCATCGGGGATGGTGAGGTTGAATTTTCTGTTGTTGAGAAGACAGGGGATACGCTGCGTTGTGTTGTAACAGTGGCCGGTTTGCTTGAGTCTCGTAAAGGGGTTAATGCGCCGGGAACAGCGTTGGTTACCTCCAGTATTACTGAAAAAGATAAGGATGACCTGGCGTTAGCCTGCCGGCTTGATCTGGATTATGTGGCTTTGTCTTTTGTGCGCACGGCCGTTGATGTGAAAGAACTGCGTGCGTTGATGAATGCAGCCGGTCGGGAAATTCCCATCATAGCTAAAATTGAGAAGCGTGAAGCAATTGAACATTTGTCAGAAATTAGCGATGCGGCCGACGGTATGATGGTGGCGCGCGGTGATTTGGGCATTGAAGTACTGCCCCAGCAAGTACCCCTTCTGCAAAAAGAGATCATTCGTTGTTGTAATGCGGCGGGTAAACCGGTCATTACGGCAACGCAAATGCTCCAATCAATGATTGAGCATCCCCGGCCGACTCGGGCAGAAGCAAGCGATGTGGCTAATGCCATTTTAGATGGAACGGATGCGGTTATGTTGTCTGGTGAAACAGCGACGGGGCAGTTCCCCGTGGAAGCTGTTCAAATGATGGCAAATATCGCTGAAATAACGGAACAGGCATTTCCCTACGAGGCATGGCGGCAGCGCCGGCGTCAACAGGATGTGGGGATGCCAATTGATGAAGCAATCAGTGCTGCCAGTTGTGAAGTGGCCCGGCAAGTTGGGGCGCGGGCGATTGTGAGTACGACTGTGTCGGGATACACGGCGCAGCAAATTGCCCGCCACCGTCCGGAAACGCCTATTATGGCGATTTCGCCCTCACCACATACGCAGCGACGCCTTTCAATGGTGTGGGGGGTGGAATGTTTGTTAGTTCCTGATTTTCGAGACACTGATGCTATGTTGGCGCAGGCGGTTGAATCTATTCGTTCTTTTGATATTGAACCGGGTGATAAGTTGGTGATTACAGCCGGTGTTCCGTTTGGTACATATGGCAAGACGAATTTGATCCAGGTGCATGAAGTTAGAGAATAGGTAACTACTAAGGCGCAGAGGTGACAGTCACTTAATATGGCGATTTGTCATGACTATTGCCTCTGGAGAAAGTGACTGTCACCTTAGTAGTTACGAGAATAATTTCCTCAAAAATTTTTTGAGGCGTGTTATAATGTGCTTTGTTGTTGAAGATGGGAGCTGCTTGATGACAACGGCCGTTTCCAAGACAGTATTTGATGACGGTTAACACTTGCAAGCGAGAGAGAAATTGTCATGAATTCCGAACAAAATTTACAAGATTGGACGCCACCGCCAATAAAAAGCCTTGAAGACACCGGACTAAGCCGGGTTTTTATTGAAGACTTGGCGCTTAAAATGCTTTACTTTCAGGGAGAGCTGACCGGGCATGAAATTGCAGAACTTATGCATCTGCCATTCCAGGCCATTGTGAGTTCTGTCATGGACTCCTTGAAGCGGGAGCAGTTGTGCGAAGTGAAGGGCGCCGGCGGTTTAGGCTCCGCTTCATTCCGTTACACCATTACTGGGAAAGGGATTGCGCGTACCCGTGAGCAGCTTGAACGCACCACGTATGCCGGCCCGGCGCCTGTGCCATGGGATGATTATGTTCAAGCTATTAAAACACAGGGCGGCAAACAGCTTCGGGTTACCCCCTCCATTATGAAGCAAGCATTATCTCATCTGATTTTAGAGGAATCCGTCTTTTCCAAAATCGGACCGGCTGTGAACTCAGGTAAATCCATTTTTCTTTACGGCCCTCCTGGCAACGGCAAAACAACGATTGCTGAAAGTATCGGGCGTATGGTTTTGAAGAACGACATCTACATCCCTTACGCGGTTGAAGTTGACGGCCAAATTATTAAGGTTTACGACGAAATTAATCATGTGGCCGTCCCTGAAGAAAATTTTGGCGTTCGTGGCGGAACTGGTTCGTTGTCACATAAACTGGACGGCCGTTGGTTGCGAATCAGGCGCCCCGTTATCATGGTTGGCGGTGAGCTGACCTTGGACGGGTTGGAATTGGTATATGACGCTAATAACAAATTTTACGAAGCGCCTTTCCAAATGAAGGCCAATGGCGGCATGTTCCTCATAGATGACTTTGGGCGCCAACAGATACGGCCGCGCGATTTGTTGAATCGCTGGATTGTGCCAATGGAGAAGGGGATCGATTTTTTGGCCTTGCATACTGGCCGTAAAGTTGAAGCGCCGTTTGAGGTGTTGATTGTCTTTTCCACAAATTTGCCGCCGCGCGATTTGGTTGACGAAGCTTTTTTACGTCGTATCCGGCACAAAATTGAAGTCACATCGCCATCGTTTGAGGGATACCGCGATATTTTCAAGGTCGTTTGCCGGCGACGCGGTATTGATTATGATGAGCAAGGCGTTCGCTATTTGTTACAAGAATATTATATAAAGACTAAACGCAAGCTGCGGGCCAATCATCCGCGTGATTTGGTTGACCAAATAACAGATATTGCTCAATATCTGGGTGTGAAACCGCAGTTGACCAAAGAATTGCTTGATCGGGCGGCAGACGCCTATTTTGTTGATTTGTGATTTGGTGATGGCGAACAAAGCGGTGGGCGATTTTCGCTCGCCGCTTTTTTAATTGATAAGTGACTGTCGTCTCCGGCAGTTGCATGGTTACAATTGGAAGATGTTATGAATTGGATGACGGCGAAGCAAACATTGATTATTGGACATCGGGGAGCCAGCGCTTATGCGCCGGAAAATACGCTGGCGGCGTTTGAGTTGGCGGCGGAGCAGGGGGCCGATGGGGTTGAGTTAGATGTACAGTTGTCGGCAGACGGCCGTGTGATGGTTTTCCATGATTTCGATGTGTCCCGTTTGACAAATGGGGAGGGACTTGTGACGCAAATGACGGCGGCTGACTTGCAATCGCTGACAATGGCAGAGGGGCAAACCATTCCAACTCTAGGCGAGGTGTTTGAAGTTATGGGGCCGCGCTTGTTATACAATATCGAGGTGAAGTATTTCGGCTGGCGCGGACATGGGCTGGAGGCGGCTGTTGCCGATTGTATCGAGTCGCATCATATGGAGAACAAGGTTTTGATTTCTTCTTTTAACCCGTTGGCAGTCCGTCGCGCCCGGCGGCACATGCCGCGCACTGTGCCAATTGCTATCCTGTACCGGGAAGGGATGTTTGAATACAGCCGTTTCTTAGCCAAAAGTAATGTGGTTCACCCCGCGCATACGATGGTTGATGATGCTTACATGGCCTGGGCAAGAAAGCGTGGCTATCGGGTAAATGTGTGGACGGTGGACGATCCGGCTGAAGCCCGCCGGTTGGTTGATTTAGGCGTTAATGGGTTGATTACGAATAAACCGGATGTGATTCGAGGTTGTTTACCTTGATGAAAGCTAAAATCATTTTGAACCCGTATGCGAATCGTTGGAGAGCGAAGGAGAAGGTTGAGGCGATTAAGGCGGCGTGTACGGCCGTTTCCCTCGATTACGATCTCACCATCACCCAAGCGCCGGCAGACGGAACCGACATAGCCAGAAATGCCGTCCGTGACGGGTACGACGCCGTTGTCGCGGCCGGCGGCGATGGCACCATTAGCGAAGTGGTGAATGGCCTCATTCAGGCCGGCGCTGCGGAGCAAACCGTCCCCTTTGGCATCATTCCCATAGGTACCGCTAATGATTTTAGCTTGATGGTAGGCATTCCATCCCAACTATCTGACGCTGTTCAACTGATTGCTGCCGGCAAAACGCGCCAGATTGATGGCGGGCAAATTGATCTGAACGGCCGTACCCATTACTTTATCAACAACTCCGCCGTGGCCATGGAGCCTATGATCACGCTGGAACATATAAAAATGACACGATTGTCCGGGGAAATTCGGTATTACGTGGCATTGGTGCGCGGTATTATTAAATTAAAAGCATGGCAGATGGGAATTCGTTGGGATGACGGCGGATATGATGGCCCAACGTACCTTCTTTCAGTGTGTAACAGCCCGCGCACTGGCGGTTTTATGATGGCGCCTGGCGCTTTAGTGGATGACGGGCAATTTGATTTTGTGTTGGCTCCGGAAGTGCCCAAACGAACGGTATTGGCTATTTTATTGCGCCTGCTGCGGGGGACGCATGTGCAGCATCCTAAAGTGACATTTGGCCGAACGTCCCGGCTAACGATTGCCAGCAAACCGGGCACGCCTATTCATGCTGATGGCGAAATAATAGGGGAAACGGAAACGGCCGTTACCTACCAAATCCTTCCTCGCAAAATCACCCTGCTTACCCCGTAACAAAAACTTACTTTGAGACTGGAGATTAGAGACTTGAGACTGGACCAATCTCTAATCTCCAGTCTCTAGTCTCCAATCCCGCAAAGCGCCAAGTTGTTTCTGATTGAACCCTTAGTCGTTGCACTTACTGATAAATAACAATCGAAGGTTGCGGATACAACGCCCCACCCATCACTTGATCAGGCGTTAAAAGCGGCGAATCTCCATCCGTTGGAAACAACTTAAACCCGCCATACTCAAAACCCGGCTCCGCTGCATATTGGTTATAATTACTAATCTTTGGCCCGGCCGGCCCGTACCCGTCCCCATCAATCACCAATTCAACAAAGGGATATTGTTCAATCAATTCCTTATCCGGCAGCATACTATTTTTGAATTGATGCAGAATCAGCACCTTATTCAGGCCAATCTCATAACCAATGCCGTTCAGATTAACCTGAATTTCATTAATCTGGCTGGCATACAACTGCCCGACATTCACCCCAACCACCTGTTCATCATTCATCGTAAACTCCGGGTCTATTGCCAGATGAACATGCGGCTCGTATAGCAAGTAGCGAATGCGATTAAACTCATCCATCACATTAGCGCGGCCCGGCTGAATATCCAAAAAGACAACCACCCCCGATTCCTTCGCCGACGCCACCCATTCCTCAATAATGCCCAAATCCAAATGATGCCGGTAATCCGGCGGATAAGGGTTGGCTACAGTAGAAATGATGTGATAACCCGGCAGCACAAGGCGCTCTGAAAAAGCCTGGTATTGAGGCACATAACTCGTTCGCAGCATACGCAAAGACTGACTGCGAATTTGATCGCCCAGCATACCTAAGCCGGAGCCTAAAGGACTGCCATAGAACGAAACAACGCGGAACTTATCCAAAAAACCTTGCGGCTGTCCCGGCACGATGTTCAAGTCCAGGATTGGATTGGAAGCGGGTGGCGGTGGTGGTGGTGGCAGGGTTGGCGGGGCGGCGGTGGGGGGTGGCAGGGTTGGCGCCGGCGTATTTGTGGGCGGCTCCGGCGTGGCCGTGGGTGACGGCGTTTTTGTGGGCGTTACCGTTGGCGTTTCGGTTGGCGTGGGCGTGGCGGTATTGGTTGGTGTGGCGGTTGGCGTATCCGTCGGAATTGGCGTATTCCTCGGTTGAGGCGTGTTTGTTGCGGCTAATTCGGCCTGGGCTATTGCAAGCTCAACACTGGCTGTGGCGGCCAAAGTGGGTGTTGGTTTAGCAGTTAACAGCGGCAGTCCATTGTTGACAACAGCGATGAAAAGACCAATGACGCCGGTAATAGCAATGACAATGAGTGAAAGAATGACGCGATTCTTGATGATACCTTCTCCAATCGTAACTATACAGCGTTGCCAAGAAGATTTGTTAAATTTTCCAGGCCAAATTTGACAAATCTAAGGGTATATAATCTATAACCAAAAGCCCCTGACATATATCAGGGGCTTAGACCTAACTTGAAAAAGAAAGGGCGCTTATATGCCTGATGCACATAAGCGTGTCCCCGCCATGCCGTGTGGAATCTGGTGGTTGAACCTGCGAAAGCAGGTGGGAACCTTTCCGCGAGGACTTTGCCTGGCCTTCCGGCTACTACATCCCCTCTGCGCATTTCGATTCCCTTTTGTATGGCGTTGGCTCAACATAGATGCCCATCACGCACACAGTAGGGACGTGCAGATATTAGCACAGTATGGTGGGGTGGGCAAGCGTGACAGCCAAATTTTTAAGGGGGGCATGCGAGTCCCATTTATGAAAAGCGGAGGGTGTGAAATCGAGGGAATTTCATCTCCTAATCTCCCAATTCCTGCTGTTTTCAAAGTTGTAGGCTCCCTCATTCTCCGTTTGGAAACACTACATTTTCTCGGCCGGCTAACATATTTTTGATGCGTTCTACCACAATATCCAGATGATGCGGTTTGTGTACAAAATCTAATTGCTCGCTGGGAATTGTGAGAACCGGACACAAGTCAAATACAGCCATCCATTCATCATAAAATGATTCCAGGAGGGTGAGGTATTCGGCGGTGATACCGCTCTCAATTTCGCGTCCGCGTTGGTGAATGCGCGCCATTAAGGTGGGAACTGGCGCTTTGAGGTAAATCATCAGGTCGGGACGGGGCAGGTTGTTGACGATTTGGTCGAATACTCTGCGGTAAGCCTGGTAGTCGCGCTCGCGCATGCTGCCTAAATGGCGCAAGGCGCGGGCAAAAATGAAGGCGTCTTCGTAAATGCTGCGGTCGGCGATGGATGAGGTGGGGCTGTTAGCCAGTTCAAGGTGCTGTTCGGCGCGATGGCCGAGAAAGAATACTTGAAGGTGGAAGGCCCATCGTTCCATATCGGCATAGAAGTCCGGCAGATAAGGGTTGTCGGCGACGGATTCGTAGGCGGTTTGCCAGCCCAGCCGATTCCCGACGCGCTCGGTGATGGATGTTTTGCCTGTGCCGATGTTGCCGGCGACGAGGACGAGATGATTGGTCATGTTTTCTCCAGCGTTTCAGCTTGTCAGCGTTTCAGCTTTTTGGTTGATTGGCTGAAATGTTGAGGCGCTGAATGGCTATGCTATACATTAAATCGGAAAAGGATCACGTCGCCGTCTTGGACGATGTATTCTTTGCCTTCTATGTGTAATGCTCCGGCGGCTTTTACGGCCGTTTCCCCCCCATACTGCTCAAAAACATCAAACGGGATTACCTCGGCCCGGATAAATCCCCGCTCGAAATCGGTGTGAATCACGCCGGCTGCTTGCGGCGCGGTTGACCCTTGCCGCACTTCCCAGGCGCGGACTTCATTCTCGTTGTGGGTGAAAAAGCTGATGAGACCCAACGCTGCAAAACTTTTATGGATGATTTGTTCCAATCCGCTCTCCGTTACGCCGGAGAGCGCCAGATATTCTTCCTGTTCTTCGGCCGTCATGTCAATCATCGCTTCCTCAAGTTGGGCGCAGAGCTTGACAAATTCAGCCCCGTGTTCGGCGGCAAGGGTGCGGGTGGCGCGGATGTAGGCATTATCTTCAACCAGTCCGTTCTCATCTACATTGGCGACGTAAATGACAGGTTTGCCGGTAAGGAATTGCATTTCCCGATTCAGCGTCACAAATGCGTGGTTGTCCCGTTCGGGATAGGCGTTGATGGGCTGCTCTGATTCCAGATGGGCTTTGAGGGCTTCAGCCATGTCCAGAAGCGGGCCAAATGTTTTGCGGTCGCCTTTGATTTGGCGGGTCAGTTTTTCGATTTTACGCTCGATTTGCTCTAAATCGGCCAAAATCAGTTCCAGGTTGATGATGCCGATGTCGGTTTTGGGGTCAGGTTGGGCGCTGACGTGGACGACGTTAGGATCGTCAAAGCAGCGGACGACATGGAGGAGTACGGCCGTATCCCGTACATTCCCCAAAAACTGATTACCCAGCCCTTCACCCTGGCTGGCCCCCTTTACCAGCCCGGCAATATCCACAAACTCAATCGCGGCATGAATGCGATTGGGGACGCCAAGCATTTCTGCCAGCTTATCTACCCGAACGTCTGGTACCGGAACGATTGCCTTGTTGGGTTTGATTGTGCAAAAAGGATAATTGGCGACCTCAGCGTTTTGCGCTTTGGTCAGGGCGTTAAAAGCGGTACTTTTGCCTACATTGGGCAAACCGACGATACCGATGCTGAGTGACATGTTAGTAATCCGTAATTCGTAATCCGTGATTTGAATCTGTTGTTGGCGTTTATTTTACCAGAGGTGGTGGTATTGTTCACGGAGCGCGTTCCTTAGAAAATGGGACGCGGAGATTCGCGGAGAGAAGGAAGAGATAATCCGCGTTTATCTGCGTCCAATTTTCATTTATTGGTACAATTGCCCGCTATGACGAACGAACCAACATTCTGGGTGCGAGACATACCCATTTACGGCGATGTGATTTTATCGCCCATGGCCGGATTTTCCGATGTGCCTTACCGGGCGCTGTGCCGCGCTTTTGGCTCGGCTATGAATTATACTGAATTTGTGCCTGTAGACTCGCTGCAAGGCAAGCGCAACCCGTTGTGGAATCGCCTCAATAAAAAACCGGATGAGCATCCCATCGTTTTTCAGATTTTTGGCAACGACGCCCACATGATTTTGCGCGGGGCGCAGCGCATTCTGGAGTTGGGGCCGGACATCATTGATATCAACATGGGCTGCTCCACGCGCAAGGTAAGCGGACGCGGCGCTGGCGTGGGGATGATGATTCAGCCCAAGCTGGTCGCGGAGACGTTTCGCCTCTTGACAAAGCATCTCCCTGTGCCGATAACGGGCAAAATCCGGCTGGGATGGGACGATGAGCGGCGCAATTTTATAGAAATTGCCCGCATCATTGAGGATAATGGCGCATCATTGGTGGCTTTGCACGGCCGTACCAAAGAGCAAAAATATAACCATGAAGCGGATTGGGACGCCATTGCCGAATTGAAACAGGCGGTGAGAATACCTGTTATCGGCAACGGAGATGTGCGGAAACCGGCCGACATTGACGCCATGAAAGCGCACACCGGCTGCGATGCGGTGATGGTGGGACGGGCCGCGGTGGGCAATCCCTGGATTTTTGCCCGCAAAGACCGGGATGAGCTGACCGTGCGCGAAATTGGCGACACGGTGCGGCTGCATTTGCGGGAAATGCTGGCTTATTATGGCGACCCCGATGGATTGGTGTTGTTCCGCAAGCATTTACGCCGTTACTTTTCCGGCTATGCGGTAAAGGCGCTGATGCGCCCCATGCTGGTGACGGAAGATGCGGCGGAGTTTGAGGCGCTGCTGCAAAAGTTAGAGCGAGAACTAGAGCCGGAGGAGGGCTAATTCATCCTTCATCCTTCACCTTTCTGATTTGGTAAAGGGCGAGGCCGATGAGGCCGCCGATGAGGGTGGTGATGAATCCGGCCCAACTGCCTAAATTTTGGAATACGGCCGTTCCCCACAACCCCAGCGCGTAATAAATATACACAACCAATCCCCCCGTAATACCCCAGAAGAAACAGCCCACCCGTCGTTCCGGCGCGCTCTGAAGACGTTGGCTGACGGATGAGCCAATAACCCCAACCGCAATCAAGCCGCCGAACATCGCCAGCAGCATCTGAAATTCTGACAAGCCGATGCGTACCGCCGGCTCTTCCGGCGGAGCGGGGGCGGGGATGAGGGTGACAGTTGGCGAAGGAGCCGGTGTGTCGGTGGGAGGCGGCGTAGGGGTGGGGGTGTTGGTTGGCGAAGGAGTGGGCGTAGGCGTTTCTGTCGGGGCGATGATGGCAACTTGCGCGCCGCCTTCGATGACGATGTCTACTTCTTGCGATACGATGGCGTCCCCGGAAACGGCCGTAATCCTGAACTGTCCCGGTCCGGTGCGCGCTTCCAACACATAATCCAGCGCTGCCACCCCATCGCTGGTGGAGGTTGTGGCAATCGTATTAAACAGCCCCTGAATGCGATCCAACTGCTTGAACTCAACCTGAGTGCCATCGGGAACCGGATTGCCGTTTCGGTCGCGAATGACGCCGGTTTGAAGGTGGAGCGTGTCGCCGACGGCCGTTTCCAGCGGCGCTTCGCTCGGCGGCGATTGAACGGCGCCCTCTTCATCAACCAGATATAACTCGATCACCTGGCCGGGGTCAGGCTGCGTTTGTGCGAACAAATCGTAGCTGATGCCCTCAACATCTACCGGCGAAGCCCCGCTCAACGGCGATTCCAGAAACAAGGCGCGCACCGAAGCGTCAATAAAAACATCCGTTTTGCTGTACACGCCAAAAAAAGCCGTCAACTTGCTGATGTCGGTCGTGTCCAGGTAATAAGGCGCATTATAGGCGAAGACGATGACCTTACTGTCACGGACAATATCAGGGCGTTGGGAGAGAAAATTTTTCAGCGCGCGCGATTCCGGCGCGCCATCCAACATAGCAAAAATGATCCAATTTGTCTCGCGCAGTGCTTCTTGTACGGCATAGCCCGGCGGCGGTGTTGGCGTGGGCAGCGGCGTGGGCGTCACATCATCGGGCGGCGTCGTCGCATCCGAGGGCGGTTCGAGCGTTGCCGTAACGGGCGTGGGCAGCGCGATTGGCTCTTCGGCATCCAAAAATGCTTGCAGATCGGCAAAAGTGAAACTTTGGATTTGCGTTTCCTGTATTTGGTTGCTGCCATTTGGGCCATACAGCGCCAGAATCCGCTCTTGGAGGGCCGTTTTGCTGATGAGCGGCTGCGGCGGGCAAGCGCTGCATTGCTGCGCCTGGCGCACGTCGGTGAAAATAGCGATGTTGTCGCCCGCGCCCGGCGGACTGGCTAATCGTTCAGCCAACTCAGTCTGGCTGGGGGAGATGAGGGTGACGGCTGCTTGAGCCAGGTCGAATAAATCAATGTCGCCTTGTTCAACTATCTCGGCGAAGGCGGCGGCGTCAGCCTGGACGGCGTTCAGGGAGAAATCATCCTGGTACAGGCGTAATTTTAGCTGGAGGATGCGCAGAACGGCCGTGTCCACACGCTGTTGGAAAGATTGGTCAGTAAGATACTTCTCCCGGAACCAGACAATCGTATCGCGGATGTTATTGAGGTGGTCGGCATAATTTGCCTCACCGGCAGCAAAATTCGAGAGAAAGAGCAAATCATTCCCGGCCAACAGTGCATCTTTCGCCACCTGCCGATGCGGGAATGTTTGTTCCGTGTCATCGTAGAACCGTTTGACGGCTCGCACGCCTAACGAATCGGAAACGATCACGCCCCCGTTTTGCCGCCAATTAGCAAACTCAGGCAGTTCCATCAGCGTCGTTAATGCCTGGGGGTCAAAGCTCACCGGGGCAGTGGTGGCGCGGATATTGCCCTGGAAACCCTGATAGCGGATATGCGTTGTCAAAAGGGCATCGGCGACAGCCGCGTCATCCCCGGCATCTGTGTTGCTGGTGACGGCGAAAAAGGGAGCCAATTCAATCTGCTTAAGCTGTTCCAGCGATTTGCGAACAGTGGGCACTTCCTGGTCAACCGGGCGGTCGCTGCTGCCATTGCCGGGGAAATGTTTGGCGACGACGGCTATTTGTTCATTGCTGCCGGCGTGAATGCCGGCGGTAAAGGCGCGTCCCATCTGACCAACCCAATAGGGGTCGCCGCCAAATGAGCGCACGCTCATATCGCTGGGGCTGCCGGGGGTTGGATTTTCCAGCACGTCCAGCGACGGCCCCAGTATCATGTTTATGCCGATGGCAGATAGCTCGCGGCCTAAAATTTTGCCCGCATCTTGAGCGTATTGAGGCTGCCAGGTGGCGCCAACGGCCATGTTATCGGGTAGTTGGGTAAGACCGTTGTAAATGGCGCTGTTCGGATAGCCGTCTCCTTCTTGACTGACGGCGATAAACAGGGGGATTGCCGTGCGTTCGGAGGCCGGGATGACGGCCGGTTCGGTAAGCAGGTCGCCATTTTCAGCGTTGGGCGCTGTGCCGGTAAGGGATAATTGTTGTAATGAGTTGATTAGCTCGATGAGTTGTTGGGGCGTGTTGGCGGGGTCGCCGTAGCCGGTGATGTTGTCGTTTTGTGGCAGCAGCGCCACGCCGCCTATCCGATAGTTGAGGATGAGGTCGGCGATGTCGCTTTCGGCATTGGCGATGTCGCCCTCAAATGTGACGAGAAAGAGCTGCCCGACTTTTTCTTCGACGCTCATGGCGTCGAACAGGGCCTGGGCGGTTTGGTTGATGGCGTCATCGTTGGTTTGGGCGGAAACGGCCGTTCCCCCATTCCCGGACAACAGCAGCCACGCCAATACAGCGGCAAACCCAATTCGTCGCAACCAGATCATCATCACCAACCACAAAAACCCGACATAACTATGGGTTCAACCGTAAATAACTTTGGTGTTTCGGGAATTCCAATTCCTGAAACACGCTGTCCAAACAGGAAAGTTAAAAACGAGCGAACCCTATACACGTCATTCCTGCGATGGCAGGAATCCACATGCTTGGATACCCGCCTTTGCGGGCATGACAGTCGAGAAGGTCTCGTATAAATATTTTGAAAATATGAATAACCGTACAGAACATAAAAAAGAGGCAATGCGGCGTTTTTGCATAGGACATCTTAAGTTCTGCTCACAAAATTATACCGCAGATTGCCTTGCCAAACACCTGTGTTACAATCGCCTGGCGTTAAGGTAGCAAGGTGGCACAATTATAGAGTGGTCAAGTTACCTTGCTGCTTTGCAACTCTGCCACCCTTCTTGTTTTCTGGTTGTAACTATATAGCTACCAGAGGTGACAGTCACTTGCTAAACATCGTGGTTTTGGCTAACACCTCTGGAAAAGTGACTGTCACCTGCATAGTTACTCCTGGTTTTATACGAGCGAATTATGAGCGATAAACTACGCAATATGTTGGCGGTGATTTTGCTGATTGCTTTGGCTGTCAGCGCCTTTGTCGCCGGTTACTTTACCAACGACTTCGTCGAACTACGGGCAGGCGGAACCCTGGTGCGGGATAAACAGGATTTTGACCTGTTTTGGGAAGCGTGGAGCCGAGTCGAATCAACGTTTATCGGCGAGCTGCCCACCTCCAAAGAACTCACTTATGGCGCGATTCGGGGCGCCATCGCCTTGCTGAATGATCCTTACACGGTGTTTGTGGAACCGGTGGCGCGGCAGAATGAAATTCAATCGTTGTCGGGCGTGTTTGGCGGCATTGGCGCTTATCTTTCCCGGTCGGAGGAGGGGGGGGATATTATTTTGGAACCCACGCCCGGCAACCCGGCAGAAACGGCGGGTATTTTGTCGCAGGATGTGCTGCTGGCGGTTGATGGCGTGCCGGTTACGGCCGATATGACGGTGGCGGAAGCGGCGGATATGATTAAGGGTGAGATTGGCACAGAGGTGACGCTCACTGTCCGTCATCTTGGGGAAGAAACGCCGGTCGAGATTACGATTGAACGCGCCCAGATTTTGGATCCATCGGTCAGTTACCGCTTGCTGCCGGAGGATGAGACGATTGGTTATATCCGATTATTTCGGTTCAGCGGCGAAAGCGGTAAAGAGGTAGCGGAGGCGATTACGGCTTTGACGGAGCAGGGCGCGGAGAAGCTGGTTTTGGATATGCGGCATAATGGGGGCGGGCTGTTGGATGCGGCCGTTGATGTGGCTGACCATTTTTTGGTTGACGGGACTGTTTTGTATCAGCAAGATCAGCGTAATGATGAATTGGTGTATAAGGCGACGGATGATACATTGGCGCCGGATACGCCATTGGTCGTTTTGGTGGATGGCGGCACGGCCAGCGCGGCGGAGATTGTGGCCGGCGCGCTGCAAGACCGGGGCCGGGCAATTTTGGTTGGCAGTTCGGCGACGTTTGGCAAGGGGTCGGTGCAGTTGGTGTTTGATTTGAGCGATGGATCGTCGGTGCATGTGACATCGGCGCGCTGGTATACGCCGGACAGGCATCAAATTGACCAGCAGGGCTTACAGCCGGATGTTGTTGTTGAAGTGACGCAGGAAGGGATTGATAACGGCCGTGACGAAGTGTTGGAACGGGCAGTTGAGGAGTTACAATAGTCAAGTTATGAATGAAACAGGGACTCAATCACGGAAGAATGTAGTTTGGATGGCGCTGGGCGGGGTAACGGCCGTTTCCCTCTGTCTGTGCATGGGGGTGGCCGGATTTGCTATTGGCCGCTCAACGGCAAAACCGGAAACAGTAGTCGAAACGGCCGTCGAGACCGAAACAGTAGAAGTAACCCGCACGGTAATCGAAACCGAACTGGTGGAAGTGACCCGCGAAGTAGAGGTTGTTGGCGAATCACAATCGCCGCCGGCCCCAACGCCGCCGCCAACAGCCGCTGAAGGCATCCCTTCAGCTCAAACAGATATGGATTTTTCCGTTTTTGATGAAACCTGGGACGTTATTGAAGAGAATTTCGATGGCGATTTACCGGCAGAAGAAGATATTCTCCACGCGGCTATCGAGGGGTCAATTGATGCGCTGGACGACGATTTCACCCGCTATATTCCCCCCGATGTGGCCGCGCGGCTGCGCGAAGACATGGGCGGTTCCGTTTCCGGCATCGGCGCTTTTGTGCGTGAAACCGATGAGGGTTTCTTTGAAATCGTTGCCCCCATCGAAGGCCAACCGGCCGATTTGGCTGGCCTGCAGCCCGGCGACATTGTATACACGGTTGACGGCGAGAACGTCATCGGCCTTAGCTTTGATGAAGTCATTTTATTGGTGCGCGGCCCCAGCGGGACAACCGTTGTTCTGACTGTGCTGCGTGAAGGTGAAGAAGAACCGCTGGAATTTTCTATCGTCCGCACTACCTTCGAGGTGCCAACTGTAGAAGCTGAAATGCTGCCGGACAATATCGCTTACATCCGTTTGTTGGAATTTAACCGTAACGCCGAGCGCAGCGTGTTGGAAGAGTTGGAACCGCTGCTGGCCCAGCAGCCGCAAGGGCTGATTTTGGATTTGCGCAGGAACCCCGGTGGTTATTTAGATCAATCTGTCGCTGTTGCCGACATATTTTTGCCGGAGAGCGTTGTGCTGTATGAACGGAATCGCAGCGGGTTGGATCATACCTTCAGCGCCGATGATGGCGACATCGCTGAGACGATTCCGCTGGTCGTTCTGGTGGATGAGGCCAGCGCCAGTGCATCGGAAATTGTAGCCGGCGCGATTCAGGATAATGGGCGGGGCACGATTATCGGCTCGGTAACTTTTGGCAAGGGGTCTGTGCAGTCGGTGCAGCAGCTTTCCGATGGCGCTGAACTGCGCGTTACGATTGCCCGAT
>JANTHP010000079.1 GCA_024762395.1 Anaerolineae bacterium | reverse complement strand
GGCGGGCATTCCGCAATATGGAAGCTGCTGGGGCGTGCAGATGGCGGCGGTAGCAGCCGGCGGCAAGGTTGAGAAGAATCCCAAAGGGCGCGAATGGTCTATTGCCCGCGATATTGCGTTGACCGAAGACGGCCGTAACCACCCCATGTACATCGGCAAACCGGACAAATTTGACGGCTTCATCATGCACCTGGACGAAATCACCCGAATTCCTGAAGGGGGAACGCTGCTGGCAACGAACGAACACACCCATGTGCAGGCACTGGCCGTCAAACATGGCAAGGGCGAGTTCTGGGCCACGCAGTACCACCCCGAATTTACGTTGTATGAGATGGCGCGGTTGATTGGGGCGCGGAAGAGGTCGCTGGTCCGCGAAGGGTTCTTTACCAAAAATAAAGAAGTTGACGCCCTCGTCGAAAAAATGGTCGCCCTCGCCCAAGACCCCGACAATGCCGCATTGCGCCGGGAGCTTAACGTCAACGACGACATTCTAAACGATGAGATTCGCCAGACCGAGGTCAAAAACTGGTTGGAACAATTAGTCATCCCCGCCAAACAAAAACGAGAAGGCGGCGCATCATGAACATCGCCCACGTCACCGATTTTCATGTTGGCCGGGTGATTGAAACAGAAAACGGGCCGGTTGACTTGTATGATCGCATGGTAACGGCCGTCGCCCACCTCAAAACCCTCACCCCCCAGCCCGACCTCATCATGCTTACCGGCGACCTGTCCAATCATGGCAGCGAAGCCGACTACATCCGCGTGCGCGACGCCCTGCGCGAGCTGGAGCCTCCCGTCTACATCTTGCCCGGCAACCACGACCGCCGCGACGCCCTGCGCCGCATCTTCGCCGACCACCAGTATTGGCCGCAAGAAGGCTACCTGCATTACGTTTTAGAAGATTATCCGGTACGCATCATCGCTTTAGACACCTTAGCCAGCGGCCAACATTACGGCTTGCTGGATGAGGAACGGCTGGCCTGGGTGGATGCGCGCTTGCAAGAAGCGCCGGGACGCCCCACCCTCATCTTTATGCACCATCCCCCCTTCAAAACCTACATGCCCTATCCCGACAAGCTCATTTGCCATAACGGGGACGCTTTTGGCGATATTGTAGCCCACCACCCGCAAATTCAAGCCGTTGTGTGCGGGCATGTGCACCGGGATGTAGTCGCCAGTTGGCGCGGCACAACCGCATTCATCACCACCAGCGCCACATTTTCCTACGATATGATTTTGCACGAAGTAGATGATCTGGATCCGCTGTTTGAGCCGCCTGCCTGCCGCCTTTTCCTCTGGCGCGAGGACACGGGGCTGATTTCCCACCTGAGTTTTATCGGCAGCTATCCCCAGGGGATAAGCGAGGGCGTACCCCAGCCGCCGGATGATAATGCGTAAATGGAGATTAGAGACTGGAGACTGGAGATTGGAGATTGGATAGTCTCTAATCTCCAGTCTCAAGCCCTTAAACAACTTGTACCAAATGGTACTTCTTCTTGCCCTTGCGCAGGATGAGAAATTTGCCTTCGATGGCTTGAACGGCCGTTACCGTCCCCATCGGATCCGTCATCCGCACATTATTCACATAAATCCCGCCGCCCTTAATCGAACGCCGCGCATCCCCTTTAGAATTCGCCAGACTGCTATCAGCCAGCAAATCCGCCAGCAGCATCCCATCGCCGCCTAACTGCGCTTTGGCCACCTGACTAGACGGCACATCGGCGAAAATATCGGCAATATCATCGCCATCCAACCCGTCCAAATCGCCGCCAAAGAGGACAGAAGCCGCCTTTTCAGCCTTAGCCAACGCCGTTTCGCCATGAATCATCCGGGTCACTTCTTGCGCCAATCTCCGCTGCGCTTCACGCAGATGCGGCCGTTCAAACAGCGCGTCTTGCAAATCTTGAATCTCCGCCTGCGTCAGCCAGGTAAAGTATTTCAGGTAATTAATCGCATCTGCATCGTCAGCGTTAAGCCAGTATTGGTAGAAGCGGTAAGGCGACGTGCGTTTAGCATCCAGCCAAATGTTGGTGCCGCTGGCTGTTTTGCCAAACTTAGATCCATCCGCGTTCGTAATGAGCGGGTAGACCAGCCCAAACGCCTTCACGCCCCGTTTGCGCCGAATCAGTTCCACGCCGGCCGTGATATTGCCCCATTGGTCGCTGCCCCCCGCTTGAACAATGCAATTTTTATTCTCAAACAGATGCAGGAAGTCGTAAGCCTGCAAAATCATGTAGCTGAACTCGGTAAACGAGATGCCATCCTCTCGATCCAGGCGCGATTTGACCGAATCTTTAGCAATCATGTAATTAACGGTGAAATGCTTACCCACATCACGCAGCATCTCCATCATCGAAAGCCGGGAGAGCCAGTCATAATTATCAACGATTTGAGCCGGGTTATCTTTAGCGTTAAAGTCAAGCAGTTGGGCTAACTGCACTTTTTGCGCGGCCACATTGGCTTCAATCACGTCGCGGGTGAGCAGGTTGCGTTCGCTGGATTTGCCGCTGGGGTCGCCAATCATGCCCGTGCCGCCGCCAACAAGGATGATGGGCGTATGGCCGAATCGCTGCCAACGCGCCAGCCCCATCATCGGAACCAGATTGCCAATGTGAAGGGAATCGGCCGTGGGATCGAACCCATTGTAAACAGCGACTTTTTCTCTGGTTACCACGTCGGCGACACCATCGGTATGGTCGTATACCAAACCGCGCCACTTCAATTCATCAAATATGTTTGTCACAATGTTTCTCCTTGTAAATAAACCGCAGATTACACCGATTACACAGATTAAATCTGCGCCATCTGCGCAATCTGTGGATTTTCATTCATTCGTGGTGGGCTGCGCCCATGTTGTCCCCTGTTTTATACAAACCTGCGAGGTTTTTTAAACCTTGCCGGTCTCTGTTACCTTGATCGTAGCGGCTGCCCTGGCGCTTGTCAATGAGGCAACAAAAAAGCGCGGGGGTCGCCGCGCCTCTCATGATAATTTGGCTGTTTTGTCTAATTTTACAAGCAAACAAAACCTTGACCGGACTGCGGCGGTTGTTTTGAATACCCATAATAATAAGCAAAGCAGTGTTGCTGAATCATGCGTTCATCTTAGCAGGTTGCGCGGAATGCGTCAATAATGCGCCAGCAATTCAGCATCTCCAACAGCTTGACAAGAACAGGCTCTGTTTTATAATGAGCATAATTACAAATTCAATGCGTTGATCGGGACGATTACCTGCTGAGACTGTAAAAGAGAGTGGTGGTCATGGGCTGAAAACCATCATGACAAAGGCGGCAGAGAAAACCCCCCGTGAGTGATTTTCTGAAAAAGTAAGGGCAAACTTTATGGTTTGCCCGCTTAGAGGCAGACTAATCTGTCTGCCTCACTTTTAGAAGAGTAAGAAAATCCGGCTGGCCCCGTTAACGGCCGTCAATGAGAGCGATTAACTCTTAGCCATTAGCATTTAGCCTGAACCACTGGCTAACAGCTAACAGCTAAAAGCTAATAGCTAAAATTGGGTGGAACCGCGACACGCCATCGCCCCAATCCGGGTGATGGCGTTTTTATTTGGAGACTAGCACCAGTAAACAGAAGTCAGTAAACAGTTTTCAGTAGGCGCTTTCCAGAGGTAGACCGTACTGATAACTGTTTACAGATTACTGAACACTGATACTAGCGACTAATAGACTACAAGACTACAAGACTATTGACTGGAGAAAACCATGTCCGAAGAAAAAATACCCTACGAACAATCCGACCTCTACCGCATCCGCCATTCGGCCGCGCACGTCATGGCCGAAGCCGTGCTGGAACATTTTCCTGAAGCCAAACTAGCCATCGGCCCGCCCATCGCCGACGGCTTCTACTACGACTTCGATCTGGGCCAGGACGAGAATGGCAAACCCAAAACCTTCTCCCCTGAAGACCTGGAGCAAATCGAAGCCACCATGAAAAAATTGCTCAAGAAAAACGCCAAATTCGAGCAATCCAGCAAAACCGTCGCTGAAGCGCAGGAATTTTTTGCCGACGCGCCGTACAAACTAGAACTCATTGCCGAGTTAGCGGCGGGCAAAGTAGATGAAAACGGCAATCCTATCAGCGAACCGGTAACCGAAGTCGGCATTTACCAACACCGGAATTTTGTGGATTTATGCCGTGGGCCGCACGTCGGCTTCACCAAACAAGTCAAAGCCAACGCCGTCAAAATCCTGCGGTCCAGCGGCGCTTACTGGCGCGGCGATGAAAACCGCGAGCAGTTACAGCGCATCTACGGCACAGCCTGGCACAATCGCGTGGAACTAGACGAATACCTCAAACGATTGGAAGAAGCTAAAAAACGGGACCATCGCAAGCTGGGCAAAGAGTTGGATTTATTCAGCGCGGCCCCAGAAGTCGGCGGCGGCTTGATTTTGTGGCACCCCAAAGGCGGCCTGGTGCGCCATCTGGCCGAAGAATTTTGCAAAAACGAGCATCTGGCCAACGGCTACGACCTGGTTTACACGCCCCACATCGGGCGCAGCACGTTGTGGGAAACGAGCGGCCATCTCACCTGGTATCGGGACGACATGTACGCCGCCATCCAGATTGACGAAGAAGAATACTTCCTTAAGCCGATGAACTGCCCTTTTCACATCATGATTTACAAAGAAAAGATGCACAGCTACCGCGACCTGCCCTTGCGCATGGCTGAATGGGGTACAGTCTACCGCTACGAACGCAGCGGCGTACTGCATGGCTTAATGCGCGTGCGCGGTTTCACCCAGGACGACGCCCATCTATTCTGCCGCCAGGACCAGATGCCGGAAGAAATTGACCGGGCGCTGAACTTCTGCCTACACATTTTACGCAGCTTCGGCATGGACAAATTCCACGCTTACCTCTCCACGCGCGACGAGAAAAAATCGGCCGGGGACGCCGAACGGTGGGAAGCGCCGACGGAAGCGCTGCGGGCCGCTTTGGAGCGCGCCGGGCTGGATTATGATATTGACGAGGGCGGCGCAGCCTTTTACGGGCCGAAGATTGACCTGAAAATGATTGACGCCCTGGGCCGCGAATGGCAGCTCAGCACGATTCAGTTCGATTTTAACCTGCCGGAACGGTTTGATATGACCTATATCGGGCAAGATGGTGAGGCGCATCGGCCGTATATGATTCACCGCGCATTGTTGGGTTCGATGGAGCGGTTTATGGGTGTGCTGATTGAGCATTACGCCGGCGCATTCCCGCTGTGGCTGGCTCCGGTGCAGGTTGTCATGGTTCCCATCACCGACCGCCACATTCCTTATGCCGAAAAAGTGGCTGAAGAACTGCGCGCCGCCGGGCTGCGTGTGGATGTGGATGTCAGCAGTGAACGCATGAACAAAAAGATTCGTAACGCCCAATTGCAAAAAATCCCCTACATGCTGGTGGTGGGCGACAAGGAAGAGGAAAATGATACAGTTGCCGTCCGCACGCGCAACAATGAGAATCGGGGCGCGGTTCCGTTGGCCGATTTCCTGGCGCAGGCAGCTACCTTGATTACAACGAAGGCGTTGGAGTTATGAACGGGATTAGCCGTTAGTTTTGTCACTAACTACAAAAGCGCAAAGACACGAAAGTTGGCAAGGCCGCTCTTACGAGCGGTCTTTTTTTGGGCGCGTCTTTATGCCGCTGCCAAATGTGTTAGCTGACGTACGGGTGCGTCATCATGGTGATGCGGCGCGCCGGACATGGAACCGGGAGTAGGAATTGCAGCCTCGGCTAAAAACGCACGGGCCATATCATTCGCTTGGGCAATTAACAGCGCACTGCCGGAGAAATTGAGAAAAGAGGCTGAGAGGGGGCAGGGGGTGGGGAGATAAAGAACCGGGTAGTTGGCGGCAATAGCAGACGCTTCGACGCGGGCGCGTTGGCGCATAGCGGCTTGTATGGCTATTGTAAACATTTCCGCCACATGGCGCGGAGGATGGGGGCGATGACAGGGTTCGCCCGCGTCCAGGATGACGAGGGAAGCGGCTCCCATCTGAACTGCTGCTGCCATTGGTACTTGAGCTGTGAGCGCGCCATCTACATAGAGAATGTCGTTGATTTTTACCGGTGGGAAAACGCCGGGGATGGCGGCGCTGGCTAATAATGCCGTGTGTAAATTGCCTGCGGTAAAAAGCGCGCCGTGATTGGTGAGGAGTTCGGTGGCCAGGGCGCCGAAGGGGAGTTCGAGGGCCTCAAATTGGGTGACGCCTAATGTTTGGCAAACGAGTTCAGTTAACCGATCGTTGGAAAAAAGGCTGATACGGGTCGAGAAAAGGCGTCGCGTTTGGGAAATGACTCCACCGGGGAAGATATCCTTACGGTTCAAGTGGCGCCACAAGTTGTCTAAGGCGGTGACGCCTTCGTTTAAGCCTTTGTTGGCGATGACTGCGCCGTTGAGCGCGCCAACTGATGTGCCCACAAGCAGGTCGGGCTTTATACCGGCATTGCGTAATGCGTTTAACATGCCGACCTGAATTGCGCCTAAAGCGGCTCCGCCAGATAGGACGAAGGCGATGGGGTGTGGAAGTGCATTCTGCCAATGAGCGATCATGCTTTTTTGACTGAATTACCGGGGGGAATCTTACTTCACTTGGGGGGAACTATAAGTTTCTCTGGCTGGGGTCTGGCGAATTTTAGACCTGTGAGGTTTGGGAGAGGCTGTTAACTATTCTTCTCGATTCTCCAGAAAATCCCCCAGCGGGTCTTCTGACTCTTCGTTTACAAATGTGCGGCGCGTTTTGCCGCCGGCTTTGGGGTCTTCCACCAGTCCCATTTCGTAAAGATGCTCCATGATGCGGGCGGCGCGCGGGTAGCCAACTCGCAATCGCCGCTGCAAGAAGGATGTGGACACATAATCCTGCTTTTGCACGATTTCGATGGCTTGTTCTAGCATGCTGTCTGTCTCGTCCAGCAGCGCGTGGCGGGCGATGAGACTGTCCCAGGGGGTGGGGATTTCAAAATCGGGCATGATTGTGCGCCAATGGTTGACGATGCGCTCGATTTCTACGTCGTTGGTGAAGACGCCCTGGATGCGCAGCGGCGCGCTGGCATCCGGGGAGAGGAAGAGCATGTCGCCTCGTCCCAGCAGTTGGTCGGCGCCAACCATGTCTAAAATAACGCGCGAATCGGTGCTGGAAGCGACGGCAAAGGAGAGGCGGGCGGGGAAGTTGGCTTTGATGAGGCCGGTGATGACGTCGGTAGACGGCCGTTGCGTTGCCACCATCAGATGAATTCCCGTCGCCCGCGCCATTTGCGCCAGCCGGGTCAGCGTGCGCTCCACATCGCCGGGGTATGTGTGCATTAAATCGGCCAATTCATCAATGAAAACAGCGATGTAAGGCAGCTTCTTCACATCCTTGTGCCGGGCGATTTTGCGGTTGTAGCCATTCAGGTTTCTGGCCCCCACCTGGGTAAACATCTCGTAACGGCGGTCCATTTCGGCCGTCAGCCAGCGCAGCACGCCTACGGCCCGATCTGCTTCCACTTCCACCTTGCCGATGAGGTGCGGCACGCCGTTCCAGCGAATCAACTCCACTTTTTTGGGGTCAATCATCACCAGGTTTAGCTGTTCCGGCGTGTTGTTGAAGATGAGGCAGGAGATGATGGCGTTGATGCAGACTGATTTACCGGACCCGGTTGTTCCGGCGACGAGTAAGTGGGGCAGTTTAGCCAAATCAACGGCGATGGGCGTGCCGGAAACATCGCGTCCCAAACCGGCAGCCAGCGGCGATTTGAGTTTGCGGAACGCTTCCGATTCGATGATGGGACGCAGGCGCACGACGTTTACTTCGGCGTTGGGAACTTCGATGCCGACGACGCCGCGTCCTGGTACGGGCGCCTGG
Source organism: Anaerolineae bacterium (assembly GCA_024762395.1). Classification (GTDB taxonomy): domain Bacteria; phylum Chloroflexota; class Anaerolineae; order Promineifilales; family Promineifilaceae; genus JACKCC01. The sequence goes on along the minus strand of JANTHP010000079.1, from coordinate 7,836 downwards.
ATGCGCAGGCGGGTGACGGCAAGGGCCAGCGCCAAATCTCTTTGTAAAGATGCTATTTGACCGATGCGGACTTTTTGCTGCTTGGGACGGCCGTCAGGGCCAATTTTCTCTACATAACCGGGCAGCAGTCCAAACTGGGTGACGGCCGGGCCGCGCCGGATTTCGGTGACTTCGGCGGGCAGGCGAAAGTCGGCCAGGGTTCGTTCGATGATCTGTTTTTTGGCGTCAATTTCGTCTTTGCTCATGCTGACGACGCCGCTTTTTTCCAGCAGGTCAATGGGTGGCAGGCGTTTGTCGCGGCGGCGCGGTGCGGGTGGTTTGGCGGTGTCGTTGATGATGAGCAGGTCGTCGTCGGGGGGCGGCGCGGTGACGGCCGTTACCGGGGCCATCTCTGTCTCTGCCGCTGCCGCTGCCGCCGCTTCAACCGGGGCCATGCGCTGCGACCATAACCGCAGCCGCAGCGAAAGCGTATTCAGCGATTGCAGCAAATCATCCCACCCGTAGCTGGCAACCAGCGCCAATCCATACGCCAATAAAATGAGGTAAAACAAGCTGGTGAGGAATGAGCCGAAGAAATCGCGCAGCGGTTCGGACAAGGCCCATCCGACAAGGCCGCCGCCTTTGCCCAGATAGGCGTCGGGCAGGGCGGAATGGGTGAATTGGTGGCTCAAGGGCAGGGCGGTGAGCAGGATGAGTTCAAAGCCGATGACCTGGGTGACGTGGATGGTGTACGGCCGTTCCACTTTCCTTAACGCCACATGCAACCCCAGCGCCGCCGCCGAAAGCGTTAGCGGATACGCGCCCCAGCCAAACGTCTGCCGCAGCAAATTTGTCCACGCATTCAGCAAACCGGCCGACGTCCAACCCGGCAGCGCCAAAAACGTGACAAACGACAAAATAAACACAAGAACCCCGGCAATCTCCACCCGCCAGGGCATCAGTTTGTTGATGAGATTTTCATCCCAGGTAGGGGGAGGCGGTTCCGGTTTGCGCTTGCCGGAACGTTGGGGAGATGTTTTGGAACGTGCCATGAGAATTGATTGCTGGCGGCCAGTCGCCGACGGCCGGCTGCCAGTTACAAGTCGGCCGCCTGGCGCAAACTTAATGCCAATCGTTTCGCTGCGCCATCTACGGCCAAGACGCGGGCCGTCACTTCTTGCCCTTTGTGTACCACATCGCGCGGATGCAAAAAAGAGCCTTCCGCCAACTCCGAAATGTGGATCAAGCCTTCTAATTCATCCTCTAGTTGGACAAATGCGCCAAAATTGACAATGTTGTTGACGATGCCTGTGACCAATTGCCCCGGTTTGTACCGTTTCTCTACGCCGCGCCAGGGATCGGGATTTAACCGTTTAAGACTCAAGGCGATACGATTGTGTTCACGATCAACGTTCATGACCAGGATGGAAACGGGTTGCCCCGGTTTAACGACATCGCTGGGGTGCATGACGCGGCTCCAGGACAGTTCTGAGATATGGATGAGGCCCTCTGCTCCGCCCAGGTCAACAAACGCGCCGAATTTTGTCAAATTGGTTATGGTTCCAGTTATCTGGTCGCCCGGACAAACGTGTTCGAATAAATTCTGGCGCTGCGCCGCATCTACTAATGCAGCGCGTTCGGAAAAGATTAACCGATTGTTTTTAGGGTTTAGTTCGACTATTTTGAGTTTAAGCGTTTTATTGAGCCAGTTTTTTAGTGCGCGGGCGCGCTCGGCTTCAAAATGGAATTGGGGGAAATCTATTAATTGAGAAGCGGGAATGAATCCTTGCAGCCCGTTCCAATGAACGAGTAAGCCGCCTTTGTTGTATCCTGTTACCCTGAGTTCTAACGGTTGATCGGCTTGATATGTTTCTTGCGCGGTTTTCCAGGGGGTTTTATCAGCCGGTTTGGCGTTGGGGCGGGGATGACGGCCGTTGCCGTTTGCGTTTACTGGCGGCCACATGGGCGTTTCGGGTTCAGCCGGCGCTGTGGGCGGCATCAATAACTCTTCTTGGGCGATAAGCGCTTGCCAATAGGCGTCGTCAAGGGGGGGCTGGGCAGACTTTTCGGTAAAGCTATCTGGACACATTTCCACTACTCTCGCTCTTCTACGGTTGTTTGCAAGGGGGTAGGTTACAATACTGTGTTGGTAACTTATGACAATTATAGGCGGAGGGGAGGAATGGGGCAAGGCGGCCAATTTGCCGGGTCTACGAATGTCATTGGTTCACCAAAACCGGGGCCTGGGAGGCCCCGCTACGCCGTTTGGGAGGCCCTCTACGCCGCCTGGGAGACCCCTCTACGCCGCTGTAGGCGGGCCTCCCAGGCCCCAAATCTGTTCGTAGACCCAATTTGCTCCTTTGTTTATAATGGGTGGCATAATGATTGAATTGGGAGAAACGGCCGTTCGCTCCGCTTTAACGACACAATGGATAGGACACCCTTACCGGTATTTTGCCAGTGTGCCATCTACAAATGACCTGCTCAAAGAACAAATCAGGGATGCTGCCAGCACGCTGCCAGCCGGAACCGTCTTTCTGACAGATTATCAAAGCCAGGGACGAGGACGCCTGAACCGGCGCTGGCTGGCTCCGGCAGGCTCATCCCTGCTGCTTTCGGTGCTGTTTTGGCCCGATTGGCCGACGGAACAGGCGCACTGGTTGACGATGTTGACCAGTTTGGCCGCCGCCGAGGCGATGGAAACGGTAACAGGGACGACGGTCGGGGTGAAATGGCCGAATGATTTGATGATTTGGCCAAAAGATGGCTGGCGTAAGGTTGGCGGGCTGCTGTTGGAAGGCGGGATGGGGGAGGACGGCCGTCTCCAACACGCCATCATGGGTATCGGACTCAACGTCAACATCCCGCCGGCGCAACTGCCGGACGCCGCTGTGCCGGCCACAAGTTTGCTGGCTGCCGGCGGGCAGTCCATTTCCCGCCTATTGCTGTTGGCGGCATTCTTGCAGCGCCTGGAAACCCGGTACGAACTGGCCGATGGCGGCCAATCGCCCCAACCGGACTGGAATCAGCGGTTAATCACGTTGGGTGAGCGGGTTCAGGCGACCAATTTGGGGGGCGAGCGCCCGATTATGGGGATTGCGGAGGGGACAGATGGTTGGGGGCGGCTGTTGGTGCGGGGTGATGACGGCCGTTTGCACACAATTGCCGCCGGTGATGTGACGCTTCGCTAAGGAACGGGAATTTAACAACTGTCCACAAATGAATTCCCGTTCCGCAAGGCTGACGATGCAATTCCGACAATTATTTAATCGTCAGCCCTAAATCGCTGCAAAATCAGTCTGGGCTACCGGTAAACCTGAGCTACTGAACTACGTAATTCCACATAAATCGGATGCAGGCAGGTGATGATTTCCACCAGGCGCTGCGCGATTTCCAATTGATACGCCGTCGTTAAATCCGCATCCGGGTACACCTCGTAAATTTTCGTCCAGCCGCGATCCCACATCTCAGCCTCGACACGTTCGCCCAATGTGTCCTTAATCTCAAACAGGTGGCGGCGAAAACCATCCAGGAGAACGCGATTGAGATGTTTGTCGCGGGCTTCGCAGTGGAATCCCATTTCCCACCCGTCCCGCCGCATGGCTTTAGCGACTTCGTAGTGGAGGCGCGGTTCGCCGTAATGAAATTGCACCAGCCACCGCCAGGGCTGGCGGCTTTGGATGCCCTGCAGCGGTTCTGGCAGCAGGGGGATGACAATATCGGGAAGCGTTTGTAGAAATTTGTTACGTGATAGATTGGGCATGAATAGTTGATAGTTGACAGTTGACAGTTGATAGTTGGATGTTACCTGTTCCAATTGGATATGGTAAACTATTTACGTATAGGTTCCATCCGATGATATAGCGTGAAGCGTAAAACGTAAAGATGGATGATAAACAACGCTCTTTGGGCCAGTTGGAAACGTTGCCGGATGCGGCGGATTTGTTGTTGGGGTTTTGTCTGAGACGGCCGTCTAACCGGTTACTAGACCCAAGCTGCGGCCAGGGGGATTTTTTGCAGCGGGCGGCGTTATGGCGCGGCTGGCTGGCCGATTCGCCCACCGATTTATCTTCCGATGGCTTGTGGGGCGTGGATTGGGATGAAGATACGGCCGTTACCGCCCGCGCCGCCTTGCCCCAAGCCACAATCATCACCCACAACTTCTTCACCCTGGAACCAGACAAGCCCTTCGACGCCATCATCGGCCGCCCGCCCCACATCCGCGCCGACCGCATCGGCCGTTTGTACCGGGGCGCAGGTAAACAATTAAAAATCGGGTGGAACAGCAACGAACAACCGCCAGAGACCACAAGACCAAAGACTACAAGACTAAAGACCACAAGACTAAAGACTACAAGACTAGAGACTAAAAAACTCATCCCCCGCCATTTGTGGCAAAGTTTAAGCCATCGTTCCGGCTTGTACGCCTACTTTATCCTGCACAGTCTGGCCTTCTTGCGCGAAGGGGGGCGTTTGGGCTTCATCGTTCCCAACAGTTGGCTGGATGCCGCCTACGGTGCCGACCTTAAGCGATTCTTGCTGGCTCATTTTCGGCTGGTGGCCCTCATCGAATCCACAGCCGAGCGCTGGCTGCCGCAATCTAACTTGAATGCCTGCCTGGTTGTGCTGGAAAAATGCAGCGATCCGAACCGGCGGGCGGCTAATTGGGCCAGATTGGCGGTTTTGAAACGGCCGTTATCCCACTTCATCCCCTTCCCGCCTGATAACCCGCGCCGCCTGCTGGCTGTCGAACGGCTGGTTCCCCGCCTGCTGCCCAGCGCCGACCGCCGCGCCGACGATTTTGACGTGCGCGTTTTGCCCCAATGGCAGTTGGACGCCGCCGCCAAGTGGGGCGTCATTCTGCACGCCCCGGATGCGCTGCGGAAGCGGCAAGAACAGGGGCAACTGCCATCACTGGGAAGCTGGGCGGTCATCCGGCGCGGCTTTACCACCGGCGCGAATCGTTTTTTCTACCTGGACCAAGACACCATTGAAACGTGGGGGATTGAAGCAAAATTTAGACGGCCGTTCCTCAAAACCCTCCAAAATGCCGACAAACTACAAGTAGACGAAACAGACAGCCGGGCCGAAATGCTCTGGCTGCCGCCAGGGACAGATTGGCAGCAAAGCGCCGCCGTCTCCGCCTATATTGCATGGGGTGAGGCGCAAGGCTTCCACCGGCGCGCTGCCTGCGCCGCCCGTCATCCCTGGTACAGCTTGACGCCGCAGCCGCCGGCGCACATTTTACTGCCCAAAAGCATCCGCCAACGCCATACAGCCGCTCTGCTTGCCAAAGATTTGCCTGTAGACCAACACATTTATCGTATAAGTCTGGCTGATGGCACGCCGCCCCTGGCTGCCGCCGCGCTGTTGAACAGCGCCTGGTTTGCGCTGCAATGTGAACTGTACGGCCGTACCAATTTTGGCGAAGGGCTGCTGTGGCTGGCGCAGTACGAACTGGCGGCCATCTTACTGCCCGACCCGCGCCAACTGACGCCCGCTCAAGCATCTGAATTGACGCGCTGTTTTGAACCGCTCACCCAACGCCCCATTGGCGACACGCTGGTAGAATTGGATAAACCCGATAGGCAGGCATTGGATACGGCCGTTTTCGACATCCTCAATTTGACGGCGGAAGAGCGAACGGCCGTTATCCGGCAGCTTCGCACGCGGGTGCAAGAGCGGCTGCAGGGGTGAAAGGGTGAACGAGTGAGCGGGTGAGCGGGTGAGGAAACAGCGCCTGCTCATCGCGTGCAGACTTGCATACGCGCAAACTCGCCCACATTTTCACGCAATTTATGCGTCACTCGGCCCCATTCCCCATTACAATGATCGGAAACCATGAACATGAATGATAGCAGCCCTTTGGCGCAAAAATACAACGCCATTCATCAAACCCTCATTGCCGCCTATGGTCAGCCAACCTGGCGGCAGCATCTGCCCCCGGTAGATGAACTCGTCTCCACCATCCTGTCCCAATCCACCTCCGACATCAACCGCGACAAAGGATTCTATGCCCTCAAAAAGCGGTTCCCCGATTGGGAAAGCGTCATGAATGCGCCAGAGGATGAGGTGATTGCTGCAATTCGCCCTGCCGGTTTAGCCAACCAGAAAGGGCCGCGCATCCAAAACGCCTTGCGGTACGTTTACGAGAAACAGGGAGAAATCAGCCTTGATTTTCTGAATAATTTGCCTCTTGACGAGGCCAAAGCGTGGCTGACAAATATCAAAGGCATCGGCCCCAAAACGGCCGCCATCATCCTGCTTTTTGCTTTTAACCGTCCCGCCTTTCCGGTTGATACACATGTTCACCGTATCACGCGCCGCCTGGGCCTCATCGGCCCCAAAGTTTCAGCCGACAAAGCCCACGACATTTTGGAAGCCATGGGCGATCCGGCTACCTTTTACCCGCTGCATCTCAATTTTATTCGGCACGGCCGTGAAGTTTGCAGCGCCCGCCGCCCCAAATGCGAAAGCTGCCCTTTGCAGGCGCACTGCGACTACTACGCCGAAAATGCAGGGTAAGTTGGCGATTAGAGACTGGAGACTACCCGATTACCCGACCAAAAGAGTACGAGACTAAAAACTATGATCGAAACCAAAGTAGATGAACAAGCCCGATTAGCCGCTTTGTACGAAGTTAGCGCCCGCCTGGGACAATCGCTGGATTTGACCGAAGTGTTAAACCAGGTAATGGACGCCATCATCCAATTGACGGGGGCCGAGCGCGGCTTTTTAATGTTATATGATGATGCCGGCGATTTACAGACGATGGCCGCCCGTAATGTAGACCAGAAGACGATTGACGGCCGTTCCATGCAAGTCAGCCGCACCGTCATCGAACGCGCCGTCGCCACCAAAAAAGCCATCCTCACCAATAACGCCCAGGAAGATGAACGGTTTTCCGGACAAGAAAGCGTTATCGGCTACCAACTGCGCTCCATCATGTGCGCTCCCCTGCGTGCGCGCGGCGAAACATTGGGGGCCGTTTATGTGGATAACCGTCTTTTTAACAGCGTTTTTGACGACGCCGACCTTGAACTACTGGTTACTTTTACCAACCAGGCGGCCGTGGCCATTGATAATGCCCGCCTGTTCACCCAAACCGACCAGGCTCTCTCCCGCCGTGTGGAGGAATTAACCCTCTTCCAGCGCATTGACCAGCAGCTCAACAAATCGCTCGATCTCCACCGGATTTTAGAGCTGGCTTTAACCTGGGCCATCAGCTACACCGGGGCTGGCAGCGGCTCTATTGGCCTACTGGAGACAGCCGACGATGAAAACGAGCGGTTCTTGCGTTTGCTGGTACACACAAGCGCTGCGCCCCAGCAAGATGACGGCACGCCTGCAGTGCAGATAATTCCTGAAACGCACCCCATTCTAGCGCGCGTTTTATCGGAAAAATGTTCGATATTTACTCGCCAAACCACAGTTCAGCAAGCAATTGACGGAACGCCGGCCGCGGCTCAGTTGGTCGTTCCTATTAAGCGGGAAGGGTTGATTTCCGGGTTAATCACCTTGGAGAGCCAACAAATACACGCCATCAATGATGAGGATATCGCTTTTGTGGAACGTTTGGCCGATCGGGCGGCGGTTGCCATTAAAAATGCGCGTCTTTATGAAGAAATTCAAGCCATTAGCGCAGCCAAGAGTCAGTTTGTTTCTGTTGTCACACATGAACTGCGTTTGCCCATGACATCAATTAAGGGATACAGTGATCTGATAGTGAGCGGCGTGACCGGGCCGCTTACCGACCAGCAGAAGGAGTTTTTGAAAGTTATCAGTCGTAATGTTGATCGGATGCAGGATTTGATTTCGGATTTGTCTGATATTAACCGGGTTGCAAGCGGGCGGATG
>JANTHP010000078.1 GCA_024762395.1 Anaerolineae bacterium | reverse complement strand
GCCGCCAGCCAGCCCGCTTCCATATCTCCCTTGCGGATTTTGTAATGCTGGATGATATTGCTCTCATAATAACGATTGAGAACAACCGCGTCCTTCATCGCCTCGCGGACGTCCGTCACGGTAGGCAGGGCTTCCCATTCAATCTCAATGAGATCGCGCGCCTGCGCTGCCGCCAATTCCGTTTCGGCAATGATGACAGCCACCTGATCGCCTTCCCAACGGCTGATGTCGCTGTCAATTTTGGCGCTGCCCAGCCCCACCAGTACCGGCTGATCGGGGAAAATCAGCCCGTATTCATTGACGGGCACATCTTTCGCCGTGAGAATGGCGACCACGCCGGGAACAGCCTCGGCTGCGCTGGTATCCATCGCCAACATGCGGGCGTGGGGCTGATGGCTGAATAAAACTTTGCCATGCAATAAATTATCCGGCGTTAGATCGCCGGGGTAGAGCGCTTCGCCGGTTACTTTGGCCCGCGCATCAACACGAGTAATGGAACGAGATTCGTAGAGGGGGTTATTGATCTTGGCCATAATCGTATGGATCCTTTGTTCGTGAATGAAGGGTTGGCGTGCCGGTACGTCGCCGTCCTTCCGGGTTGGTAAAAGCGAAACCAATGAATAGGAAAAACTGCATGGCGACAACAATAAATAGCATAAGCGTCAATAAAATGACGACTTCGGGAACTTCTCGCGGAATACCAACCCCGTAAATCATGCTGTAGCTTAGATAATTGTTGTTAATTAAGTATTGCACAAGGAAATAGGCAATAATGAAAGAAATGATGAGCCAAATAACTTGAATGATCGTTTTGCCGGCCAACCCTTTCCGTTTTTCCAGTTCTTCTTCATGTTTTTTTTCCAGGCGCATGTTTTATTCTCCCGCAGAGGTTTTCTCAACCGCTTCGATGATTTTGTAATAGCCTGTGCAGCGGCAAAGATTGCCTGTAAAGGCCTGCTCGATTTGGGATAAATCGGGATGAGGCTTTTCTTCCAATAATTTGGCCCCTGACATGAGGAACCCAGGTGTGCAGTAGCCGCATTGAACGGCGCCGGTTTCGATAAATGTTTCTTGTAATGGATGTAATTGGTTGTTAGTTGTTGGCTGCTGGCTGCCGGATAGGCCTTCGATGGTGACGATTTCGGCGCCGTGGGCGCGAGGGGCGGGGACAAGGCAGGACATGACAGCCATGCCGTCCATGTGGACGGTGCAGGCGCCGCATTCGCCTTCGGCGCAGCCTTCTTTGACGCCGGTTAGAAGGCCTTCTTCACGCAGCCAATGCAGGAGGGTTTTGTGGTTGCCGCCGACGGCCGTTACTTCTTTGCCGTTTACGATGGCTGTGATGGGCGTGTCGGGATTATGATGCGTTTCAAATTGGGGGCCGGTGGGGTAACGGCCGTTCGTATCTCCCCACAGCATCACCGGACTGTCCGGCCACTGGGCCTTTTCCTGACCCGTGCGCACTGTTTCCAGGGCGCGTTTCGTCATCACCCGCGCCATTTCTGTGCGGTAGCTGGCGGGACCGCGCACATCGTCAATGGGCGTGGCTGTGTCGGCCGTCAATCGTGCGGCTTCGGCAATGACTTCATCGGTCAGGGTTTTGCCAATCAGGTACGCCTCGGCGTCCGGCGTGGGGATGATGGTGGGAGCGACGCTGCCCTGGGTGATGGCTGCTGATTTCACAACGTCGCCATCGAAATCCAAAATCAGGGCAGTGTTGACGACTGAAATGGCCTGCGCCCGGCGCAGTCCCAATTTGACAAACGTGCCCCGTGCCGTTGGCGACATGGGCGGGAAGCTGATGTCTACCAGCATGTCATCGGGCTGCATGACGGTGCGGCGGACGCCGGTGTAGAATTGGTTGAGGGGGATGGTGCGACGGCCGTTGACCGATGCCAGGGTGACGCTCGCGCCCAACGCCCACAGCGGGGCAATCGTATCATTGGCCGGGCTGCCGGTGATGAGGTTCCCGGCCACTGTTGCCCGATTGCGGATTTGCGGCGAGGCCAATTCCCAGCAGGCTTGAGCCAGCGGAAAGGCGTGCTGTACCATTAAATCGGAGGCGATGACCTGGTTATGGGTGACCAATGGCCCCAGATGCAAAACGCCGTCCTCATCTTGTGTGATGTTGTCCAGCCCCGGAATGCGCGTGATGTCAATCAGGGTTTCCGTTTCCGGCCGTCCGCCGCGTTCCAGTTCCAATAAAATGTCTGTGCCGCCGGCGACGATGCGTGCGGAACGGCCGTATTGCGCCAACAGTTTCAGCGCTTTTTCAATGGTTGTTGGTGTTTCGTATTGTGTAATCATAAGTTATCCAGTTTGGTAACTACTCAGTCCCAGAGGTGACAGTCACTTAAAACGCCACAGGTTGTGACCGTCGCCACTGGGAAAAGTGACTGTCACCTGAGTTGTTATCCAGTTTGCAAATATGCGAGTAGTGGGCGATGGGCGAGCTTGTCGCCTTATCACCCCTTCATCCGATACTGCGCCACAATCTCTGCCAAAATGCTGAGGGCGATCTCTTTGGGCGTTTCGGCGTTTAATTCTAATCCAACGGGTGAATGGATGCGTTGTAAATCTTCTTCGGAGGCGCCGTCTTGGCGCAGCAGTTTCTGCGTTTCGGTCCAGCGGCGGCGGCTGCCCATTACGCCGATGTAGGGGGCGGGCGTTTTGACCAGCAGGGGTAAAATTTGACGGTCGAGCGCTACGTTGCGGGTTAATAAGGCAATGAATGTGCTGCGCGTAATGGGATGGGCGGCTAAAGCGGCGGCAAAATCGCCCGGTAGATACACGTCAGCGTTTGGGATTTGTTCGGGCGAAGCCAGTTCGGGGCGGTCGTCGGTGACGACGACGCGGAAGCCCAGCCAATGGCCTAAATCGGCAACGGCCTGCCCGACGTGACCGCAGCCGATGACAAACAGGGTTGCCGGTGGCGTGTATGGCTCCAAATAAACGTCCACGGTGCCGCCACAGAGGCCGGGGTCGCCGCGTTCGGGTTCGATGAGGGAGTAGGTGAGGATATCGGAACGGCCGTGCTCCAATAGTTCCACCGCCTTTTCCTTGACACGGGCTTCCAGCTCGCCGCCGCCAATCGTGCCTGAGATACGGCCGTCTTCATACACCAGCATCTTGGCCCCGGCGTGACGCGGCACCGACCCGCTCGCTCTAACAACTGTCGCCAGCGCCACCGATTCCCCCGCTTCTTGCGCGGTCAGTAATTCTGCTAAAATGGCGTGCGTTTCATTATTCATTGGTAATTGGAGACCTGCGCGGTTTTGGAAACCGCGCAGGTCTGGATATGTTTGTTACTCCGCCGCCAAACACCATCCGGATACCCAGCCATTCAGGCCATCCGGTCGTTGGATGTGGTAAAAGCGCAGGTTAAACTGCTGGGCAGTGGCCAGGGTTTCGACTTGTTGGATACGCATTTCGTAGATGGGAACGGCCGTGTCCACCGCAAAAACCATGTCATGATTCTCCACCGTCGGCCCGCCTTGCCCGCCTAAAACTACTCGGCTCCCGTCAACGGCCGTGCCGCATTGCCCCCGCTCGGCACAAGCTGTACTGCATGTAACGATGGCCTGGCCTTGTAAATCGGTCGTGTCGCCCAACGTTGGCTCACTGTTCAAAAGGCTACATGCCGTCAAAGCCAACAAAGCGCCAATCAACAACAAATTGCGTCCAACTAGCAAAGGTTTACCTGCACCGATTAAAAATTGTTGACTCACAACGCCTCCGAAAACCATCGCCTATAGTATACCAAAGAAAATCGTGACTATTCAGGTATCCCCCTTAGATGAGTGCGCGAACAAGTTGTCAGTCAATTTCACCGGCGGGCCTGGGAGGCCCGCCTACGGCGGCGTAGAGGGGCCTCCCAGGCCCCGGTTTTGGTGAACCAATGACAAGTTGTTCGTAGCCCCCTTTAGATTTGTCAAATTTAGTCGGGTAAACACCTGTCCGTGCCAAAAAATTTGACAAATCTTCTCGACAACGCTGTACAGTTATCAATTATCAATCATCATCTATCCGCCAACCTAGCGCCTCCAGGTTCACGTTGTTTAGCATCTCTGCCGGCACGTCGGCCAGCGTCATGGCTGATTCAGCGGCCACTGTGCCATCGGGCAGCAAAACTTCGCCCACCGCTTTACCTAAACGGCCGCGCAGCTTCACAATGCGTCCCACAATCTTCAAAGGCGTTTCGGTAGGTACGGGGTGGCGGTATTTGACTTCCAATTTTACCGACATCATAAAGTGGTGATGATCGCCGATCATGGATACCCGCGCCACAACCTCATCCAACATAGCCGCCACAACGCCGCCGTGTACCACGCCGGGGTAGCCCTGGTACGCTTCAGCCACCGTATAATCTGAGACGACTTGATTGACGCCATCGTCATAAAATGTCATGTACAAGCCATGCGGGTTATTACGGCCGCAGACAAAACAATAATCGCTGTTTGGTTGTCGGTAGACGGCTGTCTGTTCCTTTTCAATTTGCATTTTTCGTGAATGAATTCCCCTGCTGCGACTATTCAGCCGCAGTTCAGACGCCGGAATGAATTCCGGCATTGTCGCAGAGCCGTAATAAATTTTGACATCCAGCATAACTACTAAGCCCCAGAGGTGCGACGCACTTGTAAACAATAATGCTGCCGCTTATTATTCTGGAGAAAGTGCGTCGCACCTTAGTAGTCACCATCCAGCGCACTAAAATTTAGTCGCTGTATCCATCTGCAAAAATATCAATCATCAACCTGGCATCGCCCAACGGATAGAGGATGGGGCAGGTGCAGCCGTTATCCACATATTCGCGTACTTTGGCTTTTACCTCTTCCGGCGAACCGGCGGCGGTACACATCTGCACGACATCGTCGGGCACAAGGTGCATGGCCGCTTCGATTTGCTCGTCGGTGGCCGGCCAGGTGAGAACCTGGTGAATCTCATCCAGCAGTTCCTGGCTGACGCCGCTGGCTTTCATCAAGTGCGGCTGCTGCCCCAGATATTGGGTGATCATCTTGCGCGCGCCGTCTAGCGCCCGTTTGCGGTTATGATCAACGGAGCAAATCATTAATTGGGGGCGGTCAATGTCGTCAATGGAGCGGCCCGCTTTCTTTGCGCCACGTTCCAGCGCGTCCATCGCCCGCAGGTTGTAAGCCGGGTTGACGAGGTAGTTGAGACAGACGCCGTCGGCTACTTCGCCGGCCATTTCCATCATTTTCATGCCGGTAGCGCCGATGTAGATGGGGACGTTGCGCGGTTCTTTACGGCCGTGTACCACATCTAGCTTGATGCCGTCTACATGGTGAAATTCACTGTGGTGGGTGACTGTTTCCATGTTGAGCAATTGTCGCAGCACTTGCACGGTGTCGCGCATGGCGGAAAGGGGTTTGTGTCGTTTGATGCCCACTTTGCTGGCGAGCGGATCCCACCAGGCGCCGATGCCGCAGATGATGCGGTCTGGCGCTAAATCGTCTAATGTGAGGAAGGTGGCGGCGAGCAAACCGATGTTGCGCGTCCAGTTGTTGGTGACGCCGCTGGCGACTTTGATTTTCGTTGTCGTGGCGGCGAAGGCGGCCATTGGTACGATGGCATCACGCACCAGGCGGCTTTCGGCCTGCCAGACGGCCTCGAACCCTTTTTCTTCGGCATACTGAACCAATTTGATGCCTTCTTGGAGGGAGTGAGCGTCTTGTAAATAGAGGGCTACGCGGTCTTTGGACATGGGAATCTCCTTTTTTGTTGACAGTTGATGGTTGACAGTTGACAGTTGATAGTTGTCAGTTGTCAATTGGCAATTGTCAATTGATATTGCCGCCAATCTTCTTCGGTGTCGAGGTCGAATTTGAGGCCAGGCGCATGGACAATGCGGGGAACAAGTCCATGCTGGGCGGCTTCGTGTAAATGATGTTGGAAACTGTTTTTCCCGTAATGGAAAATAAATCCGTTTGGGGGACTGAGCAGCAGTGCGTTTGTTCCGCAGTTTTTATCGTCGGAGCAAATGACGATGCCGGAATGCCGCGCTGCTTCTACCATTATAACCACATCTTCGGTTTGGATAAATGGCAAATCGGCGGGCAGGATGAGAACGGCCGTTGCTCCTTTTTCCTCCGCATATTGTACGGCCTGGGTGACGGCGGGGTTTAGCCCGGTAACGGCCGTTTCCACCAACACCTCCGCGCCATGATTTAGAGCCGTAGCCAACACCCATTCATCGCCACTGACCACCAAAACCCGATCGATCAGTTCCGTCCGGTTCAAAATCGTCAGCGTATGCGCTAAAAATCGTTGAATCAACGCCGCTCGTTCAGGAGACGATAAAATATGAGCCAATCGCTGCTTGCTCTCATGGAGCTGTTTAACGGGAATGATGGCCCAGGTGGCATGAGGGATGTTTGTCACTAGCTGCCTAATCTGGTTGCGAAGGCCAGCGTCTCCTGCGCCAGGCGGATGCGATCCTGCTGGCTGCGCATCCATGTGTCTATGCACAACTGCGCCGCGTCCAGACCGTCCATCGTTCCTGCATCTTGTTCGTCATAAACAAAGCCGTCAATCAAATCGCCGTAATAGTCGGCAACGGCGCGGGCGGTGACGGGCATATCCCGTTCCTCCATCATTTTGGCAGCGGGGCCTTTCACCGCTTGCCCGCCAATGATGGGCGAAACGGCGACGACGGCCTGGGGCAAATCCATCAGCATGGCGCGGATGGGGTAGACGTTCAAAATAGGGTCTATGCTGACGAAGGGGTTGGATGGGGCGATGAGAACCAAATCGGCACGTTCCAACGCTTTCATGACGGCTGGTGTGGCGCGCACATCGTCGGGCAGGATGACTTTTTGGACGGTGGGCTGCCACCGTTCTTTGACAAACCAGGTTTGGAAGGGGAGCAGGTCGTCGTCGGTTTGGATTATGGTGGGGGCGGGTTGGTCGCTCATGGGCAGGATGGCAGGGTGGATGTTGAAATGATGGGATAGGCGGCGGGTAACGGCCGTTAACTTTTCCCCGCCTCGCAGCAGGTGCGTCCGCACCAAATGCGTTGCCAAATCCAGATCGCCTAAACGGAACCAATCCGGTCCGCCCAAACGAGCCGCCTCTTCAATCGTCCGCCATGACTCCCCGGCGCGTCCCCATCCCGTTTCCGTATTGGCGGCGCCGGCCAACGTGTACATCACCGTATCCAAATCGGGGCAAATTGTCAGCCCCAGATGTTCAAAATCATCGCCTGTGTTGACGATGACGGTCAAATTTTCCGGCGGCACGATGCAGGCCAGACCGTCAGCCAATTTGGCCCCGCCCACGCCGCCGGCTAAACAAACAACGTTTAGATCGAATTCATCATTCATCATTCATCATTCATCATTCATCATTCAAAACGTAACTGGCCGCCGCCTCAGCCATAATTGCCACGCCGTTAATCATTGCCCGTTCATCAAAGTTGAATTTAGGATGATGATGCGGGTAAGAAAACTCATCGTCGTTGCCTGCGCCAATGAAGAAGTAGCAGCCGGGAATCTCTTCCAGCACGTAGCCCATATCTTCCGAGGCCATTGTGCGGTGTTCGACGATGCTTTCTTCGCCCATAATTTTGATGACAGCGTCACGGACAACGGCCGTTGGCGCCGGCGCATTCACCACAGCGGACACAATAGCAATTGTTTCCATGTTGACCTGACAGTGAAACGCTTCGCCCATATTTTTCGCCATCTCCAAAATGCGGCGATAGGCTTGCCGGTGCAGCGCGTCATTGTAGCTGCGAACCGTTCCCTTGAGGATGGCGCGATCGGGAATGACATTAAACGTTGTCCCCGCATCAAACTGCCCAATCGAAACGACAACGCTGTCCTGCGGGTTCACATTGCGGCTGACAATGCTTTGCAGCGCCGTGACGATGTGCGCCCCGGTCAAAATCGGATCAATAGCCATGTGGGGAGCGGCGCCGTGCCCGCCTTTGCCCTGCACGGTAATGGTGAAAACGCTGGAGGAGGCCATACACGGCCCTTCCACAACGCGCACTTTGCCATAAGGTTCCGGCGTCCAAACGTGCATTGCCAACGCCGCATCAGGTTTAGGGTTTTCCAAAACGCCGCCTGCAATCATAGCGAATGCGCCGCCCAGCCCTTCTTCGGCTGGCTGGAACATGAATTTGAGTGTTCCGGCCATGCGTTCCTGGTGCTGCGCCATGATTTTGGCTACAGTCAACCCCATCGAAGTGTGCCCATCGTGCCCGCAGGCGTGCATGACGCCCGTGTTTTGCGAGGTGAAGTTATGGCTGGTTTCTTCTTGGATGGGGAGCGCGTCCATGTCAAAGCGCAGGAGGATGGTGGGGCCTGGTTTGGCTCCTTCCAGCAAGCCGACGACGCCGGTTTGCCCGATGCCGGGCTGCACTTCCAAGCCAAGTTCGTTTAAGCGCTCGGCCACAATGCGGGAGGTGCGGGTTTCTTGGAAACCCAGTTCAGGGTGACGATGAAAATCGCGCCGCATGGCGACCATTTCATCGAATAATGTTTCTGCTTCTTGTCTAAAATCCGGTTGTGTCATTGCGTATATCCGTGTGATGTACGATTTGTGGGAGGATTATACCAGAGTTAGCCTTGATTAAAGACCTTTTACGGACTCTTCACATTGGATTCACTGACTGTTTATCGGGCGGGGTATATTATTGGGTCTGCGATGCGGCTATTGAGCGGCTGGCAAGACTTGCTGCTGCATGATTTGTAATTGGGCGATGCCTTTTCCGGCTAAATTAACTAATGTGTCGAGTTGGGAGCGAAGGAAGGGGGCTTTTTCGGCCGTGCCTTGCACTTCTACCAACCGGTTGTCATCGGCCATGACGACGTTGAAATCTACTTCTGCCCGCACGTCTTCTTCGTAGGCTAAATCGAGTAATGGCGCGCCGTCTACCAAACCAACGCTGATGGCGGCGATTTGGCGCTGCATTACTTCTGGTGGCAGAGCGCCTTTTTGGATGAGGGGCTGCAAGGCGAGGGCGACGGCGACCCAGCCGCCGGTGACGGCGGCGGTACGGGTTCCGCCGTCTGCTTGCAGCACGTCGCAGTCAACGGTGAGTGTGCGCTCGCCCAGGAGGGATAAATCCAACGCCATGCGCAGGCTGCGACCGATCAGGCGGGATATTTCTTGGGTGCGGCCTTTGGGCCAGCGTTGTTCGCGGCGGGTGCGGCTGTGGGTGCTGCGGGGCAGCATGGCGTATTCGGCGGTGAGCCAACCGTGTGGTTCGGCGCTGTTTCGCAGCCAGGGGGGTAACTTATCTTCGATGGTGACGTTGCACAGGACGTGGGTGCTGCCGAATTGGGCCAGAACGGAGCCTTCGGCCCAGCGGGTAAATCCTGTTTCAAAGGTGATGGAGCGGAGTTGTCGGGGGGAACGGCCGTCTACTCTCATTATAGTATCCTCGTGATTCGCTGTTCGGAGGGGCTTAGATTCGTCGAATTTGTGAAAATTTGACAAATCTTCTTGACCTTACCACGTTACACATGCCGGGTTTTATCCCGATAAATGCGAACAACAATCGCAATAGTTTTCTCAATCTGCCATTCGCGTGCTGCTGGCAGCGGAATTTCCATTTTATTGTACAAAGATTGGGCAATGCGCTGCCCCAGACTGGTGCGGTTAGGCAGCATTAGACGACGGTGCAAGAAATTTTCAGCGACTTCAATATCATGGTCTGAAAGTTTTTCAATGGGCAGGGCTATATCAAGTTCATCTGGCGTAAAACGAAACTCGCCTATATTGCGATTGGTTGTGCTTTCTTCCAGGGCGGAGATAGTGACAGAGCCTTGATCGCGAACGACTAACGTTCCGGCGGCTAAATCGCCCAAGCGGCGCGATTGTTCATTGATGAACATTGTTACTACGCCGATGCCATAATAGACGGGTAAAAAATCTATCAATCGGACCAGGTTGCGCACTAAGGATTCGGCTAACGTGATGGGGGTGCCATCAGCGCGTATAACCCGCAGTCCCACCCATCGTTTGCCGGGCGATTGACCGTTCCAGAGCATCTCGAAAAAAATGTAGTAGCCCCATAACATGGCAAAGGCAATCAGGCTAAAAATGGCAATAATCCAACCGGAATCCCCGTTTTCAAAATAATCAGCGCCGCCCAGGGCGAAAAACAAGGTTATGTAGACCAGAAATTGAAGTATAAGGATGATAATTGAATCAACCAAGGCTGCCAGGAACCGCGACCCGATTCCGGCGATATCATAACCAAAGATTACATTTTCCGGGGTGTCAATTGTGAGGATTTCGTCTATTTCCATTTGCCAACCTGGTCTCTCTGCGTAAAAATATCGTAACTATACAGCGTTGCCGAGAAGATTTGTCAAAATTTTTAGCATGACCAAGTGTTTACGGGCCAAATTTGACAAATCTAAGGGGCCTTCTGAATAGTTGCAAAGGGTTCAATCGTAAATAACTTTGGTGTTTCGGGAATTCCAATTCCCGAAACATGCCATCTAAAATCAAAAAGTTAAAAACGAATGAACCCAAAGTATCAATGGGTATCATTTTACCTCAATTTGAATGAATGGAAATTGGCGAGGGCATGTGGACGCTGAACAATTTTTTCGGTCGCGGCGAGATAGTTGGCAGGAATTATCGGATTTGTTGGATCGCAGTCAAAAGGGGATGCAGCAGTTGTCCCCTGAAGCGGTGAACCGGCTGGGTTCTTTGTATCGGGCGGCTACGTCTGATTTGGCGCTGGCGCAAAGGGATTTCCCGGAAAATAAAGTAACCGTTTATCTCAATCAGTTGGTGGGGCGCGGGCACGCGGTGGTGTATCGGGGTGAGCCGATGGCTAAACGGCGTCTGTGGCATTTTGTCCAGGTTGGTTTTCCGCGTGCCTTCAGGGGAACCTGGCCGTTTATTCTGGCAGCGGCATTGTTGATGCTGATTCCGGCTTTGCTGGCGGGATGGATGACGGCCTGGCAACCTGAGGCCAGTGTCTGGCTGCTGCCGGCCCAGGTGCAGGAGTTGATTCCGATGATTGAGGATCAGGAGTTGTGGACGGATGTTCCGGTTGGGGAACGGCCGTATACATCGTCCTTCATCATGCAAAACAATATCCGGGTGGCTTTTATGGCTTTTGGCAGCGGTGTGTTGGCCGGGCTGGGTACCGTTTGGATCATGGTCTTTAACGGCTTATTGTTGGGTGGACTGACCGGCTTGACGGCGCATTATGGCGTTGGGTTTGACCTGTGGACGTTTGTCATTGGGCATGGTGTGATTGAATTGTCTGTTATTTTCATTGCAGGCGGCGCGGGATTGTCGTTGGGCTGGGCGATTATTCAGCCAGGATTGCTGCGGCGGCGTGACGCGCTGGCTCAAGCTGCTCGTCAGTCGGTGCGTCTGATTGTGGGCAGTGTGCCTTTGCTGGTGTTGGCGGGCACAATTGAGGGGTTTATTTCTCCGGCCGAGAATATTCCCTGGCCGGTTAAGTGGGGGATTGGCGTTGTCAGCGGGATTGGGTTGTATAGTTATTTGTTGTTAGCGGGGCGGAAACGGCCGTCTCCGCAGCCAGTAGAGCGAAAATTAAACAGTCGGCGGAATTAAAATTGGAGACTAGAGACTGGGCTAATCTCCAGTTTCCACTTCCTTGTTAACTGCCGTTGGAGAAAAGAGTTGAGTTTAGCGCAAGAAACGTGGGCATACGCACTCGGACATTTAGATGAGCTGCAGCAGGCTACCCTTGACCATTTATTATTGGTCACCAGCGCCCTTCTCATTAGCCTTTTTGTCTGCATTCCGCTTGGCGTTTGGACGTCGCGCTCGCGCGGCACAGCCAATTTCGTCATCAACGGCATCAACGGGGTGCGCGTCATTCCCAGCCTGGCTATTTTATTCCTCATGGTTCCATATATGGGTGTTGGATTAGATACGGCCGTTGTTGCCTTGACCATCCTGGCTATGCCTCCTATATTGGTTAATACCGACGCCGCTTTCCGTACCATTGATCCGGCCGTCAAAGAGGCTGCTGCCGGTATGGGAATGACCCCAAGACAGATACTGTTCAAAGTGGAATTTCCACTAGCTTTGCCCGTCATTCTGACTGGTATACGCACGGCCAGCACCGAAGTTATTGCCAGCGCCACACTGGCTGCGTTCATTGGCAGCGGCGGTTTAGGATTGTTCGTTCAAAGAGGGTATGCGATGTATCGGCCTTCCATTTTATTCGTGGGAGCCATTCCGGTTGCGCTGCTCACATTAGCCGCCGAAATACTCTTAAGCTCTTTGCAGCGTGTCATCCAGCCGCCGACAGCGGCAAAGACGGCGTAAGTCAATGAATTTTAGTGTGTAACCAAAAGGAGAAAGTTATGAAAAACAAATTATCCAAACCAGCTATCTGGGTGAGTCTCATTCTTACGGCCGTTATCGCCTTATCTGCCTGCGGTGGCTCCGAACCAACTACCATCAGGGTCGCCTCCAAGGGGTTTGCTGAACAATTTATCCTGGGCGAAATGTATGCGCTTCTGCTTGAAGACTCCGGATTCACCGTTGAACGAAAAGGCGCATTGGGTGGAACGCCAGTTTTACATGAATCACTCATTAACGATGAATTAGACATTTACCCCGAATACACCGGGACTGGCTTGCTAACAGTGCTGCAAATGGACGTTATGAGTAACCCGAAGGAAGTGTTCGATACAGTCTCCGCCGCTTACAAAGAGAAATTCAACCTGGTTTGGTTGGACCCCGCCCCCATGAATAATACGCAAGCGTTGGCCATGACAGAAGCGCGCGCGGCCGAATTAGGCATCACCTCCTTTTCCGATTTGGCGGCACAGGCTTCCGATTTGGTTTTGGCCGGTCCGCCGGAATTTGTAGAGAGAGAGGATGGTCTCCCTGGGCTGCAGGCTGCCTATGGCGGTTTTGAGTTTGGCGATTACCTGGCTGTGGATTTCGGCTTACGCTATCCCACTTTGCTTAGTGGCGATGCTGACGTCGTGGTTGCCTTTGGCACTGATGGCGAGATTTTTGCCAATAACCTGCGCGTTTTGGAAGATGACAAAGGGTTATATCCGCCATACCAGGTCGCCCCGGTTGTGCGCCAGGCGGTATTGGATGAGCATCCTACAATTGCCGAGGCTTTGAACAAAGTCGCTCCGCTGTTAGATGACGCTACCATGCAAGAATTGAACAATCGTGTTACCGGCAACGGTGAAGAACCGGAAGATGTTGCCCGGGAATTTCTGGTTGAAAACGGGTTGATCAGCGAGTAAGTTCCTCTGTATGGTCGTCGCTGTGCATGAACAGCGGTGGCCATCTCTCTATTTTTATGAGCGGCATTCGCTTAGAAAAGATTGTTAAAACGTTTCCTGGGATGAAACGCCCAGCGCTCAATGACATTAATTTTACTGTGCAGTCGGGCGAGTTTATCGTTTTGCTGGGGCCATCCGGCTGCGGCAAAACAACCCTGCTGAAGATGGTTAATCGGCTGTATGAACCAACGTCCGGCGATATTTTAATTGATGGGGAATCCATATTCAACGGGATGGATGTGACGGAACTGCGGCGCAGAATCGGCTATGTTATTCAGCAAATTGGACTTTTTCCACATATGACGGTGGCGCAAAATATCGCTGTGGTGCCTCATTTATTGAAATGGCCGGAAGGGAAAACGAATGAACGGGTAGACCGGTTGTTGGATATGGTGGCGTTACCGCCGGATGAGTACCGCGAACGGTACCCGGCGCAAATGTCGGGCGGGCAGCAGCAGCGTGTAGGTGTGGCGCGGGCTTTGGCCGGCGACCCAGGCGTCATCTTGATGGATGAGCCTTTTGGCGCGATTGACGCCATAACGCGCACTGATTTACAGGATGCGCTGCTTCGTTTGCAGCGTCGTTTACGAAAAACGATTCTTTTTGTCACGCATGATGTGGACGAGGCGCTGCGCCTTGCCGATAAAATTGTTGTTTTGCATGAGGGACGGCTGGTGCAGTTTGATACGCCATTGAAGATTTTGACGGAGCCGAAGAATGATTTTGTAACGGAGTTGGTGGGCGCTGATGATGTTGTGCGGCAGTTGGGTTTGGTACGGGTAGAGAAGGTGATGGCGCCTTTGTCAGCGCATGTGCCGACGAAAAATTTAATCCACCGGGACAAAAGTTTGCGGGCGGCGTTGTCTGAGTTGGTGAAGTCGAAGGCGGATTATTTGACTGTTTCGGATGGTTCGCAACGGCCGTTAGGCTTCATTACGTTCGACAATATCCGAGATGCGATTGGGTGAGATGCGTTATATTGTCAATAACCCTGATGTGATGCTGAGACTGCTGTGGCAGCATATTGTGCTGGCCATTGGCGCATTGCTCATCGCTGCGGCTGTTTCTATTCCCTTGGGTTACTTTATTCATGGTAAACAAAAACTGACAACGGCCGTTTTAGGCGTGTTAGGCATGCTTTACACAATCCCCAGTTTGGTATTGATGATTCTGCTGCTACCGCTCTTTGGTTTGAATGCCAAGACGGTTATTGTCGCCCTGGTTATTTACTGCCAGATTATTTTGGTGCGCAATGTTATTGCCGGCCTAGACGCTGTCAATCCCAGTATCATAGAAGCGGCTAAAGGAATGGGAATGACTAAAGCGCAGCGGTTTATTCGGGTGCAGCTTCCACTAATTATGCCCGTTCTCATTGCCGGGATGCGGCTGGCCGCAGTGGTGGCTACGGCCATCGCCACCATTGGCGCTATGTTTGGCGCCGGCGGGCTTGGTACGCTTTTGTTTAATGGTATTTCTCAGGGGAGATTTGACAAAATTATTGCTGGCTCGTTGAGCGTTGCCTTATTGGCGGGCAGTCTTAACTGGTCGCTGCAATACGCAGAAAAACGATTGGACAAGATTGCTCGAATCCGCGCAATGAATCCGGCCGTTTCCCAGAAAACGCCATCTCATTTAGGAATGAGAATTGAATAATGTACAAGAGATTGGAGACTAGAGATTAGAGATTAGTCCAGCCTCAAGTCTCTAATCTCAGTTCCGTAGGTTATTTAATTTCCGTTCCTTAAGATCGTAGGACGTGAAAAACTGTCCCGTGCCATCGGTTCCTTGCGCATCGAAGTAAATGGCGTTGGTTTGTAAGGTAACGGCCGTTTCCAATATCCCCCCTTCCACAATAGTCGAAAACGGATCCCCGCCCAGGATGCGATTGACCTGGGTGAGATAGAGCCGATTTAGAACGCCCCCGGCCAACAGGAGGTGTAAAATTCTCGGTCCCGCCGCTGAATACACCGTTTGGTAGCCTAAGGCGGCCATCTGCTGCACAAGCCGCGCCCCATCTACACTGTTTTCGCCGACAACGATGACTTTTCCGGCATGGGCTTCAATTTCGGCCACGCGCGCCGGGTCAGGATTGGCGGTGGTGAAGACGACAACCTTGCGCCCGCCGGCGGTTAACAGATCGGGAACGGGGAAGCGCAAACTGCGGCTGATGATGGCGATGTCCGGCTGCGGCGACAATCCCTGGCTTTGCCGCCATTGGCGCAGGTCGGCAAAGCGGGGATCGTCTATTTGTAAAATTTCCTGGGCACGGCCGTCGGCCCAATCGCGCAGGTAACGGCCGCTGCTGATAATCAAATCAGCTTGCGCGGCTAATTCTTGGAACAGCCGCCAATCCCGTTCGTTGGCGATAGCGGCGGGGACGACCAGGCCCGGTTTGTCAGGGTGGGGGATGGCGATACGGCCGTCAACA
>JANTHP010000077.1 GCA_024762395.1 Anaerolineae bacterium | reverse complement strand
TATGCGATACACCAGCCCCATATTACCCACAGCCCGATAAAGGATGTGTAAGTCATTTAACTCCTGCGCGATTTGTTGACTACGCTCAAAATACGTTAACGCCAACGAATAATCGCCCTGGCTCCAATAAACCACCCCCATTTCTATCAGCGAATCGCTTAACCCCCGGCGATCAGATTGTTCCTCAAATTTCTCTTGCGCCTGCTTTAACCAGACAAGCGCATCTTCATACGCGCCTTTAAGCCGCAGCAGCGTACCAAATTTATACTCGCTTTGCGCCAGTAATGCTGAATCATTTAACTCTTGGGCGGTACGCAAAGCCGTTTGATACACTTTTTCAGCATCTTCCCACTTCCCAACTAACTGCCATACAGACCCCAATGCCAACATGACCCGGCTCTGCTCCACGCCCGACAACAGCGGCAGTAACTGTTGATAATAATCAACAGCCGCTTCATTTGCATACGCCGCCTGAGCCGCCCGCCCCGCTTTTAACAGATACTCCCGCTTCTTTTCTTGATTGCGGCTGGCGCTAAAATGATAGGCTAACAAATCCACGTACTGATCTAAATCATCAGGGAAAGATCGTTCAATGTACAGACCAATTTGCTCATGCAGCATTTGTCGTGTGGCAACAGCCAGGCTCTCATAAGCTACTTCTCTGGTCAAGATATGCTTGAACAGATATTCCACTTCTTCAGAATCATGCGCCTCAACAGGCGTAATGTCCAGCTTACTCAACAAGTCTAACTGCTGCCGAACGCGCTCCGGCGCACCCAGCGGCGGATAAATTTCCCATAACCAGCGGGCATAGAACAACCGCCCAATCACGCTGGCTACTTTCAACGTTGTTTTCGCCGCCTCAGCCAGTTGGTCCAGGCGGCTGATGATCAAACTGTGCAAACTGCCTGGCAAATCGAGTGTTTGCAAAGCATCCAAATCGGACGGATCAATGCCGCGATCTCGGATCAAATTGATCATTTCGTCAATGTAAAAGGGGTTCCCCTGGGCGCGTTCGGTGATACGTTCGATAAAATCGGCTGAAATGCTGCCTAAATCGCCAAAGAAACGGTTCAGCTTCAGACCAATCAGCCTTGTCGCTTCATCCACGGTGAATTCGGTCAATGGAATCTCGACAAAATGGCCCAATCGTGTGACTTGAGGCTGCATATAAGCCTCTTCGGCCGGACGGTAAATGACTAACATAGCAGCGGGGATATTGGCAACATGCCGCCCCACAGCTTGCAATAAATCATTGGATAAGACGTCAATCCAGTGACAATCTTCCAAAACTAACAACAAGGGCGCTTCCTGTGCGGCATGGTGGATGCAGTCTACGATAAGCGCCTCGCGGGAGGATTTTCGTAGTTGGGCGTCCATTGGGCGCGTTAAATCGTTATCGGGGATGGAGAGATTCAGGGGGTTCCCCAGCAAAGGCAAGCGGGGAACCAGCGCCGGATTTACAGCGGCTAAATAGGCCTCCAAATGCTGTGTTTGCCGCTCCAATGACCAAGAGGCATCCAGGCCAAAGAGTCCGCGCAGCAGGTTACGCCAAATCAGGTAGCTGGTATTGGTCCCGTGCGAAAGCGCCTCGCCGCCGTAGCCGGAAAAGCCTTGCGCCATTGCCAGTTTAATTACTTCGGCCGATAAACGGGATTTCCCCATGCCGGCTTCGGCCGTGATGCCGATGATTTGTCCCTGGCCCTGCCGCGCTGCGTCTAATCGCTGTTGAATGATCTTCAATTCGGCCGCTCGACCGACCATTGGCAGTGCATAGGCGGGTTCTTGCAGTTGCAAGGATGCCCGTCGTTTCAAGCCATGCAGGGCATAGGCTTGGGTCGGGGCTGTTTTACCTTTTAGGCTGAGGGAACGGCCGTTTCCCCACTTAAACCCATTCGCTGCTTTGTACACCCGCTCCCCAACCAAAATCTGCCCCGGTTCAGCCGCCTGCATCAGGCGCGCCGCCATATTCACCGCATCCCCCATCACCGTATATTCTTGCCGCGCTTCCGCTCCCACCTGGCCGCTAAAAACAAAACCTGCATTGATACCAATTCGCACCGGCACATCGGCCAGCGTCCGAATCTCCAAAGCGCAGCGAAGAGCGCGCTCTTCATCATCTTCATGAGCAATCGGCGCGCCAAACAGGATAATGTATTTGCTGCCCTTATCGCCCATATCCACTTTATTCAAATAGCCATCATACCGCTCCACAACCTGAATCACACGATACAGATACGTTTGCAATTCAACGCCCACATCAGGATCGTGGTCGTAATCAAATCCCTCAAAACCAACGAACAAAATCGCCGCTTTACGGTGTTCATTGATGAAGCTGGTCTGATTAGTTTTAATGCGCTGGGCAATGCTGGGCGGGATAAAAGCAGCAATGTTTTCAACAATAGCGGGGGATAAATCGCCAATTGCAGGCAGCGGAGCTTTGGGCGCTGGTTCATCCAATCTTGTTACGCGGTAAAACGTTGTCTGCCCGACAATATCTTCTACCTCAAGATGAGATGACGCCGCCAATAAATCCTGATGAATGACCACTTCCCCTTTCTGCGCCATATGTTCGGCGGCGGCTGAGCGATCAAGCGCCGTGCCGGCCAGGATATTTTCCAGACGCAAGATAGGATGACCGACAACGGCGCTGAACAATTCACCGGAAGCAATTCCCGCTTTCATCGTCAGGCTAAACGCACCAGCTTTGGTGGGAATGTGGGCGTAATCGCCCATTTTGGCCTGCATATCCAAAGCGCATTGGATGGCGCGGCGGGCGGTGGAGGCACATGCGTCTTCTTCGTAGGGGAAGAAGACGGTCATGGCGTCACCGCCAAACTTGGCAATGATACCCCCATAGGCGTGGATGAGAGCAATCATTGGCTCAAAATAGCTGTTAAGAAGCGTCGTCAACTCTTCGGCGCCGCTTTTACCGGCAGCGCCGAGGGCTTCGCTGATGGCGGTGAAGCCGGACACGTCGGCAAAGAGGGTGACTGCGTGGAACCGCTGCTCAAAATTGGTGGGGGCAATATCGGGCCGCGCTGTCAACTGTTGCAAAATGTGGTGGGGGACAAATGATTGCCAGATTCGGGACATGCGTACTTATCTCGCTGAGTGCAAGGTAGATAGTAATGCTGCGATTATAGCATGAGAAGTCGTTTCCTTACCGCCCCAGAGTTGACAAATTTCATTAGCGCTTTGTCTTACACGAGTACTATGGGAAAATTTGTCAACTCTCCCCCGGAATATTGAGAAGATACTTACGTTAGCCTTAAGAGAACAACTGCGGCAGTGTCGGTGGCAGCAGCGGCCATGCACCATTATCCTGCAGACGCTTGATTTCCGCATACACGAAATGTTGACCTTCATGATCTAATTCATTGGCGCCGTTGGGCAAATGAGCCACCCTGTCCTGAAGCCCTTGCAAACAAGCGACATAGAGTAAAAACGGGTCTACCGTAGCCAGGTGCATTTCAAAACTATGGGGATGCTGCGGGTCCCAGTGCGCCTCTTGCCGCGCCAACAAGGCCTCTACTTCAGCTACAATCCACATGGGTAAATCGTGTGTGGTGAACAAAGGGAAAATAGGCGCATCGGACACAAGAGCGCAAACAGTCTGATCGGTCTCGGACATAATTTGCAAATCGCCGCCAAATGAAAAGGCTTCAACATGCTTTGCTTTGCGGTCGGTCAGGAAAACACGCCCGGCGCAAACGCGATACGTTTTCCCCAACGTCCAGGGGTGATGAATGGTAATATGCTCGATGTCGTTTGTGGAGGAGGCGACCTGGTACTGCGCTTTTTGCGGATCGAAATGACGATACGTAGGCTTGGCCGGAATGATGACGTCCAGCCGCGGATGGCCGGGATGTTCCGGCGCTTCATGGGGATAAAAAATGAATCCTAAATCGGGTTCGGGGAGTATATCTAACATTGGGTTTCCTTTTACGGCAATGGCCGCTCTAATCACATCCAGCAATGATACACCATTCTATTATCAAAAACACTTTGGGCATGCCCCTACAGTAATTCCAATTCTGGCGTAGGGGCGGGATGGTCGTTCGGCGAGGCTCTCGAACCGCGCGGGTTCATTTTGGCTGAACGGGCGGCCTTGTCTCCGCGCCAACTCGCCCCGTTTGGGCAAAAATGCGCGTCCGGGGCGAGTTGGGCGGGATGGATCGCCGTTTGTGCAGCTACGATCATGGCCCGCCCATCCCGCCCCTGGTATTATGGTTTTTATAGCACTTTAACAAATCCCCCACATGAAATAGAGTATCCTCCATTAAAGAATGGAAGGGGTTGGCATTCGTATGAAAAAACGGAAGACGCACAAACTTTACTATCCGCGCCAACCCCATTCCGAATCATAAGCAAACCATCCCGAAGGAGGTACTCATGAAACAAAAACAGCAATCCCATTTGCGTGGCCAACGCGGCCAAGCTTTTGCCGACAAGATACGCGGCATTTTCCCGGAGCAAATTTTGTGCGTCTCCATAGATATTAGCAAAGATTTCCACGTTGCGCTGTTGCACAATGGACTGGGAGAAATCATCGTCCCCAGTTTCGAGGTAGATATTTTCCGCACCGGCTTTGAACGCCTCTTGCAAACGATTGACATGGCTGTTATCCGTACCAACGCCCAGGTCATTCTGTTAGGCATGGAGCCAACAGGCCACTATTATGAAAATTTGGCGCGTCATCTCCAGGCCAGCGGTCGCAAAATAACCATTATAAACAGCTACGCTGTTAAAGAAAATCGGCGTCAACAAATGATGGCCTGTGAGAAAAATGATGACATTGACGCCGCATCCATAGGCGACCTGTTACGTCGCGGCGAAGGGACACCCTTCCGACCGCCGACGGGCGTCTACTTGCAGCTACAGCAGTTGGACAGAGCGCGATTAGGCGAGGTCAAAATACAAACCATGTACAAAAACCGCGTGATTGGACACTTGGACCGCATCTGGCCCGGCTTGATTTTGACCAAAGCAGCTGCTAAAAAACGATACAAACCGCTCTTTGCCACCGATTTTTGGCGCTGTCAACGCTGGCAACAATTAGTGCGTGTTTGCCCCGACCCGCGCCAAGTCGCCGCCATGTCGCCCGACGAGATGATCAGAGTCTTCCATGAACATGGATTTCCTATGGGGCCTGTTGGGGCGCAGCGATTTATTGACTATGCCCAACGCTCTCTGTGGCCTGACCCAGAGGTAATCTCCTGTCGGCGCCTGTTGTTAGAGTCCGATCTGGTCGCTCTCGACGAGGTTTCGGCCCGCATCGCTTCCTATGCTGAGCAGATTCAGCCCTTGTTAGCGCAAACACCCTACCAATTTCTGACGCGCGTCAAAGGGTTGAGCATCCCAGTTGTCGCCAGTTTTGCCGCCGCCATCGGCGACCCGTCCTATTACAACCATGCGGGCCAGATTTTCCGGCGCTCCGGCCTCGTGAGCGGCCGCAACGATTCGGGAACGCGCCAAAATCAAGGAGAAGGCAACTCAGTCACCAAAGTAGGCGATGTTTATCTTCGTATCGCTTTGAATAACATGTTCAACGGTTTGGTTTTGCATCAACCCGTCTTGAGCGCTTATTATCGTCGCTTGAAGGAAACTAAGAAACCAGGTGTGGCTCGCGTGGCAACCATTCGCCGCCTGAACGGTATTGTATGGGCCACTATGCGCGACCAACGCGCCGATATGCTTGTTTTGAAAAAGGAATTTTTGCAGGAGCATTCTATGTAACAAACTCATTAGTTGGCAGCGTCGCGGAATAACCGCTAACAGTTGAACGAACGTCACAATTTCATATTCATCAAACATCCAAAGACGAAGTCCGGGGCCGATTGACCCGCCCCTTGAGGATACCCAAACACTCGTCCCGTAGCTTAACCAGCCCCACTTCTGGACTTTGGCGCAGATAGCCTGGATAACGTAAGGTGAGTCCCTGCTCTTGCCCTGAGCTTGCCGAAGGGTTGCACACTCGAATACCAGGATAGGTTTCCCTGTGCCTTCTGCCTTAACGGCCGTTGTCTTTGGATAATTTGCTGGCTTGAAAGCACGGCTTTAGTTGGCCTGTTGGTTCATAGTCTTTTTCTGCGACACAAATCCAAGTTTGTCCGTCAATGCTCCCTGTCTATTTTATGAATTTTGAAAAAGGACTTGACATTATGATAGTAAGCTACGCCAGAATTGGAATTGCTGAATCTCCATGCGAAAAGAGGCAAACAAGGCTATGATATAGAGTGCATATGGCGATTTGTCATGACCATTACCTCTGGAGAAAGTGACTGTCACCTTAGCAGTTATGCGCAACGTAAAATATAACTGGAGTAAACGATGAAAATAGCCCCGTTTGAAATTGAACAGTATTTCGACCAGTACGAGTTTACCACACCTCACCTGCTGTGCGCGTCGGACTGTGAAACGATGTCAACAGCCGATTTGCTAGCAATGGCCGACATGTCGCTGGCCGATTTGGGCCGGCTCCGGCTGGGTTACACGGAATCACAGGGGAGTTTGGATTTGAGAACGGCCGTTTCCCGCCTCCACAAATCCGTCCAGCCCAACCACGTCGTCATCCTCACCTCCCCCGAAGAAGGCATCTACCTCGCCATGCGCACCCTGCTCAACCCCGGCGACCACGCCATCGTCCTCACCCCCGCCTACAACTCCCTCCTCGCCGTCGCCCAACACATCACCCCCAACGTCAGCCAATGGGAAATCAAACCCACCGCAACCGGCTGGGAAATAGACATCAACGCCTTCGAGCGCCTCGTCAAACCCGAAACCAAACTCATCATCGTTAACTTCCCCCACAACCCCACCGGCTTCCTGCCCACACCCGAACAGCAGCAAGCCATCATAGACATCGCCCAACGGCATGACACCTGGCTCTTCTCCGACGAAAT
This sequence comes from Anaerolineae bacterium, assembly GCA_024762395.1. Taxonomy (GTDB): domain Bacteria; phylum Chloroflexota; class Anaerolineae; order Promineifilales; family Promineifilaceae; genus JACKCC01. Next base: position 8,969 of record JANTHP010000077.1, on the reverse strand, counting down.
GTACCGGGGACTAGAACTTCACGGAACTTCCACCCTACCCTCCGCCGCCGATTTATACCATCGCGCCATCGTCCTCGCCGGACTATCCAAAACACACGGCCTGCCCGGCCTACGCTCCGGCTGGCTCATCATCCAAGACCCTGATATCCGCGCCCAACTGCAAAACTGGAAACATTACACCAGCATCTGCCCGCCCGCCCCCAGCGAATTTCTGGCTTTAGCCGCCTTAAAAGTGCATGAACAGCTAATCGGCCGTAACCGCCGTCTCATCGAACATAACCTGCACATTGCCACACCCTTTTTTGAACGCTGGGCACAATTGTTTGAATGGCGACCGCCCCAGGCCGGTTCTGTCGCCCTCGTCGGCCTGACCCTGCCCTCGGCTGCCGATTACTGCCACAAATTAGCCGAAAAAGCGGGCGTCCTGCTCCTGCCCAGCAGCTACCTGGGCTATGACGACCAACACGTGCGTATGGGATTCGGGCGCGCCGACTTCGCTGACAACTTAGCCGTACTCGAAAAATATCTACAAGCAGTCACCACCTAAGCTTCTAGGCGACAGGCCCAACTGAAGCGCCTGCCGTCTTGCACGTATTGGAGTAATCAATTGAAACAGTTTCAAAACGCACAGGAATTACAACAATGGCTGCATGCTGTTAACATAGACACATCATTTTGGGGAGGCGGCAGCGCCAAAACAATTGAAAATTTGTGGGATGAATTAGTCAGCGGCGAAATCGCCATTCAAGAAAACCCGCCGCTCAGATTAGTCAACGTGGTTCAAATCCTCATCCGCAAAGGTAAGCAGCTCCTTCTGGAAGCAGAACAGGAGCTTGGCAACGGGCAGCGGCGTTTTCGCAATCAACCCCCCTCTGAAAAAATGAAACCGGGCGAAAATTACACCACTGCGGCCTTGCGCTGCCTCAAAGAAGAACTGGGCATTGCGGCGCAGCATGTGACATTTTTATCCGGCTCCCACCAGCAGGCAACCAGAGAATCGGATTCGCTGTCTTATCCTGGCCTAAAAACCCGGTACACGTTCCATATAATTCAGGCACAGGTTGAGGGGCTGCCAGAGGATGATTTTTGGCGAGAGAACCGCGCTTATGGCGATGGAGACCCTGTTCGACGCCATAGATGGCGGTGGCAGTACGCCAGATAGCCCTCTTAGATTTGTCAAATTTCAAAAATTTGACAAATCTTCTGAGTTACGGCCGCATCCGGTTCAACGTGCGCGGGAAGGGGCTGGTCTGGCGGATATGATCAATGCCGCAAATCCAGGTAACGGTTCGTTCCAGGCCTAAACCAAAACCGCTGTGCGGCACACTGCCAAACCGGCGTAAATCCACGTACCATTGATACGGTTCCATCGGCAGGTCGTGCCGTTTAATCGCCTCGACAAGCAAATCCGGGTCGCTCATCCGCTCGCTGCCGCCGATGATTTCGCCGTACCCTTCGGGAGCCAGCAGGTCTACGCTTTTGCACACTTCCGGACGTCCGGGCCAGGGTTCCATGTAAAACGCCTTCACCTGTGTCGGGTAGCCGTACACAAACAGCGGTTTGTCGAATTGTTTGGTCAATTCGGTTTCATGGGGAGAGCCGAAATCGTCGCCCCATTCAATTTTGAGCAGTTCTTTCAATTCGGGGTCGTCTGTTGCTTCGCGGATGGCTTCAATGCGTTCGATGGCTTCGTCGTAGCTGATGCGGGGGAAAGGGGGCTTGATGTTTTCCAGCGCGGATAAATCGCGGCCCAACATGTCCAGTTCGGGGCGGCGTTCGGCCAAAACCGTTTGCACGATGTGACTGACGAATTCTTCTTCAAAATCCATCAAATCATCCAGATCAAAGAAGGCCATTTCCGGCTCCACCATCCAGAATTCGGTGAGATGGCGGCGTGTTTTGGATTTTTCGGCGCGGAAAGTGGGGCCAAAGCAGTACACTTTGCCAAAGGCCATGATGTTGGCTTCGTTGTAAAGCTGGCCGGTTTGGGCCAGGTAGGCACTTTCGTCAAAGTAACCAACCTCGAAGAGGGTGCTGGTTCCTTCGGCGGCAGCGGGGGTGATGATGGGGGTGTCTATGTTGAGGAAGCCGTTGTTATCGAGGAAGTCTATGATGGCGCGTTTGATGGTTGTCCGCACGCGCATGATGGCCCATTGTTTGTTAGAACGCAGCCAGAGATGCCGCTGATCCATCAGAAATTCGATGCCGTGTTCTTTGGGGGTGATGGGGTAATCTATGGAATCCTGCAACACTTCGACTTCTTCGATGCCGATTTCGTACCCTTTGGGCAAACCGGGGGCGCGGTTGTTGGCGCGGATGGTTCCGGTGACGATGAGGGAGGATTCTTGTCCCAGCCGTTTGAGGGTTTCGAAGAGTTCGTCGCCGATTTCGGGGCGGAAGGCGACGCCTTGGGTAAGGCCGCTGCCGTCGCGCAGGCGCAGGAACATGAGTTTGCCTTTGCGGGTGCTGGCGTAGAGCCAGCCTTTGATGGTGACGCGCTGGTCTACGTAGTCGGCGATGTTTTCGATGCGGATTTCGAGTGTCATTGGTTTCTCCAAATGTAATCAGGACGCGGATTAACGCAGATGAACGCGGGTTTTTCTACGTCCTAAATTGATTTTAGCTCGTAACTATACAACTACCAAAGGTGACAGTCACTTTCCAACATCATGGCTTCGGCTAATACCGCTGGAAGAAGTGACTGTCACCTGTATAGATGCTTTAGCTCTTTTATGGAATGGTGATTGTACCACAGGGGGGAAATGGGTGGGAACTTTTTTGTTGGTTGTATCGTTGTGTAAACAAGCTGGTTGGTAAACGGCCGTTTCCCATCCCCAATATCGTGAAAAAAGCCAATTAAATTGAGGAGAATGACCCATGAACGCCAAACGTATCCCCTGGCCCGCTGTCGGGCTAATCATTTTATTGTTCCTGACCGCCTGCAGCCCGGAAACAGCAGTGGTTGAAGTCACCCGCGTTGTTACGGAAACGGTCGTGGAAACCGGCCAGACGGTTGAGGTAACGCGCGTCGTATTAGGAACGAAGGAGGAACCGGCGGCAGAAGAACCGGAAAATCCTCCCTTACCCATGCCGACGGCCGCCGCTACGGCGCAGCCCGCACTAACGGCCGTTGCCACCGCCCAACCCCAGCCAACCGCCACTATTTCAGCTTCAACTGTAGAAGACACGGCCGTTTCCCCCTACACCGACACCGGCGAAGACCATCTCTCCACCTTCGCCGTAGACGTAGACACCGGCGCCTACACCCTGATGCGCAGCTACGTCCAGGCCGGAAACTTGCCGCCTGCCGCATCCGTGCGCGTGGAAGAGTACATCAACTACTTCGAGCAGGCATACGACCCGCCCGGCGACGACGCCTTCGCCATCGCTGCCGACGGCGCGCCCGCTCCTTTTCTGGACGATGGCAGCTACATCCTGCGCGTCGGCATTCAAGGCTACGAAATCCCCGCCGACGAGCGCCAGCCCATCGCGTTGACGTTTGTCATTGATACCTCCGGCTCCATGAAGCAGGCCAACCGGCTGGGGCTGGTCAAACAATCGCTGCAATTGTTAACCGAGCAGCTTGGCCCGGACGACACCGTTTCCATCGTCACCTACGGCTCGACGGCGCGCATTGAACTGGAACCGACAAACGGCCGTAACCAATCAACCATCATCAACGCCATCAACGGACTACGCGCCGGCGGCTCCACCAACGCCGAAGCCGGGCTGACGCTGGGCTACCAGATGGCGAATCAAGGCTTCCGCCCCGAAGGGACCAACCGCGTCATTCTGTGTTCCGACGGCGTTGCCAACGTGGGCGCAACCTCGCCCGACGCCATCCTGAAACGCATTGAGGCGGAAGCGGAAGGCGGCATTTATCTGACGACGGTCGGCGTGGGAATGGGCACGTACAACGACTATCTCATGGAACAATTGGCCGACAAAGGGCAGGGGCAATACGCTTACGTGGATGATTTAGGCGCGGCGCGGCAGTTGTTCGTCACCGATTTGATGGGAACGATGCAGACGATTGCGCTGGACGCCAAAGTGCAGGTAGATTTCAACCCGGATGTGGTGACGGGCTATCATCTGCTGGGCTATGAGAATCGGGATGTGGCCGATGCGGATTTTCGTAATGACACGGTGGATGCGGGCGAGATTGGGGCCGGACATTCGGTGACGGCGTTGTATGCGGTTCAATTGGCTCCGGAAAGCGACGGCGGGGCTGCCGACGGCCGTATCGCCACCATCCAACTGCGCTGGCAAGACCCCGATTCCTACTTGGTGCAAGAACTCAACCACAACATTAACACCTGGGAATTGTCTCCCGCGTTCGCCGACGCTTCCGACCGGTATCAACTGACCGTTTCCGTCGCCCAATTCGCCGAGCTGCTGCGTCATGGCTCCTGGGCGGGGAATGCGTCATTCACAAAGCTGCACGACCAGGCCGTCCAATTGGCGGAGCGGCTGCCGAACGACCCGGATGTGGCTGAATTTGCCAATTTGATTGTGTGGGCGGCGCAGGCCAGCAACGCCCCCATTGCCAACGCCCGGATTTTGCCGGTGAATTGGGAGGCTGCGGTTGTGGATAAGGTGGAAACGGCGGGGGTATCGGCAACGGCCGTCTCCGCCCCGCGAACAGTGGTAACGAATCATCCCTCAGAATCACCCTCCAGCGTTGTCAAGTCGCTTTCTGGAGTTATCGCAGTTTTGAGCAGCATGTTAATCTTCGGGATTATAGCGCTTGGTGCGTATTCGATGAATCGGCAACGGCCGTCATCCGCAGCAGCAATAACAGCCCCAACCCCCAGCCAGGAAGCCAAAACCCAGGTCGCCCGCGCCCGCAAATATCAACAACGAGCCAAAGCATTAGTCGCTAAACATGAAAAATCAGCCTTCGCCGCCCAACTACGCGAAATGGCTGCTGAATTTGATCGTTGGGAAGCCCATTTAGATCAACTCGTCAAACGCCTGGCCGATTTTGAAAACAACGCCCTCTTGCAGCAAGATTTGGACGATGTACCCCAAATAATCCAAAAAATCCAGGCGCAAATGGACGCGGAAGAGAATACGGCCGTGCGCCGCCAGCTTGAAGAAACCTTGACCCGGCACCGGGAACATCAAAAACAGTTGGAATCGTTGACAACGCTCATGCGCCGCACCCAATTGCAAATCAACAGCGCCGTCACCGCCATGGGAACCATCTACTCCCAACTACAGCTTTTGGCGGCAATGGATATTGACAGCGGACGGGCGCAGCGGCTTTCCCATGAGATTGAGGAGGAAGTGCTGCGGATGAATGATTTATTAACGGCCGTAGACGAAGTAGCGCAGCGCCAATTCTTACAGCCCAGCTATGCGTGAAAAAGGGCATTGCATTCAGGTGACAGTCACTTTTTCCCAGTAAGTGACTGTCGCCTCCGGGACTGAACGATTACAAAAAAAAAACCGCTCCCTTTTTACGGGGAGCGGCTCGCTTAAGCACCAGGAGGGTAGTACTTAAGCGGAACGGTTATTGCCAAGTCGAGGGAGGGGTAGGCAAAACCTGGGCCTGGTAAGGGTTGTTCCAGTCGCGTTTCTCTCGTGCCAGTTTGGGGGGGGAGGAGTTCCTCTTAACCTCACCAGACTTGCCAACATTCTACATCAATTTTATTTGGATGTCCAGTAAATCTAACAAATTGTTTACATGGGAAATCTGTCTTATTAGGGAGAATTGATCAGAAATTAACAGAAATAGATAGCTTTTTGAAGGAGTTCTCAATAGATTTCACCCAAATAAATCAAGCCATTCTGATAACTCATCATCACTTAATTTTGTCTCAGTTTTCTTTAATTCTTGCGGCGAACGGCGTCGCTTGGGCTTTTTCGGCGGCGCTTTTCGCTGTGGGCGGCAGACAGATTTGGTTTTTGGGCGAATTTCCGGCGTCGGGCCAAATATCGCCAACCATTCAGCCACCTCGTTTTCACTGATTTTGGGATCATCCGTTTCGGGCAAAGAGGGCGGCGGCGCGGCGCGTTTCTGTTTATCCCGCCCCATTTTCTCGGCGAAATCCTCAGAACGCAGATGGGGCAAACGGCGTTTTTGGGCAGCGGCGATAATTTGTTGATCGCTGGTGACGAGGGTGTATTCAGCCGGGTTTTGCAGTTTGCGGATGCGTTTGATGATGAGGGAATCGGCCGTTCGCCCTTCCGGCGCAAAAATGACTTTGATGTCGCTGGTGGAAAGCCGCTGCTCCACGCCGCCGGGTAATCCACCGTCAAAATAAACGGTCACTTTACGCTTGCGGCTGGCGGCGGCCCAGCTTTTCAAGCGCAAAATCAACTCCACCTCGTCGTTGGGGTCGTCGAGGGAAATGTCGGGCAGTTTGCCGATGAGGTTGTGACCGTCTATCAGGTAGTGCATGATTACAAATTGTCAATTGTCAATTGTCAATTATTTCTAGTTTAGCAAAGCTGGCGGCTAATCGTTTCAGGCCCACATCAGAGAAGGCGACGGTGACTTCGGCGTCGTTGCCGGTTGGTTTGGATTCGATGACGATGCCGTCGCCGAATTTGACGTGGCGGACTTTTTGGCCGGTTTTGTAATGGGGCACGGCCGTTTCCGGACGAGGCGGCTCAAAATCACTCTTTTGGTAATTCGGTTCAGGCATGGCCCGGCGCGTAGTCGGCACGGCATTGGCTTTGCGCGCCGTCCGCTGCGGCGCAGACCGCCGGGATGGCGTTGTCCGGGATGTAGTTTGGCTGCCCGACCAACTCCAACTACTGGCGCGCGATTTTGTTTGCTCGCGCCGTTTCTGCGTGCCCACGCCATCCAGCAAATGGGCAGGGATGTCGTTGAGGAAGCGGGAGGGAACCATCACCTCCGGCTCGCCCCAAACAGCGCGGCGGAAGGCGTGGGAGAGATAAAGCCGGTCTTTGGCGCGGGTCATGCCCACATAGAAAAGGCGGCGCTCTTCGGCCATGGATTCGATGTCGTCGAAGGAGCGGCTGTGGGGCAAAATGCCATCTTCCAGCCCGGTGATGAAGACAACGGGGAATTCCAGCCCTTTGGCGGCGTGGAGGGTGAGCAGGGTGGAGGCGTTGACGGCCGCGTCCACATTGTCGGCCTCGGCAACCAGGGCGACTTGTTCCAGAAATTCACTGAGGGTGACGGCCGTATCCTCCGCCGCCACGCTGCGTAATTCCATCACATTGGCCCAGCGGTCTTCCCCTTCCTCGGTTCCGTCGTTGATGTAGTCGCGGTAGCCGGTTTGTTCCAGAATGGCGTCCATCAATTCGCCCACGCTGGCTGTCTCGCGCAGCGTCGTCCAGGCGTCGAGCAGGGCGCCGAAGCGGCTGAGGGCGTTGAAGGCACGGCCGTTAAACGGATGCTGCACGTCGGGGTCAATCGCCAGCATGATATGCGCTTCAGCCGGGGACAGCCCCTGGCTGACGGCCCATTGTTGCAGCTTTTCCTTGCTTTTGGCGCCGATACCGCGCGTGGGGACGTTGACGATACGGCCGTAACTGACCGAATCCAGCGGGTTATGCACCAATCGCAAATAAGCGATCAGGTCTTTCACCTCGCGCCGCTTGTAAAACTGCGTCGCTCCCACCAGCCGGTAGGGCATATTGGCGCGCACAAACGCCTCCTCCAGAGCGCGGGATTGGGCGTTGGTGCGATACATGACGGCGAAATCATTGGGCGCGTAGCCGTCCAGCAGCAGCGATTGAATCATACTGACGACCGTGTCCGCTTCCTCCCAATCATTGTACGCCTCGCGCAAAACAATGGGGTCGCCCCCCTGCCGTTCAGTAAATAAATCTTTGTGTACCCGATTGGGATTGTGTTGGATAACCGCTTTGGAGGCGTCCAAAATAAGCTGCGTGGAGCGGTAATTTTGTTCCAGCAAAATCTGCTGCGCGCCAGGATAATGCTTGCGGAAGCGGTTGATATTGCGGTAATCAGCTCCCCGCCACTTGTAAATTGACTGGTCGGAGTCCCCGACGACGAGAATATTGTTGTGCGCCGCCGCCAGCCGCTTGATCATGGCGTATTGGGCGGTGTTGGTGTCCTGAAATTCGTCTACGAGGATGTGTTGAAATTGCTGCTGGTACTTGGCGAGAATGTCCGGCCGTTCGTCGAAGAGGAGGACGACGTTCATGAGCAAATCGTCAAAATCCATCGCGTTGTTATTATGCAAGACTTTTTGATATTGTTCGTAGACGCGCTGGGTAACGGTGGCGATGTAGTTGGTGGCCTGGTACAAGTCGGGGGTGATGAGTTCGTTTTTGGCGTTGCTGATGCCGTTGAGCATTTTGCGCGGCGGGAATTTTTTGTCGTCCAGGTTGAGGTCTTTGAGGGCTTGTTTGACGACTTGCTGCTGGTCGGCGGTGTCGAAGATGACGAAATCGCGGTCGTACCAAGTCAAATTATCGGTTTCGCGGCGCAGGATGCGGGCGCAGACGGAGTGAAATGTGCCCATGGTTAGCCCGCGGAGACGGCCGTCCATCATCTCTTCCACGCGCTGCCGCATCTCTTTGGCCGCCTTGTTGGTGAAGGTAACGGCCAAAATGTGCCAGGGGGAGACATTGAGTTCCCGAATGAGGTAGACGATGCGGTGGGTGAGGACGCGGGTTTTGCCGCTGCCGGGGCCGGCGAGAACGAGTACGGGACCGGGCGGGGCGGTAACGGCCGTGCGCTGGGCTTCATTTAATGTGTCGAGATAATCCATGCTCCCATTGTAACGTGTTGGGAGACTGGAGACTAGAGATTCACGAACAGAGACTGGAGACTGGAGATTAGAGACTGGAGACCGTCCAATCTCCAGCCTCTAGCAGCTTGTCGAAAGAATACTGGGACACGGATTTCACGGATAAACACAGATTTTTTGTGACTATTCAGGTGTCCCCCTTAGATTTGTCAAATTTAGTCTGGTAAGCGCCTGATCATGCTAGAAAATTTGACAAATCTTTTCGACAACGCT
>JANTHP010000076.1 GCA_024762395.1 Anaerolineae bacterium | reverse complement strand
CCACAATCTTGCTGTTTTTATACTGTTTAGGGTAATTTGTTTTTAAGTGCCTACTGGACAATAATTAATTGGACAGTGGGCATTATTTTTTATATTTCAGTTTTGCTCTGATTGTGTTTTGAGATATACCTTGGAAGGATTGTGACCATATAGTCGTATGGTTATACGAGGGTTGAGCCTGTCGAAGCCCTGTTTCGCCTTTGACAAGCCTGAGTGGTTACAAAAGAATTATGAGATGATTTTTCGCTTGAGAATTCTATGCGGTTTTTAGTAACGGGCGGCGCCGGCTTTTTAGGCTCGGCTCTGGCTAATCAGTTGGCCTCGGATGGCCATGATGTTTTTGTGTTGGACGATTTGGGTAACGGCCGTCGAGCGTATCTGCACCCGTCCATTGAATTCACGCAGGGGGATGTGGATAACATTCCCTTGTTGTGGTCATTGCTGCATGATGTAGATTGCGTTTACCATTTAGCCGCCCGCGTATCTGTGGCCGAATCCTATCTGCACCCGCGCGAATACACCAGGGTAAACGTCGGTGGAACGGTTAGTTTGATGGAAGCGATGCGGGATACGGGCGTGAAACGGGTGGTGTTTACGTCGTCGGGGGCCATTTACGGCCGTCAACCCCACCAACCCGTTCATGAAAATGACACGCCCCGCCCCGATTCCCCCTATGCCGTTAGTAAATGGGCTGCCGAACAATACATCCACACCATTGGCGAATTGTGGGGAATCGAAACCGTCGCTTTGCGAATTTTCAACGCTTATGGGCCGCGTCAATCCCTGCCGGCTTCTCACGCGCCCGTTGTGCCTCGCTTTCTTCGGCAGGCCGTCAGCGGCGGTTCCGTCGTTATTTTTGGCGATGGCAACCAAACGCGGGATTTTGTTTATGTAAGCGATGTGGTGGCGGCGCTGGTCAGCACGGCGACGGCGCGCCAGGTCAACCGGCAAATTATCAATATCGGCAGCGGCCATGAAACAAGCATTAACGAACTAGTCGCTCAGATTGAACAAGTGACAAATCGGCGCGTAAACCGTATTTATAACCGGGAAAAAAGCGGCGGTGTGCCCCATTTGGCAGCCGATATCAGCCGGGCGCAGCAGTTGTTGGGATTTCGTCCGTACATTACCCTGGCGCAGGGGGTACGACGGATGCTTGAAGAGATGTAGGGGGCGGAGTGGCGGGGTGGAGAGGAAGCGACTTTTCCACCTTGCCACCTTGCTACCTTGCTACTTTGCCACTCCGCCACTTTGCCACCTTGCCACTTTGCCACTCTACCACCTTGCAATAAAAACGCCGAGATTGTTTTCAATCTCGGCGTAGTGCCCTGGAGAGGACTCGAACCTCCACGCTCATAAGAGCATAGGCCCTCAACCTACCGCGTATGCCAATTCCGCCACCAGGGCTTGGTGAGCGTAATTATAGCCATTGACGGGCGGCTGTCAATGGCTGTAATTACGCCTACTTATGCCCGACTTCTGTGACTAAACGACCAATTTTGTGTCTAATGAAGGAATGATCATATCTCGATTTTGGGAAACGATCCGTATCACAAATTATTAATTGTAGGAATAACGAACAATTTGTTTTTGGAGGAAAATTCTAATGAATGTGTGGGTGATGTTTATCATTGGTTTGATTGTAGGCTGGTTAGCTGAATGGATTATAGATTGGCGGTTTTGGCGGCGCGAAGATGAAACGAAAACGGCCGTGCCGGATTTACAAGCCGAGTTAGATATCGCTAACATCAAAATCCGTGAAATGGAAGGGAAATTGCAAGAAGCGTTGAATCGTGAGCCTGAAGTTATCATCAAAGAAGTAATCAAGGAAAAAGATCAACTGGAAAAGATTCACGGTATCGGCAAAGTGTTTGCCCGCCGTTTCAACGAAGCCGGGGTTTTCACCTTCGCCGATTTGGCGGCCTTGACATCGGAACGCGCTGAAGAAATCATCAGCCCGGAAGAGTGGCAAGCCATTGATCCCAAAGCCTGGATTGCCGAGGCGGTGGAATTTGCGGCTAAGAAGGGGGCGAACTAGAGATGATTCACCATCGAACCAAGGCTGAAGTACGACGCTTTGATATTTTTAAGATCGTTGTGACGCTGGTGTTGGCCGCATTGTTGATTTGGCAGTTGCTGGCCGGACGCAGCGCGGATACTAGAACGGAAACGGCCGTTACCGACACCACCGCCGCAGCAACAGAGACGAAAACCGAACCAGAAATGGCAGACACAGGCGCTGAAGAGGCCGAACCCGTCGCAGTTGAACCCATTGCGCCTACCTTCCAACTGCCCGGCGGGGAATTGCAGCCCGGCGAATTTAACCTGGCGGGTAAAGGGGCGCCCGGTTCAACCATTGAGGTTATGATTGACGGTGAAGCTGTGGGGACAACAACGGTTGACGCTGACGGCCGTTGGGAATTACCGGTCATGTTGGCGGCTGGAGCCGGTTCGTTAAGCGTGCGGTCATTGGATGCGGATGGGATGGAAACGGCCGTTTCCGACCCTGCTCCCCTCAACATCGCCCCAACCATGCCCGCCTTTGACCTGCCTGAAGATTTTGCGGCAGGCGGGTTTGATTGGCATGGCAAAGCCGATCCTGGCGCGGTTATTGACCTGCTGGTAGATGGCGAAGTTGTCGGACAGGCAGCCGCCGATGCCGATGGCAACTGGTCGTTCCCCATTGAACTGGCGGGCGGCGATTATCAATTGAGCGCCCGCTTGCTGGACGCCGACGGCAATGTGGTTATGGAATCAGAGCCAACGGCCGTTTCCATCCCCGCTGCCTTTGTGATGCCTGAAATGACGCTGCCGGACATGGGCGCTGACAACCCATTCCCCCTGAGTGGAACCGGCCAGCCAGGTAGTGACGTTGATATTTTGGTAGATGGCGAAGTTGTGGGAACGGCCGTTGTCGGCGATGATGGGCGATGGTCGTTTGATTACGAACTTGGCCCCGGCGAACATGAAATCGGCCTGCAAACAATGGACGCCGGCGGCAATGCGCTCCAGGTTGAGCCATTCAGCTTTACCATGCCGGAAATGGCAGCGGCGGCGCCCAGCATTACCAGTCCCGCCAGCGGCGATGAATTAGCCAGCGGCGAGGTCGCGTTTAGCGGCACGGGCCAACCGGGCAGCGAGGTTGAGATTCTGGATAATGGCGTTGTGGTGGGAACGGCCGTTGTCGGTGACGATGGCAGTTGGTCATTCAACTTCACCCCCGAAGCCGGCGAGCATGAATTCATCGCGCGCGATGTTGGCAGCGAAACCGGCAGCGAACCCATCCAGGCGGCCGTTGCCGCTGCCGAGTCGGAAACTGCCGCCGAGGCGGAAACAACCGGCGGCGAAACCTTCTCTTGCGGCGAAGGGCGGCCCGGCATTGACCAGGGCGATACCTACATCGTCGGCGACTGCGATTATCTGGCAAAAATCGCCAACCAAACCGGCGTCAATTTACAAGACTTGATTGCCGCTAACCCGCAAATCGAAGACCCGAACCTGATCTTCCCGGAACAGGTCATCAATATGCCGCCGCGTTGATACCGAGCGAGCGTATCTTTTCATTATTCCGGGAGAGTTGACAAGTTTTCCTGATAGCGTCTGTGTAAAACGAGGCGTTGACGAAACTTGTCAACGCTTTTTCACGAAAAACGGGCGAAGAAACGGCGATTTCTTCGCCCGTTGTCATTACTCAAGTACAATGTGGCTATGAATGCCATTGAAGCGCATGATTTGACCAAAGTTTATGAAAAATCGGGCGGTTGGCGGCGGGCTGGAGAGACGGTTACGGCCGTTTCCAACCTCTCCCTCTCCATTCCCCCCGGCGAGCTGTTCGGCCTGCTTGGTCCCAATGGGGCCGGTAAAACGACGCTGGTCAAAATGCTTTGCACGCTCATTTTGCCCAGCAGTGGCGCGGCGGCCATCGCCGGCCACGATTTGAGCGATGCGGGCGCGATTCGGGCGGCGGTGGGATTGGCGGCGTCCGACGACCGCAGTTTTTATTGGCGGCTGTCGGCCCGGCGTAATTTGGCTTTTTTTGCGGCGATGTATGGGTTAAACGGCCGTTCCGCCGCCCAACGTATCAATCAAGTTTTAGACGCAGTAGATTTAACGGCCGTTGCCGACCGCCGCTTTGGCAAGCTCTCCAGTGGGATGCGGCAGCGGCTTGCCATCGCCCGCAGCCTGCTGCACCGCCCCCAAATCCTCTTTCTCGACGAACCCAGCCGCAGCCTCGACCCAAAAGCCACCCAGCATCTGCACAACCTCATCCGGCAGCTCATGGCCGAGCAGAATTTGACCGTCTTCCTCATTACCCACGATCTGGCGGAGGCGGAGGCGTTATGCGACCGGGTGGCGCTCATGCACAAGGGGCAAATTCGAGCGACGGGCGCGCCGGATGCGCTGCGTCGGCAGTTGTTCCGGGAGCAGGTTTATACGCTGGATGTGGGGGAGATGGGGACGGCCGTTACCCAATCCTTGCAAGAGATCGTAACCATTAGCTGCCAGGACGGCCGTCTACAATTCCGGGCAAAAGAAGGGGATGGGGTGTTAACGGCCGTTCTCGACATCCTCCGCCGTCACAACATCCCCATCCGCCACATCGCCAGCGCCCCGCCTACGCTGGAAGAAGTCTTTCGACATTTTACGAATGATGAAGGCTGAATGATGAAGGATGAATGATGAAGGATGAATTGCGCGAACACGTGCCACTCGCCACTCGTAAACTCTTGCTCGCCTTCCTCACCCGCGATTTCTATACCGAAATTAGCTACCGCTTCGCCTTCCTCGTCGGCATTGGCGGCATTTTGTTTCGCGCCTTCATTTTTTACTTCCTGGCCCAACTTATCGGCGACAGCGCCGCGCCCCTGCTGGCCGATTATGACGGCGACTACTTCGCCTTCGTCATCATTGGCATTGCCCTGGGCGGCTACTTTGGCGTTGGACTTAGCGGCTTTGCCCGCGCCCTGCGCCAGGCGCAAACCACCGGCACGCTGGAAGCGCTGATGATGACGCCCGTCCCTGTACCGCTGGTGATTGTGGGATCGGCCGTGTGGAGCTACGCCTACACCACCTTTCGCGTGCTTGTTTACCTGCTCGTCGGCGTTTTGCTGCTGGGATTAGACCTGAGCGGGGCCAATGTTCCCGCCGCGCTGCTCATCTTGCTGCTGGGCATCATTTCCTTTGCCAGCATCGGCATTTTGGCCGCCAGCGTCATCATGATCGTCAAGCGCGGCGACCCGGTGACGGCGTTATTTGGCAATTTGGCGAATCTGGTGGGCGGTGTTTATTATCCCATTGAGGTCATGCCCAACTGGCTGCAAGCGGCCGCGAAGCTGCTGCCCATCACCTACGCCTTGCGCGGGATGCGTTTGGCGCTCCTCGCCGGCGCATCCTGGGCCGAATTGGCCCCGGATTTGTGGGCGCTGCTTTTCTTCTGCCTGCTCCTGTTCCCTTTCTCGCTGTGGGTCTTTCGCTATGCCGTCAACCGCGCCCGCGCCGACGGCAGTCTGGCGCAATACTAGCGTGAAACGTAAAACGTGAAACGTGATGAACTTTCCTTCACGTTTCACGTTTCACGTTTCACGCATCACGGCTTCAGGTATGTCCCGCCCACCGAAATGTGCTGGAACCCTTTCTTCACTAATTCCTTGAAGTCAGGCATCATGCGACGGCCGTCAATCACCAAATAAGGCGGCTCAACCGTCATCTCAATTGTGCGGGACAGCCCCCGGAACTCTTCCCAATCCGTCGAAATATAGAGCGCATCGCTGCCCGCAATCGCCTCTTTGGCCGAATCGAAGTAGGTGATGCGGTTAAACAGTTCATTTTTCTCAGGATTGAACCAGTAAGTTTGCGCCGATTCTGTTGCCAGCGGGTCGTAAGCGCGAATCTCCTTGACCCCGCGCGCCAACAGCGTCTCCACTACCTTCAAAGCGGCCGAATCGCGCATGTCGTTAGTGCGCTTTTTGAAGGCTAATCCCAACAAAGCAATGCTTTTCTGGTTAAAATCAAAACCCGCCTCATATTCAGCCCGATCAATGAGATATTTTTTCTGGTACTCATTGATGTTGTAGACCGCTTGCAGCAAATCGGTGGAACGGCCGGCCTGATTAAGCTGATAAATGAGCGATTGAATATCCTTGCCAAAGCAGCTTCCGCCGGCGCCATTGCTCACATAAGATCCCCAGGCGCTGATGCGGCTGTCGGACGTGACGCCGATTTTGAGGTCTTCCATGCGTAAATTGGGGTGAATTTCGCCCAATCGCGCGCCAACACCATTCCAGAAAGAGATGTAGGTGAGCAGCAGTGTGTTGGCGACGTATTTGATCGCTTCGGCCGTTTCCGGCGTGGTTTCCAGGTAGCGGATGCTGACGTGATTGACAAATTGGGAGTAGATGCGGCGCAAAATGACAAAATCTTCTTCATGATCGCAGCCAACCGTTACGCGGGAGGGGCTGCGCGAGCCGGAAATGGCGCTGCCCTGAGCCAAGAATTCGGGATTGGAGGCGACGCCGAAGTTTTTGACGCCATGCTCGTTCATCACCTTTTCCAGCAGGCGGGCGGTGCCGATGGGGACGGTGCTTTTGTTGACCAACACGACGCGGTTGTCGCTCTTACGATTGGCTAACAGTTCGCCCAGATGGTTGGCGGCGTTCAGGTAGTAGCTGAGGTCTGACGAGCCGTCCCGATTGGGCGGGGTATTGAGGCAGAGGAAGAATACATCGGTTCCGTCGGCGATTTCGGTGATGTCGCTGGTGAAGAAAAGATGTTTGTCTTTGTTTTCGGCGATTATGGAATATAGACCGGGTTCATTGACATAACGCTCGATTGCTTCGCGGCTGCCCGTCTGGTAAGCGTTGATGCGGTCTTTGTCAATATCATAGGCGTATACTTCATGGCCGTATTCAGATAACACGGCCGCGTGGGGCAGCCCCACAAATCCTGTTCCTACAACGATTACTTTCATAATTAGTTCCTTAAGAGGGACGCGGAGATTCGCGGAGAGGCGGAGATTCGCGGAGAGAAAGAGGAGAAGAAGGCGGGTAATTGTTCCCATCTCATCCGAGTATTTCTGCGCGGTTTAGCGGATTTCAGCGTCGCAATTTTTATCTGTTTAATGTTCGAGTCGTACCATTTTACATGAATTACTTGTGTGAATAAGCTCCGATTTAGCTACGATTGCAGGCCGTCCATGATGCGCTGGGCGGCGCGGCGGCCGATTTCGACGGCGAAGTTTGTGCCTCTGTCCCAAGGGTAAACCTGGCTCATGCTGGCAAAGTATAGGCCAGACAGCGGCGTTTGCAAATCGGGGATATTGGCGGAATGGTTGAGCATGGGGATGGGTTGGGCGTAGGGTTGGCGGAAGAGCCAGCTTTTACGTACCCATTCCGGGCGAAAGTCGGGATTGATTGTGGTTAGGGCGTTGGTGAATAGGGTTTCGATTTCGTCTTTGCTCATCTGGAAGTAGGCGTGGTCAGGCTTGATGTAATCGCCGCAGTAGATGATGTGGTCGCCGCCGTAATGTTTTTTGTCTATGTAGTTGGTGTGTTCGACGAGGGCGAGGAAGGGGATGTCGGTTTGGCTTTTGTCGACGGCGGCAGCGGGGAGGTTGAGCCAGTAGGTTCCGTCGGTGAGTAACGGCCGTTTCAAAGCCAACACCAACGCCACCGCCCCCATACTTTTGAGCTGCTGCAGCCCAGCCAGATAATCGGCGGGCAAGTCAGGTGTGATTTTTGCCAGCAGACCCGGCGAGGTGGTGACTAAACAGGCGTCAAATGTTTCTTGTTTGCCGTTGGCTGTGATGCGTAATGCGTGATTCGTGATAGGTTCTATTTTTTCGACCGGGGTGTTGAGTTTGATTTTGCCGCCGCGCGCTTCTACGGCCGTTGCCAACACATCTACAAAAAATTGGAATCCGCCCTCAAAATAGCCCAGTTTGAAGCTGCGAACATGCAATCTGGCCCACAACCAGGCCATGTTGACCTGGTCGTAATCGGCGCCGAATTTGCTGATGAGCAGTGGTTTCCAGGAGATGTCGTGGATTTTTTGTCCATACCAGCGGCGGGTCCAGGTAACGGCCGTTTCCCGTTCCAACATCCGCCAAAATTTTGTATACCGCAAAAACGCCCCTACTGCGCCAAATCGGAAAAAATCCCAGGCGTTATAACCGGGGAACTTAAACCAATCCACCGGATTACTAAACGGGTAAATCTGTCCTTTATGCCAGATAGATGTGCGCGGTGTGGGAAAAAACAGCTTATCCCGAATCCCCAACTCCTCCGTCAACCCAATAATCGCTTTATCCGATTGGAACAAATGATGATAAAAGTGGTCTAAATACCAATCCCACTCCTCATCATGGAACCCGGCTGCCAGACCGCCGGCATGGTCAGATGCTTCAAAAATCGTTACTTCATGACCGGCATTTAACAAATCATATGCGGCCGAGAGTCCGGCAATACCTGCCCCTACAATGCTAGTTTTCATGGTGTGTCCCCCCTGGCCACTTCTACCGCTCGACCGAAATCAGACCAGCCCATCCCTTCGCGCAGCATGTACACGGCGCCCAGTGCGGTGATGGGAAGCCACAATGCGGCGTGAAGAACCAGTGTATAGGCTGAGGCGATTGTTTCTGGCACTTTATACAAAGTCAATACCGCAATCCCCGGCCCATCAAACGTGCCAATGTAGCCGGGCGCTGAGGGCAGCGTCGTTGCCAAATTGACGATGCCGTTCATCAACATCAGGGCGAAAAAGCTCACCTGGAAGTTGAAGGCGTGCATGACAAACCAGTATTTAACCGTTTCCAATAACCAGATGACGACGGATGTCAGGAAAATCATTAAGACGTTGCGAAAATTACGCAGCGCGCCTAATCCAACCATAAAGCGGGCGGTAAAATCGAGAAGCGGCTGTCGAAAACGGGCTGGTAAAAAACGGGCGCTCAGCCAATCGGCAATGACTAAAATGCGCTGCGGCACGGCCGCAATGGCAAAAAAGACAACCAAAGCGCCAAAAAAGGCAATGCTGGCGACAATGACGATTGAACGAATGCTGTCGCTGGGAATTGGGGCCAGCGGCAGGGCGGCGAATACAAACATAAGCATGACCAACCCGTCAAAAACCCGCTCCACAATCACGGTTGCCAGGCTGGCGCTCATGGAAACGTCTTCACGCCGGCGCAGGACGTAGGAACGCAGCACTTCCCCGGCGCGGAAGGGGTAGATGTTGTTGCCCATGTAGCCAATGACGACGACGGGGAAGAGGCGGCTGAGGGGGATGTGTTTTAACGGCCGTAACATATAATCCCATCGCCACGTCCGCGCCCAGACAGCCATAAAATAAACCGCCACACTGGGAATCAGCCACCAATAATTCGCCGTCCGTATGTCGGCCCACACATCGCTTAATTCAAGGCCGCGTAAGGCCCACCAAAGAAAACCGGCGCTGATAGCTGCGCCGATCCAAAATCGCCAACGTTTCAAACTATTCTCCAAAGCCAGAGCGAGAGGATAGCGCTAGAGGAGATGGTTCTTGCTCTAGCTCTATCCTCTCGCTATTATGAATATACACGCTGTCAGGCAGCGGGGCGTAATTGTACCACCTTGCCGACGGTTATTGAATAGTTATGACGCCGTTATTATCAATGGTAATGGTTTGCCCGGAGCGCAGTTGTTTATAGACTGCTGGTTTTACCACTACAACTGGCGGCGCGGCGTCGTACATTTCGCGGGCAACGGCCGCTCCCAATGCCAATATCGCGTCTGTTTCGGCCAAAATGATGGCAGCGGGCGCTTTGTCCTGCCGCACGGCCTCCAATAATATGCTGCTGGCGCTGCTGGAGCCGCGCCCCATGGGCAAAACCAATACTTTTCCGGCTACGTTATCGCCTGAATTGGGGTGGCGGCGGTCTATTATCTCGCCTGTTTCCGGGTCTAGCCCGCCCCATAAACTTAACGGTTCCGGTAGAACTAAGACTTTGCCGGAACCTTGCCCGGCAACTAGAACTTGAGATTGAATGATTTTCATAAATTTTTACGTAGGGCGTAACTACTAAGGTGACAGTCACTTTCTCCAGAGGCAATAGTCATGACAAATCGCCATATTAAGTGACTGTCACCTCTGAGCCTTAGTAGTTACCGTAGGGCAACTATACAACTACCAGAAGTGACAGCCATTTGGCGTTGCCGAGAAGATTTGTCAAATTTGGTCTACCAGAGCTTTTCGTCGCGCCAGACACGGCCGTTTGCCCCCGACTTTACACACTCTTCCAAGCTGCCAAAAACAACCTGTAAACCGATGTTTCCCGGTGAATAATGGGCGTATTTGCCTGAATTGGTCATCAAAATGCCGTTTTTTGCCTGCACAATGGGCGTGACGACCACGCAGGTGTCTACCACAACCTGCACACCGGCCGCTTGCAATTTTTGCAGCCAGCCCCGTTTTTCCAATTCGTTCAAGACCAGCCGCTGCGTAGAAACCACAAACTCTACTTTTGGATGCGGCGGATATTTTTCCAATAGCGGCATCAATTGGGCAAACTCAGCTACCGAAAAATGGGGGCTGCCCAGCGCGACCACGTCAATCTTTCCGTCCGGCGCAGTTCCCAGTTTGCCCAGCGCCGTTCGTAAATCGGCCATTGTTACGGGGATGATTTGTTCCGGTTCTTGATGCTGAAAGGCGTCGTCAAATGTTTTGGCTTCCGGCGTGACGCCGATGGCATGGAATAAGGCCACCGCGCCGGATGAGGCTGAGGCTGCGCCTAATGCTTTTAGTTGGTCTTCGGTTGTTGTTGGCGGCAAGCCCTCGATGACAGGGATTTTTGAGCCGCTGCGTGCGCCAATCAAGTAACCCAAAACAGGGTACAACACATCCTCATGCAGCAGCCGGTCGGGGATATCTACCAGCCGGTACAACAATTGGCCGCGCCGGTTTTCTGTCCGGTGTAAGCCAACATCCGGCGCGCGTCCGGTGATGGCGGCGCAAATATCTATAAAATCGCCGTAGCGGTTGGTGCGTGCGCCCAGGACGGAGTTGGCAAAGACGATGGCATTGCTTTCGGCCCAGGCGATTTGGGTTCCGAAGGCGGGGCGCTGTGTTGATTGGTACGGGGCGCAGGTGAAGATGGGCTGGCAGCCCATTTGGACATAGGCTTGCATCAATTCCCGGGCGTGCTGTCCGGTTCTGGCTTCGCCGCGGAAATGTTCCGGGTGCAATAAATCTACTGCGCCGACGTTGAGGGTGGTGGGCACAACGACTTTCGCGCCGCCTTCAACCAGGCGGCGGGCAAATTCCAGGCCGGAGTAGCCGTGATAGAGGCAGCCGTCAATGTGGGCGGATTCAATGTTCAGCAAGCGGGGCGCGCCGTAGACGCGGGCCATTGTGGTTAAGATGCGCATGGCGATTTGGGCGGCGGTTCCCATTTCGCCGTTGAGCATGGCTTGGTCGCGGGGGGTCAGGTTGAGGGTCATTGTTTTAATGATTGCAGCAGCTCTTCGGCCCAGGAACGGCCGTCCGGGTCGTCGTAAAGCAGTTCGAGACAGGTTTCATAATCGGCGCGCGCTTCATCTGGCGAGCCAAGTTCCTGGAGGAGCATGCCGCGTTCGCAGTACAGGCTGCCAGTGTCGGGCGTCTGGTCAATGGCTGTGTTGTAATTTTCCAGTGCGTTTTCCAGATTGCCGTCGAATAGGGCCAATTTTGCGGCGGCTTGGGCGGCGCCGCTTTGCGCGGCGGCCTGTGTGTCGGGGTCGTCGGCAGCTAATTCGAGGCAGCGTTGGTAGGCTTCCTGCGCTGGCGCGTATTCGCCCAGGGCAAAGTGGGCGCTGCCGATTTCGCAGTAGGGCCAGGGAATGTCGGGGACTAGTTCGGCCCAGGCTGAAAATTCGTCAATGGCGTTGTGATACGCTTCGTTGTCTGCTGCGGTGTAGGCGTTTATCATGTGGATGATGGACTGGGCGCGCCAGGGCCAGTATTCGTCGTCGGGGTTTTGGGCGATGCAGGTTTCAAAATCGGCGATGGCTGCGGGGTTGTCGTAGTCGGTGTTGTATTCGCCGCGTTCGCAAATGAGCCAGGGGGGAGCGTCGGGGTTTTGCAGGGCGTTGTCGAAGATGGCGATGGCTTGGGCCATGTCGTCTGTTTCTGTTGTAACGGCGTAGACGTTGGACAGGGTCATTTCTCCGAATGCGGTGGATGGAAGGCCGGGGATTTGTTGTTCGGCTGCTAGTTGATAGCATTCGTTGAAGGCGTCGGCGGATTCTTGGTAGTTTTCCATGTCGCGCAGGATGTAGCCGCGCTGGCAGTACAGGTCGGCCTGGTCGGATTCGATGTCTATGGCCTGGTTGACGGCCGTTAAGGCGCGTTCCAGGTCGTTGTCTTCGTAGGCGGCGTTCATGATGCCTAGTAGTTCGTCAATTGAGTTTGCTTCTAGGGCGCTGTCTGACCCGCCGCCGAAGATGAGGCTGCCCAGGATGACGACGGCTATTATGCCTAATCCGATGTAGAGGATGGGGCGGATGCGGATGCGTTTGCGCCCGTGTTTGAAGAACGGCCGTTTCTGCGTGGGCGCGGCTGGTTTGGACGTTTCGGGTTCGTGGGGGCTGGCAAGGACGGTTGGGGCTGTTTCTGACGAGGGGGGCGCTGTGGTGGGAACGGCCGTTTCTTCCGTAACAGGTTCCGGCGGCGAGGGCAGCTTGCCTTTGACCACCGTTGGTTTTTCGGTTGCGCTTTGCAGCGCTTTGACCATATCTCCCGCTGTTGCAAATCTATCCTCGGGTTTTTTCGCCAATGCTTTTAAGATGACCAATTCTAATGCTTCCGGCACGTCCGGGTTAAATTGGCTGGGGGGTGGCAGCGGGTCGTGGATGTGTTTGATGACGACGGCCATTGGCGTTTCGGCCTGGTAAGGGAGGCGGCCAATCGCCATTTGGTATAAGACCACGCCTAATGAATAGATGTCGGAACGGCCGTCAATCTTCTTCCCCAGCCCCTGCTCCGGCGACATATAAGCCGGCGTTCCCAAAATACCGCCTGTTTGCGTTAGATGGGACGAGCTTTCCACCATTTTTGCCAGGCCAAAATCCGTTAGCAAACAATTATCCCAACGATCAACCAGGATATTGCCTGGTTTGATGTCCCGATGAATGACGCCTTGCGCGTGTGCATAATCCAGCGCCCCGCCTACCTGGGTAATGATATTGCGAATTTTTTCCAGAGACATTGGCCCATTCTCTTTCAGCCAATCGGCCAACGTGCCGCCATCAATAAAACGCATGGTCAAATAGGTGTACCCGTCCGATTCGCCAAAATCATGCACGGGCAGGATGTGGGGATGTTGTAAATTGGCGATAACGCGGGCTTCCTGCGAAAAACGGCCGACAAATTCCGGGTCGCTGGCGAAATGGCGCGGCAGCACTTTTAGAGCCACATACCGATCCATACTTGGCTGATATGCTTTGTAAACGGCGGCCATTCCGCCTTCGCCAAGCGGCTTAATGATTTGATAGGGGCCTAGCTGTTTGCCGGTTAAATCTTCCATTTCCAGTCTCCAGACGTTGTAACGAGTAAGGTGACAATCGCATTCTCCAGGGGCCGCAGTTATGACAAATGACCGTATTTAGCGGCTGTTGCCTCTGAGGTTTGACAGGTGCAAGGCATTGTAATGGAATTATTGTAACAATGTCTATGTGGTAGTATACAAAAATGGGCCGGATGTTGCAGTGAATAGATGGGAAATTTGGCATGGTTCATTTGATGAGCCATGCGTTTTGCAAATTATGCACGGTGCGAATGGGCGAAACTGGCAGGCCGCCGGAAAAGGAGTTTTGACTTCTCCGGCAAGCTGCTAGTCTTTAGTTTCTGATTTTCGCGTGATTTTAATGCCGCGCCGCGCTAATTCTGCCAGCGCCAAATCGGCGGGGACGTCGGTGATGGGGGAGAGCAGGCCGCGCGCGGGGATGTCGCCGCGCAGGAGCATTTGGGCGCCGATGCTGGCGGTGAAGCCGACGGTGCGCTGCATGGAGAGCAGGCCGGTTTCCAAATCGCGGTAATCTACCATTTCGTAGACGATGCGGCGGGAACGGCCGTCTTTCAATCCCGTAGCGTCTAATCGAATAAAGGTCACATCCCGCTCGTCGGGCGCATATTGGAGCTGCGGCGTGAGTAAATCGCGCATGAAGTGGCGCGGATTGACGGGAACGCCGTCTACCGTCACCGGTTTGGTCTCCAAAAAGCCTAAATCTACCATTGCTTTCCAGAAGGCGGCATGGCCGGGCCAGCGGGCGCTGTAGCGGCCGGCTTTGCGCACTGTTTCGACAATGCCCATTGTGCCCAAAAAGCCGACGACGTTGCCGTTGGGGTAGGATTCAAACGCGCCTAACCCGTCTATTTCGATCATGTGGATGTTTTCCGGGGCAAAGATGTCACGGTCGCCGATGATGCGGGGACGGCCGTTTTCCACCACCAGCGCTTCCCGTTGATACGCCCGCAAAACGCCTTCAAATGTCCAGGAGATTTTGTATTTGAGGGGATTGTTGGCTGCCGCCGCTTCGGGGAAACCGGCGCCGTAGGAGTCGAATTCGTGAATTTCGTCTAATTCGCCCAGTAGTTTTTGCGCCAGAATCAAATCAATGCCGGGGTCGAGGCCAAATTCAGGCAGAATGGCGACGCCTTTGGCTTTGGCTTGCTCGGAAAGGGCGCGCTGTCTGGGGGTGGCGTAGGAGGCATGGACGTAGTGGACGCCTTGCTCTACGGCCGTTTTGGTGACGGCGTCGTGGAAGGGGACGGGGAGTAAATCAATAACGGCATCGGCTTGGGCCATCAGGTTGGCTAGCTGGGTTTGGTCATGGGCGTCGAGGGGGACGGCCGTTACTTTGTCGCTCCCGACCCATTCGACGGCTGCCTGTAACCCCGCCTCGTTCGCATCGGCGGCGATGATGCGTTGTACATCCGGACTATGCGCTAAATCATAAAGTGTCGCTTTGCCTTGCAGCCCTACGCCTAATAAAAGAATGTTCATCTTGCTCTCCTTTGCACCGGAACGATTTGCCAAATCGTTTTACGAATAGCTTCTTGCCCCACAAAATAGGGAAATGGTATAGTTTTGGGCATGGACTGTCAAAGAAATTGTCCGATCTAGTTTGTTCAAGGGGAATTTTTGCCATGAAACAAGCCAAGCCGTCTAATTCCAATTCGTTGTTGTGGGTCGTGGGCGGGGGAACGGCCGTTCTCCTCCTCATTGTCATCATTATTGCCGGGGTACTACTGCTGCCGAAAAAACAGGTAGAGAGCGCTGCGGTAACGGCCGTTCCCACTGCCGCCGCCGCTGTTATCATTCCCACCATCCCGCCTACCGTGACACCTACCCCACTGCCAGCCAGCATCGTCGTTTCCAAACCGGCCGATGGCGACACGTTCAATTTAGGGCAGCCTGTGGAATTCATCGTATCGGCCGTTGACCCGGAAGGCGTTCGTCTCATTAGCATATTCTCCAATGGGCAAAACGTGGGACTGGTGCAGGGAACCGGCGCTGACGTGTTGGAACTTCACCAGGAATGGACGCCCGATTATGGCGGAACCCACGCCATCAGCATCGTTGCCACCAGCCGCACCGGCGAACCCATCGCTGCTGAACCGATAACACTCAAAATCATTGACCAGGCCATGATAGAACGAAACGCTCCCATTTGGGCCAAAGTTGAAGCCAACGTGACCGATTTGCGTAATTTAGAGCCGTTGGAACCTATCGAACCAACGCTGATGTCCCGCACCGAACTGCGCCAGCGGCTGCGAGCCGATTCCTTCCTCAGCGAAGAAGAAGCGTATCAGGATGTGTTGGTCTTAAATGCGTTCGATTTTGTCACCCGCGATTTTGATTTGTACAGCCTTTCCCGCCGCTACCTGGGCGACAGTATCGCCGGTTTTTATGACCCGGATACGAAGGAGTTTGTCGTGGTCAGTGACGACGACGACACCAACGCCCTGGAACAGTGGACATACGCCCATGAATTTATGCACGCGATGCAAGATCAGCATTTTCAATTGGGGTTGATAACCGATGCCAATGCCGGATTTGAAAGCAATATGGCGCTGCGCGCTTTAGCGGAAGGCGAAGCGGAATTGGTGCAAGAGTATTACATGGACTGGGGTTATTTTTCCGATGAGGAGAAGATTGATATTTTCAATCGCACCAGCCATTTTTACCAATTTGTGTCTGACCCCGGCTATTTCCCCGATGCGCTGGTAAACGCTTTTTATTTTCCCTACACAACCGGCCATGATTTTGCCAAGACGCTTTTTATCCGCAGCGGCTGGGACGGCTTGAATGACGCCTGGGACAATCTGCCTCAATCAACGGAGCAAATTTTGCATCCTGACCGGTATTTTGCCGGGGATGCGCCCCAAATTGTGACGC
>JANTHP010000075.1 GCA_024762395.1 Anaerolineae bacterium | reverse complement strand
GGCGGTCGCCGCCCCCACGAAGACGCCAATCAAAACGGCCGGGTTCAAGATAGTAACGTTATAATGCACCATAAAATCTTGCATGTTCCATTCGGCAATGGCACGGCCGTTTACCAATGGCAGTTCCGCACCCCCATGCAGCACCAACGCCAACCGTACCTCTTCCAAATAGGCCGACAACAGGGCCAGCGATGTGAGCGCCGCCGACCCAATAGCAAACCCCTTGCCCATAGCAGCCGTCGTATTACCCACCGCATCTAACTGGTCGGTGCGCTCGCGCACCTGCGGCGGTAGCCCGGCCATTTCCGCATTACCGCCAGCATTATCGGCAATCGGGCCATACGCATCCGTTGCCAGCGTAAAGCCCAACGTAGATAGCATACCCACAGCAGCGATGCCGACGCCGTACAATCCCATCGAGATATTGCTAACGCCGCCCATCGTATAAAAGCTGACGGCAATACCAATCACAATCGCCACCACCGGGATGCCCGCCGATTCCATGCCGACAGCTATCCCTTCAATCAGCAGCGTAGCGGAGCTGGTACTCGCCTGCCGGGCAATTTCACGGGTTGGCTTATAAGCGTGCGAGGTGTAATACTCCGTCGCCTTGCCCACCACAATGCCTACTACTAGCCCCGTCAAAATCGAAATCCAAACCGGAATTGCATTGGGCAGTTCTAAAATGTAAACAACAGGCAGTGAAAGCACAGCAATGCCAATGGAACTGCCGTACAATCCCCGGCTCAACGCGCCAATCAGCTTCTCCTGGCTGGCGCCTTCCTCCGTGCGTACCAGATAAACGCCCAAAATGGACAACGCCACGCCAATGGCGGCGATGACTAATGGCGCAGAGATGTACCGCAGTTGTAATTCCATTTGGGTAAAGTCGCCCAGGAACCCGGAACCGGCCGTTACAACAGCCGCCACACCTAAAGCGGCCGTTGCCAAAATAGAACCGGCATAAGATTCATACAAGTCGGCACCCATCCCGGCCACATCGCCCACATTATCGCCCACATTATCGGCAATCGTGGCCGGGTTACGCGGGTCATCTTCAGGGATGCCGGCTTCCACTTTACCTACCAAATCAGCGCCAACATCGGCCGCTTTGGTATAAATGCCGCCGCCTACGCGGGCAAACAGCGCTTGCGTAGACGCGCCCATACCAAAGCTCAACATCGTCGCCGTAATTTGTGGCAGCGGATTAGCCACGCTAAGGAAACTTTCCGGAGCAATCGCCGGGAATAGGTAATATAAAATCAAAAACCAAACTGAGATATCAAACAAAGCAAAGCCGACGACAACCAACCCCATCACAGCGCCCGCTCGTAAAGCTACTTGCAGCCCGCCGTCCAGGCTCTTGCTGGCCGCGTGGGCCGCCCGCGCTGACGCATTGGTCGCCGTTTTCATACCAAAAAAGCCGCACAAGCCGGAGAAGAAGCCGCCGGTGAGGAAGGCGACCGGCACAATTGGGTTTTGCAAGCCCAGGAAAGCCATGATACCGAAAATGATAAACAATCCGGCAAAAACCAGCCCCACCACCCGATACTGCCGCGTTAAATAAGCCATAGCCCCTTCGCGTACAGCCTGGGCAATCTCTACCATACTCTCATTGCCTTCATCTTCTTGCATAACCTGACGATAAAAGTACCAGGCAAATCCCAATGCCAAAACGGCCCCAATTGGAGCCAGCCACCAAATCAAAGGCAGTGGAAGACGGGATGCTGCCGCATTTTGTGCAAAAATTGTTGTTTCCATAGATATGTAAGAACCTCCAAACAATAAAAGCCGGCTCTTTGAGGAATTGTGTATGTTTGTACCGGGAGATCTATTCCCAAACCGACACGCCACAAAAAGCTCAAAGAATCTGAAATACAAAATAAAAAGCGGGGAATGCCCGCTTTTGGAATCGAAGTATCATCCTACTTGAGGTAGGGGAGAAGATTGTAACGAAGGGAACAACTGGTGTCAACCAGGCCGGTTATTTTTAACCATTTATAAACCTGTTATAATGCGCCTATACCAGAAAAAAGAACTATTCAGGTGGCGCCCTAAGATTTGTCAAATTTGGCCCGGTAAATGCTTGATCGTGCTAAAAAATTTGACAAATCTTGTTAGACGGCCTCTCGGAGAATTTTTCATTAGGAGATTTTTATGACCACTCACTTATACCTATCTCTCATTCCTGAAGCGTTGATTGCTTCTATGTTATCGCCGGAAGAGTTTGGGACGTATTACGCTGTAGGTACGTATAAAAAACAACATGGACAGGCCATGTTTGCGGAAATAGACCCTGATTTTCGCCATGATTTCTTTCATATTGAAAAGAGTCTGGCCCGCTGTGTGCCTCATGACGACGGGGCGCCCAAGCGGTCGGTTTATATTGCGACGTATCGCGTTTTGGAGCATGTGCCTATCAGCGCTATCCGCAAACTTTACCTGGTAACGGCTTATGGCGAGGTGTTGGCGCTTGACCAAAGCGAAGCCATTCCCGAATCTCAGGGCAACTTGCACATGTACCAGGAAATTGCGCCGGTACACCCTTTGACGGTTAGCACACGCGACCCTAAGATGTATTGGGATTTCCTTACCCAACATCCTGACAGCTCGATCCATTTGCCAGCGGCTTGTTTTGTGGAGCTGCAACTTGGCGAATTGGCGAAAAATCCTGAGTTTGGCGAACGGGGTGATTTGCCTTATGACAATTTGCATCATCTACGCGAATGTCTGATGGAAATCCGCGAGAAGGAGATTCATACGAAGATGGTGAATCGTGTCCAATCGGTTGAATTCCCTTACCGCACGATTAAAAGTGGTATTTATATTGGGAATACGAAGCGGCTGGTCTTTTTCCCCATGCCATCGCGCGATGAACTACGCAGTAAGTATTATCGCTGGTGGCGATCGGCTAATGTATAGATGTTGTGTCATTCCTGCGCAGGAATGACAGGGTAAGTAGTTACACCACAAGTTATAAAAAGAGCTTGTCCCAATGAGGCGACAAGCTCTTTTCATTTTCAGATGGAACACAGAGTTGCGCTGAGAATAGAGGGGGTTTTCTCTGTAAATCTCTGTGTAACTGAACGCTCTGTGTATCAGTTAAATGCCGGTTTACCTGGTTGCCAGTTCTAGCAACTGCTGGATACGGGGAACCATTTCGGTGGGATTGGGATGCAGGCCTTCCTGTACCAGCGCGCTGTCGTAGAGCTGTTCGATGGTTAAATTGATGCGTTCATCATCGGGGCTATCGGCGATAAGGCGAGCCAGGTTGCCGATGAGCGCATGACTCCGATTGACTTCTACGATTTTCTTAGGAATTTCGTAGTTTTGGTCAAGGATGCGCTGGATGCGCTGCATGTCACGGTTGACTTCGTCTTCCGGTGAAACGAGGCGGATGGGACTGCTTTTCAACACCTTCGATTCTCTTACTTCGGTCACGCGCTCGCCCAATGTGGTTACGAAACGGCCGATCACCCGGTTCATATCCGCTTCCGGCAAAACATCTTCCGACTCGGCCGTTTCCGCTTCATCCAGTTCCGGTAATTCCAGCCCGGCATCATCCACATTCCGCAGCTTCTTATCCTTGTACTCTGTCAACATCGGCGACACAAATGGATCAAGGGGGTCTACCCAATACAAAACCTCCAGGTCACGCGCTTTGAACGGGTCCAGATGGGGGCTGTTGGCAACAGATTTCACGCTGTCACCCAAGACATAATAAATTTCTGCCTGGGATTCCGGCATCCGTTCGATATATTCGTCCAACGACGTTAAGGCATCGCCTGATTTAGAAGAATGATAGCGGAACAACGGCAGCACATCGTCTTTAGCTGCCGGATCAGTCGCCAATCCTTCCTTCAGCGCCCGGCCAAACTCCTCCCAAAAACCGGCGTATTTTTCGGGATCATCTTTGGTCAGTTTCTTCAACTCGCGCAAGACGCGCCCCTTGACCGTTTTGGCTAACTGGCGCATGATGCGGTTGCTCTGCACCGTTTCACGGCTCACATTCAAGGCAATATCTTCTGAATCCACGACGCCATCTACAAAACTAAGCCAATTGGGTAATAAATCGGTGTTGTATTCGTCAATCAGGACATTGTGGGAGTAGAGCATGAGGCCCGGTTCTTTACGCGCCGCCAAAATGCCCGGTTCCCGCTTTTTGGGTATGAACAGCAATGCCCGCACGTTTACCGGCATATCGGAAACAAAATGGATGGTCTTGATCGGTTCTTCAAAGTCCATCGTCATTTGTTGGTAGAACCGGGTGTATTCCTCGGCTTCAACGTTGGCGGGAGATTTGCGCCACAGCGATTCCTGACGGTTGGCCTGTTCTTCGTCATCGCCCACGTAAACGGGGTAACGGACAAAGTCGGAATGTTTTTTGACGATTTGTTTGAGTTTCCATTCGTTGGCAAACTCGTCGGCGTCTTTTTTGAGGGTGATGTGGATTTCGGTGCCGCGATCGGTTTTTTCGGCCGTTTCCACGCGAAACTGTTCGCTGCCATCGGAAATCCAGGCGGCGGCTTTGGCCCGTTTCTTGTAGCTGCGTGACACGACGCGCACTTCGTCGGCCACCATAAAGACAGAATAGAAACCGACGCCAAATTGGCCGATGACGTCACTGGGGTCGAGACTGTCGTCTTCACCCATTTTGCTTAAAAATTCGCGGGCGCCGGATTGGGCGATGGTTCCTAAATTGGTTACCAGCTCATCTTTGGTCATGCCAACGCCGGTATCTTTGATGATGATGCGTTTGGGTTCGTCTTCGCCAACTTCAGGGACTTCGATGTGGATGGCTAGCTCGACGTCAGGATCGAGAACGTCTCGATTGGTCAACATTTCGAAGTGCATCCGCGTCATGGCGTCGGATGCGTTGGAGATGAGTTCGCGCAGAAAAATATCCCGGTCTTTGTAAAGGGAGTGAACCAGGATATGGAGTAGTTGTTTTACTTCTGTTTTGAAATTGTATGAATCTTGTGCAGACATGCTTACCTCTTCCTGAAATGTGATGGGTGGTATTTTAACGGCCGTTATCATACCCTCATTTTGTTAGAGTAACATATGAATAAACGGCCGTTTCCACCATTTCAGTTGATTGTGAGCGCCAAGCCATTCTATAATGTCGTGGCGGCTGGTAATTGCAATGAAATCATGTATGTTTTTGTAACGGCCGTTACCATAAGCGAGAAGTAACACAGGTGACAGTCACTTTTCCCAGAGGTATTAGCCCAAACCACGATGTTTAGCGAGTGACTGTCACCTCTGGCACAGATTTTGACAACCATCCCTAAACGCATCATCGCCCGACACCCCAACCTGATCTTTTGGAGCAGTTTTTTGCTGCTCAATCATCTACTCTTCCTGCCCATCTACCTGTTTTTTCGGGCCGAAACCACATTTTGGCCCTGGGAAACCTTGTCAGACATGAAATTGACCGCCGCCATCTTTGATTTCTTTCTGCAGCGCGATAACCTCGACATCTTCCGCTTGAACATAGAACTGCTGGCCGTGACCTTGCTGAGCATCGCCGCGCCCTCCCTGCGGCGGGGGTGGTTTGTGGCAGCGGCATCAATCCTCTATCTGGCCCAGCTTCTTTTTGCTGTGTATGAAGGATTTGTGCGCTCCTACTACCTGTTAGAACCCATCGTTTACAACGATTTTTTCTTATTCGCCGACGGGTTCCGTTTCGTCTTGAACAGCTTGTCGCTCTCCCCCTGGATGTACGCAGGCGGCGGGCTGCTGATTTTGCTGGCATTGGCATTTCTGTTTGGCTTGAATTGGTTGCTTTTAGCCGGCATTCCGGCCGGGCGTTTGACAAAAGCAACCCGGCTGGGGCTGGCTGGATTGGCAGTGGCAGTGTGGGGGCCGCTGGCGCTGCGGCAAGGAGATTTGGGCGGTGTGGAAACGGCCGTTACCAGCTTCACCGCCAAAATCGCCCGCACCAGCCACCTTTCCCACACCGCCAAACTAGAAGCCGACCGCTTCGACAACCAGCAGCTCGCCCCCTTCTACCAATTCACCACAACCGAATTAAACCAAAAACCAGACATCTACCTCATTTTTTTAGAATCCTACGGCAGCGTCCTCTACAAACGCACCGATTTCCGCCAAACCTACAACCATCTGCTCGAAACCTTGACCGAACAACTCAACCAAGACCATTGGGCCATCGCCTCCGCCCTAAGCGACGCGCCCACCTGGGGCGGCGGCTCCTGGATTTCGTACACCAGCGCCCTTTCCGGCCTGCACTTGAATTCCCACGCTCAATATCTGGCTATGTTCAACCGGTACAATCATGGCCAGCCATTCCCGCATCTCGTCAACTACCTCCGGGGACAGGGTTATCGCAGCTACCGTCTCTCTGCCAATTCCGACCAACTAAACGACATCGAATGGCAGCGATACAAAAACTTCTACGGCGTAGATGAATGGCTGCGCTTTTACGACATGCAGTACGACGGCCCGCTCTTTGGCTGGGGGCCGTCGCCGCCAGACCAATACGCCCTCAATTTCGCCTATGAACAGATGGAACAAACCGCCGATACGCCGCATGTATTCTTCTACATCACCCAAAACTCGCACTACCCCTGGACGCCGCTGCCAGACGTTGTGCCCGACTGGCAAGATTGGAACAGTGCGCCGCCAGTCGAACCACCGCCGGCACAGCGCCTGCCGCTGGCAGTCATGCGCCGGCAATATCTGGCATCCATCGAATATGAACTAACCATGTTGACCAACTTCATCACCCAAAAGGCGGATGAGAATGACATATTCATCATCATCGGCGACCATCAACCGGCCCGCGTCGCCCGTTATTCGGATGGATGGGACACGCCGCTGCACCTGATTAGCCAGAATGAACAGTTGATTGACTTTTTTCATGAACAAGGCTTCACATCGGGGCTGGCTGTTCCCTCCCACAAACCAACAATGCGTCACGAAGGGCTTTATTCACTGTTCATGCGCGCTTTTTTGCAAGAATACGGCCGTAATCCCAACAATTTACCAATCTACAGGCCCGACGGGGTCCCCTTACAGTAAAGGAGATAAAAATGAGTAACAAAACACGTTTAATTTTTGGCCTGGTCACAGCGTTGACGATGCTGTTGGCCGCGTGCGGCGGCACAAAAACCGCCCCCACGCCGCCGCCAGCCACAACTGCATCGGAACCAGAAGAAGCGCCAACAGCCGAAGGTTCCCGAAAATTTGTCATTGATCCGGCCGAATCGCAAGCCTCTTACATTGTCAATGAGGAGTTTTTTGCCGGCGCGTTGGACAAACTGGGGATCGAAGCGGGTCAAAAAGTAGTTGTCGGCACAACGCCAGGCGTGACAGGATACATCCAAATCAATCCGAATAAGCCCGATTTACTAGAAGCGGCTCAAGTCACGGTGGATATGGCGGGATTGAAGACGGACCAAAATCGGCGCGACGAATGGCTGCGTGAACATGCGATTGAATCGGACTTTTTCCCGGAAGCTGTGTTTACGGCCGTTTCCGCCACCGGCTTACCAGAAACCATCACCGAAGGGGAAACCGTCGCCTTCCAGCTAAACGGCGACCTGACCGTGCGGGATGTGACCAAAAATGTGACCTTTGAGGTAACGGCCGTTCTCACCGGTGACACCCTGCAAGGAACCGCCACCCTCCCCCTCAACATGACCGATTTTGGCATTGACCCGCCATCATTTGCCAACACACTCACCGTAGCCGATGCGTTCACCATTGAAGTGACGCTAACCGCACGCGAAAACTAAGCCGATAAAATGAGCTGAGCCAAAGTGACTGTCACGGGGCAAACGACCTTGGGTAACTTACGATTATGCGCCCCGTGACAGTCACTTCAACTAAAATGAAATGTATCTCTTTCCAAATCATGCTACAAACCGGCCAAATCCACCGGCTGTAAATCAGGATTAGCGCAGGCTCCGCGCCCGATTTTGGCTAAATCCACCCACTCGCCGTCAACCTTTACCCGCACCACATCAGCCGTAAAATCCGTATTCGTCGTCTTATCATTCCGAATCAGCGACGACCCAACGCCATAAATATCAACCGGCACATTCAACTTTTCAAAGCGGGCAATTTTATCGGGATTAAACCCGCCGGTGACGACGATTTTCACCTCCCGGCAGTAACGCCGGGCCATTTCAATCTGGCTCGACGGCAAATCCCACTGGCCCCAGGCGGCATCCAATGCCTGCCGCACATTAAAAACCAAACGCGGCGTCACGCCCAAATCCAGCCCCGGATCACCCAACGGCGGCACATTAACATCCCGCATACTGCCGCTGGTATCCAGCCGCACGCCAAAAAGGACATATTTTTGCGCCTCGGCCACGTCTCCGGCTTCCATAAGTTGGGCATAGCGGGCAAACATTGCTTTCATCACACGCAAACTATCCTGGACAGAATCATTGTTAAAATCTACCAGCGCAATGCGGGAAACTTCCGGCGGCACAAATTCAGCGAAGGCCATCATGGCGGCGGCCGTATCGCCTAAAAAACAGGCAATGGCGGCATGAGCGACAGTGCCGCCGCCGGCTCCGCCCCACCAATCACCTTGCGCATCGGTGGAGACAAACGGCCGTAACTTCCCCTCATAATCCATATTAAACCGATCCACGGCAATGTCATACGCATAGCCGTCAGCCGCCTGTGCTTCATGCAAATCAAATCGGGCCGGAAAAAACAATACCGGCTTACCTTTGGCCGCCCGCAGCACATTGTACACATTGGTGGCAATGCGGCTGCCCCGGCTGAGAATGCCCAGCATCGGCGTTTCCAGCAGCGCAAAATCCCGGTAACGGCCGTGCACCTTAATAACCGGCTGAACGGCCAATGGATCCCCCTGATATTCGGTAATGGCGCCATCGTGAACGGCCGTTACCTCCAAATCCTGCCACGTCCCCACCCACTCATCATCCTCATCAAAATAGCCCGTACAATGGCGCAGCATCGTCAGCGCCTTATCCACGCCTACAACCACCGTCTTACCTCGGCGGCGCGTGAAAAACTGCATCTCCACCTCAATATCGCCTACATTCAACCCAGCCGGATCGCGCCCGACATCCCGCGCATACCGGCCCGTATAACCGCCATTTTGCCGCACCCCCTCCAGCATCAAAGCGATATTGGCAAAATACTTATCCGAATACCATCCCCGACGCATCCGCGCCACATCCAGCTTAAACGTCTCATTCGTCAGGCGTTCACCATTAAACAGGCTCATGATGTCACTCCGCAACTAGAGCGAGAGGCTTTTTCTTCCTCTCGCTCTAGCTCTACCCTCTCGCTTATTTACCAAACCGCTCCCGCAGCAGCTCCGTCAGCGTCGGCTGACCAATCTCTTGCAGTTCATAGCGCACCCGTTGATGCGGCAGCTTGATATTAACCACCTTACCCAGGTCAATGGGCGTAGCAATGATGACCATATCAGCCGGAGTGGCGTTAATCGTTTCCTCCAGATCGGCAATCTGATCGCCGCCATACCCCATCGCCGGTAAAACTGCGCCCGTCGTCGGATACTTTTCATACGTCGCTGCGATAGAACGCACCGCATACGGGCGCGGGTCAATAATTTCGGCGGCGTCAAAATAATCAGCCGCCACAACACCGGCGCCGTAAGCCATCTCGCCGTGTGTCAGCGTGGGACCATCCTCCACCACCAACACCTTCTTGCCGCGAATGGCCGCCGGATCATCCACAAAGATGGGCGACGCCGCTTTAACAAGAACAGCATCCGGGTTCGCCTGGCGTACATTTCGCTGTACGGTAATGATGTTGTCATTATCGGCCGTGTCCACCTTATTGATGACCACCGCCGCCGCCAACCGCAAGTTAGTTTCGCCCGGATGGTAACGTAGTTCATGCCCCGGCCGATGCGGATCAACCACGACAATATGATAATCGGAAAGGTAGAAAGGCAAATCATTGTTGCCGCCATCCCAGATAATGATGTCCGCCTCCTGCTCCGCCTGGCGCAAAATCGCCTCATAATCCACCCCGGCATAAATCACCGCGCCGCGAGCGATATAAGGTTCATACTCTTCGCGCTCCTCAATGGTGCACTCAGCTTCATCCATATCCTCATACGTGGCAAACCGCTGCACAGCCTGCTTGGCTAAATCGCCATATGGCATCGGATGGCGAATGGCAACAACGCGCTCATAGCCCAATTCATTCTGCAAAATCTCCAGCACACGCCGAGAGGTTTGGCTCTTGCCGCAGCCGGTACGCACCGCGCAAACGGAAACCAACGGCTTGCTTGATTTGATCATGGTCTGGCGCGGGTTCATCAACCGGAACCCAGCCCCGGCAGCCTGCACGCGCGACGCCAGATGCATCACGTATTCATGAGTCACATCAGAGTAAGAGAAGACGACTTCATCAATGTTGTGCGCCTTAATCAGTTCTTCCATTTTGCTTTCGGCATAAATGGGTATCCCTTCAGGATACAAAGGGCCAGATAATGCCGGCGGGTAACGACGTCCTTCGATGTTGGGAATTTGGGTTGCCGTAAAGCAGACAACTTTGTAGTTCTCATTGTTGCGAAATGCCGTGTTAAAGTCATGGAAATCACGGCCGGCAGCGCCAGCGATGATAACCCGTTGCGGTTCCTTTGAACTCATAATTGATATTCCTCCAAAAAATGTGGGATAGTAAAGATCGAGAATGGGTTGAAAGCGGCCCATTCACTCATTGAAGAAGCATATCATATCAATTATTATCACAGCCACCAACAAAACCCGCCTTCATTTTACATAATGCCGCAGCCTTCCCGTTTTTGTTCGTATAGGTGTGGCATTCCCCTATCTGTAATACTTTATGTTGATTTACGGTTGATCTTATGAAAAGTAATGCTATAATGCCTGTAAGTTTATCGTTACATAATCTTTTAACAGGTGCATTTATTCACGGAATTAGCGCCTCGTATCAAGTACAGCGTCAATAGATTTTGGTTTTATCTTTCCTATGTTAGCCCCGGCATGTTTTTTGAATTATTTGACCGGAATGGTTGCTACACGCAAGACAACTACACCATAACATAGAGACAGACAGGAGCATCAGCGATGGAAAAAACGCTGCTCGTTTTTCTGGATTTTCTGCGACAAGAACATAACTATTCACACAATACGATAGCCGCATATAAAAACGATCTCAATCAATTTGTCCATTTTATCCAAAATGGTCAGCACAGCGATTTGACGGATTGGGCAGATGTAACGGCCGTTATCGTTAACGAATATGTTGAATACATGAAAACGCAGGCGTATGCCTCCTCTTCAGTTGCCAGAAAAGTGGCAGCAGTTAAATCCCTCTTCAATTTTTTACACGCCCGCCAATACATCAGTGAGAACCCAACCACTCATATCGAGTCGCCGCGCGTCAAAAAGCGGCTGCCGCAAACCTTATCCACAGCAGATGTTGAGCGGCTGCTGAAAGCCCCCACCGAAAAAGAAACCCCTAAAAATTTACGCGATACGGCCTTGCTAACCATGTTGTACACCACAGGAATGCGCGTGACAGAGGTCGTATCGCTTCACCAAAAAGATATTGATTTAGAAAATAACGTTTTGTACTGCGCCGGAAAAGACGATCAGGTGCGCGAGCTGCCGTTTGACAAACTCACGCAGACTGTTTTGACCGAGTATTTGGAGAGAGGACGGCCGTTTCTGGTCAAAAACAAAGAAGAGACGGCCGTATTCCTCAACCATCGCGGGCAGCAGCTAACCCGGCAAGGCCTCTGGCTCATCATCAAAGCATACGCCAAACAGGCCAACTTGAGCGCTTCGGTAACGCCGCACACGCTGCGGCACAGCTTCGCCGCCCACAAATTGGAAAGCGGCGCCGATTTGCAAGAAGTACAGCAGCTTCTGGGCCATGCCAACATCTCCACCACGCAAATCTACACGCAGTTGTCGGACGAAGAGAAAGACAAAGAATCCTAATCCAGCCATGACACATCACATAAATGCGCGAATCCCCGGCGGTGTTCGCGCATTCTTTGTGTAACGAGGCATTATGAACGAATTTATTACTCACACCCAAGTCGAAGAAGCAGCAGCGGCCGTTCGTAGCCGCACCAACTACCAACCAACCATCGGCCTGGTACTCGGTTCCGGTTTAAGCAGCCTGGCCGACGCCATCGAAGACCCCGACATCATCACCTACGCAGAAATCCCCCACTGGCCCGCCTCCACCGTTCCCGGCCACAGCGGCCGCCTGGTGATTGGCAAATTAGAAGGGAAAACGGTTTTAGTACAACAAGGCCGCGCCCATTTTTATGAAGGCCATCCAATGGCAAACATCGTTTTGCCCATTCGGGTAATGCACATGTTAGGCGTCCGCACACTGATTGTGACAAACGCGGCCGGCGGCATCAATGCCGCATTTACGCCCGGTGATTTGATGATCATCAAAGACCATCTGAACATGCTGGGCATTGCCGGCAACAACCCGCTGCGCGGCCCCAATGACGACGCCTTCGGCCCCCGCTTCCCCGATATGATTGACGCTTACACCCCGGCATTACGCAAACTGGCAAAGGAAACGGCCGTTGCCAACAATTTCAACATCCAGGAAGGCGTCTACGCCTACGTGGCCGGCCCCAGCTTCGAGACCCCCGCCGAACTTCGCTTCTTACGCACCGTCGGCGCCGATGCCGTCGGCATGTCCACCGTGCCATCCGTCGTCATCGCCCGCCACGCCGGGATGCGCATCCTGGGCATCTCCTCCATCACCAACAAGGCCGTCCCCGATCCTAAACCGGGCACAGAACTAACCCATACCGAAGTACTGGAAATCGGCAAACTCATCATTCCAAGACTGACTGCGCTGCTGCGCGGCGTTTTGAAAAAGATTTAGTGACTGAATATTAGAGATTTGAGACTGGAGATTTTCTAGTCTCTAGTCTCTAGTCCCCAGCCCCTAATCCCCAACCCACATGGAGTCACTCTACGTCTTCCTCATCTTAAACGATGTTTGGATTTACATCATCAGCACGCTGGGACTTTTTTGGTTCATCAGTGAATTCATCCGGTCGCAGCGCATTTTGCGGCGGGCGATGTTTGGGCTGGAACGGGAAACCGGCGCTCGCATCCGCAACAACGCCATCCTCTTTATCGGTATTTTCGCCGCGATTATCGGCTTTGTTTACTTTGTGAACGCGCAAATCAGGCCGGATTTGCCGGAAGAATTGTTCAAGCTGCCCACACCCACGCCAGACATTTTTTCGACGCGGCTCTCATCGCCCACACCGCTGGGCACGGCCGAAATCGCCCTGCCCACTTCCACGCCGCCGCTGGTTCCCACCATCACCCTGGCCAGCCAACCGGGGGCCGCACCGCCGCCCGCCGCCAATGACACGCCAGCGCCGGGAGAAAACCCCATTACGCCCCCCACGCCGCCGGGACCAACCATCACGCCGTTCATTGGCTGTACTGCCAACCTCAACATTAGCGAACCGGGAAATGGCGCTTTTGTTTCCGGCGCCATTACATTTTCCGGCACGGCCGATCCCGCAGATTTCCTTTTCTACCGTTTGGAAGCCAATGGGCCGGAGACGAATGGGGATTGGGCCTCGCTTTTGGGCCGGGAGATTGATCAGCCGGTTCGGGACGGGTTTTTGGGCAGCGTCAATCTAAGTCAGTGGGCGAATGGGCCGTATTTGGTGCGGTTAACGGCCGTTAACACCGCCCAAAGCGAAATCGGCCAATGCGTCATTCAGGTCACACTCAACAACTAATGTAACTATCTAAGATTTACTTCCTGAGACTGGAGACTGGAGATTAGCGACTACCAGTCTCCAGTTCACCAGTCTCCAATCTCAAAAAGGGAAGTAATTTATAGACGTTCACTAATTACGCATCGCTCACAAGCACATCCAACAAAGCCATCATTTGCGCCTCGGTCAGATTGGGCGTGAACTCGTCCAGCAGCCCCGGATTGAGGCGCAGTTTAGGCAAATATTCCCAAATCCCCGATTTTGTGATTGTCGCCAACCGAAAAGCGCACAGCATGTCGAATACTTTCTCGGCCGTGCGGTCGCGGCGGCTGAAGAGGGAATCGGCTTCTACAGCCAGAGTCAGGCGCAAGCCGGCAGTGATTGGCAGCGGCTCCGTCTCAATTGAGAAGATTTCGGCAGTGGAGTCGTAGGCGGTAACGGCCGTTTCCTCCCCCGCCGGTGTCCATACCTGCAAACTGTCCGGCTGGCCGACGCCATGCACATGCAAATGGTAACGCCGCGCCTCAGGCAGGCTGGATACATCGCCTGCGGGCGGCTGAATCATGATTGCCATCTCGCTGCCACGCCACTGCTGGCTGATTTCCGTCAGAGCATACGCGCCATCCCGGTAAGCCGCCGTCTCGCCATCATCCTCGTACAGGGTGAAACGGCCGTCTGCCCCCGCAAACAGATGAATGTGTAACTCAGCCGGATTGCCCACCCCGCCCCAACCCACTTTTGGCCCCAACGGCACAATGGCCCCGGCTTTGGCAAAAACAGGTATGTTCTGGAGACGGCCGTAACACGTCACCGTTCGTCCGCCGCGCATATATTCACCTGTAAAAAAGCAGTACCAATCCCCTGCCGGCAGCCACATTTTTTGCGCCGCCAGCCTGGTTTCCGGATTCGCCGGACTCACAAATGGAGCCGCAATCAGTTCTGTGCCAAACGCATACTGCTGCGGGCAGGTATAAGCCGCCTCGTCCGTCGGATAATCATGGTACATAGGCCGCACCAGCGCCAACTGCTGCGTATGATTCAACCAGGCCATCGTGTACAAATAAGGGATGAAAGCGTGGCGAAGCTGCATCGCATCCTTCGCTACGCGAAGCACTTCAGCATCATACCCCCAGGGTCGTCGTTCCTGAAACGCATTTTTAGTGCTGTGCAGCCGCAAAATCGGGCTAAACAGACCAAACTGCACCCAGCGCGTGTATAGTTCGCCATCTTCAACGCCAAACATGTGGCCGCCGATGTCATGGCTCCACCACCCATAGCCCACATTGGCGGCTGTGGCGGTAAAATACGGCTGGAAGGCCAACGATTCCCAATTAACGTGCGTATCCCCGGAAAATCCAATCGGGTAACGATGATTGCCTAATCCCCCCCAGCGGGAAAAGATAAACGGCCGTTTTCCAGTACGCCCCAAATCATAAAAATGGAGATGGTTCAGCCACCATAACGGGTCTAATCCCGGCAGGCTGCTGTTTTTTTCCTGCTGCCAATCCATCCACCAAAAATCCACGCCGCGCGCTTCTTCGGGATGGTGCAGCAGGTCAAAATAGGCGTTAGCAAATTCAGGATTGGCGATATCGAAGGCCACCGGCTGCTTTGTGTCCGGGTCAATGCCCAGCCGCCGCGCCATCTCCGGGTAAGCGGCTTCATGGGGCAGCACGCCGTCGGCGGGATGCAGATTGAGGGCGGTTTTCAGCCCTTGCTCATGCAGCCAGGCGATGAAAGCGTCCGGGTCGGGGAACAGGTCGCGGTTCCAGGTGTAACCTGTCCAGCCGGGGTAGAAGCCTTTGGTTTCGCCCACCGGCTCCACGTCGGTGATGTGCCAATCCATGTCTATGATGCAGACGGAAAGGGGAACTTCATGCGCTTGAAAGTCGCGCATCAGGT
Source organism: Anaerolineae bacterium (assembly GCA_024762395.1). Lineage (GTDB taxonomy): Bacteria > Chloroflexota > Anaerolineae > Promineifilales > Promineifilaceae > JACKCC01. The sequence continues at coordinate 827 of JANTHP010000075.1, read as the reverse complement.
CGGCCAGTTCGTCCTGGGTGTATTCCCAGTAGCGGCTCCACCAATTGCCCAGCGCCCATCGAGGAATGATGGGAACGTGACCGGCGATACGGCCGTAATCGGCCAAACAAGCTTTATAATCAGCTCCGTATCCCAGAAAATACAAATCTTTCGCTGCGCCCGAACGGGGTTCCAGCCAACCCGCATCGTTAAAAAGCAGGCTGGCAGAATCGTCAATGACCGTCCAGCCGGTGCGGGAAAGTAAGCCGGGTTCTAATTCGGTCGCGCCGCTCACTTGATCCAGCGTGCGCGTTGTTCCCAACAAATTACCGGTGTCTTCATCGCCGTAATGCCAGATGGTGTCGCTCTGTTTCAGGGTAATGGCTAACGTGGTCGGCGTGAATCCGGCGGCGTCGTTGTCATGAATCAGACGCAAATGCTCGGTTTCGATGAGGAGACGGCCGTCTTCCCGCTTAACCTCAAAATCTGGCACGGGCAGGTTCCGGTACCAAACAAGTTGGCTGGCCTGGTCGGTGAAACGGCCGTTCGCCGCATACTCCATCCGAATCAACCGGGAGGTAAGGATGGTAAAGCGGGCATTTTCGGCCGTCACCACCGCTTTAGGATCGGCTACAGGCTGAGTTGATAATTGGAAATGTTTGGGAATTGGCGACATAAATTCTCCTCAGAGCAAAAAACGGGACGCGGAGATTCGCAAAGGGGCAGAGATATGCAGAGAGAAAAGCGGAGAGAAGAAGAGAAAATCCGCGCTCATCTGCAAAATCTGTGTTCCAAAAATCTTTCTCCGACAAGCTACCCGAAACGGTTCTCGATATTTTAACCGATTT
>JANTHP010000074.1 GCA_024762395.1 Anaerolineae bacterium | reverse complement strand
TGACAGCTCGCCAGCCGTCGGTTCCGAATTTGATGGTCATTTTGTCTCCTTGAATGATGAATGATGAATGATGAATGATGAATGATGCATTGCATTCCGCATTCATCATTCATCATTTCGCATTTGTTTTGGGTAGGTGAGGATAATGAGCAGGTCGTTGACGTTGGTTCCTGTGGGGCCAATGCGGATATGATGGTGTGGCAAACTCATTGCCTCTGCTTCTATTTTTGTCTCTAACTGTTGGAAGAATGTGTAGCTGTCGTTGTTGTCCAGGTGGGTGGTGGGATTGAGTTGGCGGGAGGCGGCGAAAACGGCCGTTTCCCCCGTTACCATACCCCCTGCCGCATCTGTCGGGCCGTCCTCGCCATCGGTGGCAAAGCTGATAATGGCCCGATCCGGCCAGCCTTCCAGAGCGATGGCGGCGGCCAGCGCTAATTCTTGATTTCGTCCTCCTTTTCCTTGTCCTTGCAGCGTAACCGTTGTTTCGCCGCCTAAGATGAGGCAGCGCCCCGGCGGCGCATCTTTTGCCAGAGCGGCGGCCACTTTGCCGATTTCGCGGGCTTCGCCTTCCAGATGGGTTGTCAGGATTTGGGCGATGAAGCCGAGCCGGGCCGCTTTGGTCATGGCGGCGGCGGCGGCCTGGCCTACATCGCCGATGATGAGATGCTGGTTATGGGGAGGAGCGGTTGGGTTGGCGTCTGGCGGTGTGTCCAGAGCAGCCAAAATGCGCTGCCATACGGCCGTTTCCAGCCGTTCTTCTATTCTATACCGCTTCAAAACAGCCAGCGCATGAGCCGGCGTTTCTTTGGTAAACACAGTCGGGCCGCTGCCGATGGCCGCTAACGAATTTCCGATGACATCGCTGAGAATGAGGCTGGCGCAGGCGGCCGGGGCGGCAGCGCGGGCCAATCCGCCCCCCTTAACCTCGTCCAGTTGGCGGCGGACGCAGTTGAGTTCGTCAATGGTGCAGCCGGAGGCAAGCAGCGCTTGCGTTAGCCGCTGCCAATCGGCCAACGGAACCAGCGGTTGGGCCAGCAGGGCCGACGCGCCGCCGGAGATGAGAAAGATGACCAAATCGGAGCCGGTTGTTTGGGTCAGGAGGTCGAGTACGGCCGTTCCCGCCTGCACGCTCGCTTCATTGGGAACAGGATGGCCGGACTCGAAAATTTGGAATGATGAATGATGAATGATGAATGGGGCGCTCTCAATTTCCAGCCCCCAGTTTCTGGCCGATTTTTTTGTGACAATGAGGGCTTTTGTGAGCGTGTCGCCCAGAATTTCGGCGGCGGCCAGGGCCATGGGCACGGCCGCTTTGCCAACGCTGATGAGAATTACCCGGCCCGGTTCGGTTACGTTGTAAATTTCATGACCGATGGTGAGAGAACGGCCGTCTCGCTGCATGTTGCCGGAAACGGCCGTTCCCGGTTCAACCGCTGCAACAGCGGCATCAATCAACGCCGCTGCATGTTCTGGATAATCTTGAAATCGGAGTACTTGGTTCATGCGTAGTCACCAGCCGCACGCAAACGCGCATACGCGCTCATGGCTGTAAGGCCGTCACCGCTTCACCGGCGGCTTCCTGCGGCGATTTTGCCAATGAGACGACATCAAACGTGGCATTGCCCAACGCTTCCATGAGCGGACTGTCCGGCGCGGTCGGAAACGGGTGGGCGCGTTCTAATTCTAAATGGATAAAACTCAGGTAAGCATCGTCGTGCGGCCAGATGGTGAATGCCTGACGCCGGGCGGGTAATTGGTTGCTTTGCAAACTCCATTCACCTAAATTAGAGGCGTCAATGAGTGTTGCCAGCATGTCGCCTGCCAGCGCGCGCCGGGCGGGATCGGTTGTGCTGATGGCCCAGGCCCAGCCGTCTACCAATGGTGTGAGCGGGCTGTCCAATCCGGCGATGACGGCGTACCCTGGCGATGATTCCGGCGTGCGTGTGGAAAGGTATTGGTTGGCGGTGGCGAGGGTGAAAACGGCCGTTCCCGCTTGAAAAACGTCCCACGATTCAGCCATCGAATCGATATTGCTGCTTTGTTGCAAAATAAACCCATTGGTGCGCCCCTGGTTGAGCTGCTGCAGGGCTTGCGTGAGCAGCGGCGCATCCAGCACCGGCTGCCCGGCTTCATTCGTCAGCGCGCCCTCGGCGGCCAGATAAAATTGCAGCGTCAGCGCGGCGCCTTCTGTTCCGGCGGCCGGAAAGATGAAGCTGGCATTTTCAATGGCTATCAATTCACTCCAGCGCAGAGGCGGCGTGCTGGTGATGACGCCGGTTTGATAAACCAGATGTGTCAGATTGGTGATGGCAAAGGGGTAGCCGACGGTTTGTCCGTCAACCTGGGCCATCGCGCGGGCGGCTGGATATAAATCGTCCAGCGCGGCCGGGTCAAGCAAGTCGTCCAGCGGATAAATCAGTCCTTCGCTGGCGGCGGCGGCCAGTTGGTTGGTGGGCAGGGCAATTAAGTCGGGCAAGATGTCGGGCGCAACATTGGCGCCGGTTCGCAAATAGCTGAGGATGCCGCCTTGTCCGGCGACGGGTTTTTGCTCGACGCGCGTTTCCAGGTCGGGATGGCTGCTGTTGAAGGCGAGAAGCTGGTCGGAGAAAACGGCCGTTCCTGCTTCTGTGCCCAAAACGGTGTCCGGCGGAATCCAAATGGTCAGGCTGGGCGTTGTTTCTGTTGTGGTGATGGGAACCGAAATATCCGGTGTGCTTTGCAAGGCCGGCGTCGCGTTTTGCGCTGCATCTGCTGTTGCTGTGTCTAATGTAGGCGGCGGCGTGGCGGCGGGCCTGTTGGCCAGGTCGCAGGCGGCTAGAAGCAGCAAGAGAAGAATGGCAAAAATTGAGCGTTTATGTGGCATAGTTGAAGTATAACTTGCCGCTTGCCACTTGCAAACTTGCCGGCATGGGGTTATGCTGGGGGCATGATTTATGTGGCAGGGTTTAGCAGGCGGCTGTTACGGCCGTATTTTCTTGGCTCTGATTTGCGGGGGGATAGTTAAACGCGCCTATTGCTTGAATTTTATGTAAACTAATTGATTGTGATTGCAAGCCGAGGCGAAAATCGTCTCGGCTTTTTTTGTTTTTGAGGAAGTGAAAGTAGCGGGGATTGGGGATTTTTCCTTAATCAATCCCATAATCCCCCAATCCCCGCTATTTTTGGAGAAGCATCATGGCTGAAATCGTTGCGAATTTGGATAAGGTAAGTGTGAGTCTGGCCGGACGGCCGATTTTTGGCGACCTGAGTTGGGAATTGCAGCATGGGCAGCGGGTGGGGCTGGTCGGGCCAAACGGCGCGGGTAAATCTACGCTGCTTAAGCTCATCGCTCAGGAGTTGGAGGCCGATTCGGGTAATATTTTCCGCGCATCCGGGTTGACAGCGGCCCGATTGGCGCAGGAACCGGCCCTGCCGCCGGGGAAAACTGTGCTGGCGGAAGCGTTGACAGCTGTTCCCGCCATCGCCGATATCGAGCAGAAGATGGCCCGATTGGAACAGAAAATGGGGCAGTCGGCGGTATATGGCAATCCGGCGGCGCTGGAAAAGGTGATGGTCCAGCATGAAAAACTGCTCATCGAACATGAGCGGATGGATGGCCCGCGTTACCAAAGCGCGGTCAAGGAAACTTTGAGCCAGCTAAACTTTGGCGCTGACAAATGGGATACACGCACCGACCATTTAAGCGGCGGTCAGAAGAAGTTAATTATGCTGGCCAAACTGATTGTGCAGCGGCCGCGTCTTTTGCTGCTGGATGAGCCGGATAATCATCTGGATTTGGACGCCAAACGCAATTTGGAGCAGGTTATCCGGCGTTACGAGGGCTGTGTGGTCATCATTTCCCACGACCGGTATTTGCTGGATGAGGTGGCGACGCATATTGCTGAACTGGAAAACGGCCGTCTCACCCTTTACCCCGGCAATTACACCGCCTACGCCAATGAACGTCAACTGCGCCGCCTGCGTCAACAGCAGCTTTACGCCGCCCAGCAGAAGGAAATTGCTAAAATCGAGGCCGCCATCAAGCGGTTTGAGCTGTGGGCTTCGTTGGTGATAAATGAGCGGCACATCCGCCAGGCGCGCAGCCGCCAAAAGATGCTGGACAAGATGGATAAAGTGGAAAAGGTGACGGAAGCGCGGCGCATGGCGCTGAATTTGACTGGCGGGCGCGGCAGCAAAAAGTCGGTGGAGTTGGTGGATGTGGTGAAGACTTTTGACAACGGTCATGCGCTTTTTCGCGGGCTGAATTTGACGCTGTGGCATGGCGAACGAGTGGGATTTGTTGGCCCCAACGGCGTGGGAAAATCTTATTTGTTGAAGCAACTGCTTGATCCGGAAGGGATTGACAGCGGTCAAATCAAAATTGGGCCGAGCAGTCAGATTGGCTATTACGCTCAGGAACATGAGACGTTGGATTATGGGCAAACGCCATTGGCGATGATTCGGCAGGCGGCTCCGATGAGCGAGGGAACGGCCGTTGCTTTCCTCTACCGGTTTCTTTTCAGCTATGAACAGGTGCAGCAGCCTATTGGCAGCCTCAGCGGCGGCGAGCGCAGCCGGTTGCAGTTGGCTCGACTGGTGTTGGACAAACCAAACTTGCTGCTGCTGGATGAGCCGACGAATAATTTGGACATTCCCTCTATCGAGGTATTGGAAGAGACGCTGGATGAGTTTGTGGGAACGGTTTTGATTATTTCCCACGACCGCTATTTTTTGGATAAGACGGTGGATCGGATCATTGAGCTGCGTAACGGCCGTTTAACTGAATTTCTGGGCGGTTACACCGACTACCTGGATGCGACGGGGCAGATTTAAGAGGCTGGAGACCAGAGAAATAAAACCATCAATTGTGTTCCTACAAAAAACAGGACGCAGGCAGATGCTTGCGTCCTGTTTTTTGTATTAGATTGGTTCAACCTTCAAGATTGAACCAATCTTTGCTAATACCGCAAAATCGCGCCAATCTGGCCTGCCCCTTCCAGTTCTGGGCAGTCGCTGACAATTTCGACGTGGCCGCCTTGATTCATGGTGAGGAGAACGGCCGTATTTACCACATCCTCAACTTCCGTCATTTCCTGGTCGCTGAGCGGGCTGCGCGCCAGGTTGGCCGTTACAAAATCAGACGCCGGATGCGTATAACCGGGCGTGCGAAAACCATCGCTGATGATAAGCGACTTAACTCGTTTATCGCTGATGGCTTGTAATGTGTCATCCAACCCGACGACAGCATTGCCGCCTTTGGCCTGGGCCGTAATCATCGTTTTGACCAGTTTCTTTTCCCGTTCCCGATTTAATTCCTCCAGTAAACTCAGCGTGTGTTGACGTACTTCGTGTTCACCGGCGTTCATATCCATGGCAAACGTACCGGCATAGCAGCTTTGCAATTGTTTGGGCAGCATGCTGCGGAATTGGCTTACTGTTTCGGCCGTGCCGCCCAAAAAGAGGCGGCGAATGGGCTTGTTGCGGAAAAAATCGCCGGCGGCTGCGGCCGCATCGCGCAGATTGCGTTGGACAACTTCTTCTTCGTGCCGAAAACCGCTGCCTTGTCCGCCGCGCATGCCAACGGCGGAGGAGCCGCTGCCTTTTTTGAGTTTACGCACGTCTTCGCCCATGAACCCGTCAGTGGTTTGCAATTCGCCTAAATGGTATTCGAAGTAGCGGGCGCCGATGCGGTCTACCAGGATGACGCCGTAATGGGCGTAATGATCAAGTAGATGGGCTAATGGTTTGATGTATGCTTTTTGCCCTACGCGCAGCCTGTTACGGAAGGAGACGGCCGTCGGGTAATCCCGAAAGAACGTGCCATCCTCGTTGGTAAAGAGCGCCAATCCTGGGCGCGACCAATCGTAGCTGTGGTTCAGATATTTTTCTATCGCCTCAGACCCCTCGCTCTGATGAACTTGCGCTTCCTTAAGCATGCCTTTAACCCGCAATTTTATGGTTTCGATGGAATCTTGGGTGTAATCTGTATCCAGATACAGGCTAAGCATCTTTTGGCTGCCATTCTCGTAAGATAGTAACTCCTGCAACTGCTCTTGGTTGATCATCTTACCTCCTAAAAATAATAATAGTTGCTGGTTATTGGTTGCTGGTTATTGGTTGCTGGTTACTGGTAACCAGCCGCCAGCATCCGTTACGGCCGTTCCCCCAGCGTCAGGGGAATAATCATTTCCTCCTTATCACGAATGACGGTCAGGTCAATTGTTTGACCCACTTCCGTTTCAAAAACAAGATAACTAATTAATTCATCGGCGCTCTTAAGCGTGCGGCCGTCTACCGCAGTCAGCACATCGCCGCCGGGCAGCAGGGAGAACCCGTCATTGCCGCTGCCAACCAAACCGGCTTCCCTGGCCGGCGAGCCGTCTACAACGTCGGTGATGTAAATGCCCGTAGATTGGGGTAAATCGAGCTGGTCTTGCATGTTAATATCAATAGTTTGCATGCTGATGCCAATAAAAGGGTAGGTATATTTGCCATTGGCGATAAGCGATGGGGCAATTCGTTTGACGGCGTTGACCGGAATGGAAAAACCGACGCCGGAATTTGTACCCGTGCGTGTGAGAATTTGGCTGTTCACGCCAATGACTTCGCCGTTGAGGTTAAGCAGCGGCCCGCCGGAGTTGCCCGGATTGATGGCGGCGTCTGTTTGGATGACTTGTGGCAGCGAGTAACGGCCGCCGCTTTCGGCGACGCGCTGCGATTCCAGGGAGCGCCCCAGCCCGCTGACAATGCCGATGGACATGGAGCCGGTTTCATCGAACGGATTGCCGATGGCGGCGACGAATTGGCCCACTTGCACGGCCGCTGAATCGCCTAACCGGACAGGCTGTATGTTGTCGGGCAGGTGTTTGGCTTTGATAACGGCCAGGTCGCTGTCAATATCTGTGCCGACAACGATGGCTTCGGAGCGGCTGCCGTCGGCAAAGACAACTTCGAAGCTGTCGCCATCGGTGACGACGTGGTTGTTGGTGACGATGTGGCCTTCGCTGTCGTAGACGAAACCGCTGCCGGTTCCCAGGAGGATGTCGGTTCCCTGGTTATCGGTAAAGACGCGGATGTGGACGACGGATGGGTTTACTTGTTGGTATACGGCGATGAATGCGTTTTGCAGGTCAATGCCTACTTCTTCATAATTTGTGTTGGTCGCAGCGGGTACGCTGGGGGCGGGCTGCTGGGCTTCAATGGTGGCTACTGCTTCTTGTACGATGGCGTCGGTGTCTATTTCGGTTGTGGGGGCGGCGCCGCTTAGTTGGCAGGCAACGGCCGTTGTAATTAATAGGGTGATGATCAATAAAATTGGATATTGGCGTAAACGCTTCATGTAAGGTTCCTTTTTTTTGTAATGTTGTTTTGTCGTCGCCAATCGTCAAAACTACGGCCATTTCGGATAAATAATGTAACTAGAGAAGATTTGTCAAATTTTTTAGCATAACCAGGCGTTTACCAGACTAAATTTGACAAATCTAAGGGTGCACCTGAATAGTTACTAAATAATTATCCATTTGTCATTCCCGCGAAGGCGGGAATCCATCTCCAAAGTCATAAAGTGAATTATTGGATAGGCTGTCCCTGGCTCAAGCGAGCCAACTGCTCGTATAAAGCGCGCTCCTGGTCGCTTAATTGTGTGGGAATGCGGATATGGATTTTAGCCATTAAATCTCCTTTGCGGTTGTTGTCGTGCAGATGGGGCATACCTTTGCCTTTGAGCCGGTGGGTTTGCCCTCCTTGCGTGCCGGGGGGAATGGTGAGATTAACCGGGCCGGTTAGGGTGGGAACGCTGACTGTGCCGCCGAGTACGGCCGTTAACGCATCTACCTTTACCTTTACTTCCAGATTGTCGCCCGCACGTTTGAACAGGGTGTGCGGCAGGACTTTAACGACAAGAAACATATCGCCCCGCTTGCCTGGGCCGGTATTTCCCTTGCCGCGCAGCCGGATTTTAGAGCCGGTTTTAGCGCCGGCCGGGATTTTGGCTGTAAATTGGCTGCCGTTTTGGGAAAATGTGCGCGTTGTGCCGCGATAGGCTTCTTCCAGCGTTATCTCAACGATTTGTTCGGTATTCAGGCTGGTCATTTGTTGACCGAACATATCTCCCATGCCGCCGCGCGGCCGCTGTTGTTGTTGACCGAATCCGCCGCCAAAGATGGCGCTGAAGAAGTCGGACATACCGCCGCCGCGTCCGCCGAACAGATCGCCAAAGTCTACGTTGACGCGCTGTTGACCGCCGCCCTGAGAGAACCACTGGGAAAAATCGAAGTCGGCCGGATTGCCGCCCATTTGTTGGTAACGATGATAATTTTGTCCCAATTGGTCATATTTGGCCCGATTGGCCGGGTTGCCTAAAACTTCATAGGCTTCGTTGATGGTTTTGAATTTTTCTTCGGCTGTTTTATTGCCCGGATTTTTATCTGGATGGTATTTTTGAGCGAGTTTGCGGTAGGCACGCTTTATTTCTTTTTCGTTTGCTTGTTTGGAGACCCCGAGTATTTGGTAGTAGTCTTTATATTCCATTGGAAAGAGCTTTTTGCTGTTTTTTTAAGCTGGTAAATGCTGCCTGCTTATTAAAACATTGTATGTTTCTTAATTGGTAAATGTCAAGGAAACGGCCGTGTTTTATATAAAATGCTAACGATTTAGCTTGTCGGCTTGTCGGCTTGTCAGCTAATTGCTGAAACGTTACAGTCCCAGTGATAACTGCTGCGCTTCTGAGTAGGTGGGTTTGTCGGCGCGGATGCAGTGGATGACGCCTTGCAAATCTTTTTCAGTACGCACGCGGAAGCCGGTTTGTTGCAGTAAGTCGCGCCACTGTGCGGCTGGGGCCAGGGAAAGGGCGGCGGGGCCTTTGAGCAGCCAGTTTGTTTGGGTTCGCATGGGTTCGGCCAGTAGTAAACGGCCGTTTTCCGACAATACCCGGTGAACTTCTTGCAGCAGTTGTACCCGGTCTCCTTCTTGCCAAAATTCGGAGGCGATTTGACACAGGATAACGGCCGTTACGCTTTTATCGGGTAGAGGCAGCATGTCGGAACGGCCGTTATGCCAGGAAATACGCGGATCGGGCGGCGGTGCGGGCGTCCGTGAACGATGGCGAATAAGGGCGCGGCTTGTTGTCCATTGAGGATTGTAAACATCAACAACGACCACCTCGCCCGTTGTGAGCCGGCGCGCCAGATCAACGGCCCGGCGGCGTAGGCCTAAATCAATATAAACAAACCGGTCATCAGCCCGAATTTGTCCTATTTCAAATAAAACATGATGTGGATTCAAGCCATCCTGGTCGTAAAGCAGGTGCGCGCGCCACAACGATGCCAGGAAAAAGTAAGTTAAAACGATAATCGCTGCCAGACCCAAGGGAATTAGACCAACCCAGCCTTGTTCAGCGCTAACGCCAATGACGATCAGCGCCAGAACAATGCCCCCGTAAGCGAGCGCATAGGCAGGCCAATTGGCATAAACGGTACGCAGCAGGCCGCCAAAACGCCGGTCGTCGGGGCGCCAGCCTGCCGTGCGCTGATAACCAAGATGAATATCGCCCTTCATATTGGTTCAAGTATAACAGGTTGGCTCACGGGTAAAAAGTGCGCAAGTCCGTGTTAGACCTGTGAGGTTTGCCAAACCTCGCAGGTCTCCAGCACGTAGGGTTTAGTTAGCTGTTGGGATTTTGGCGGAGGGAGTGGGCATTGTTTTGATGCGTTCGATTTCAGCTTCAATTTGTTTTACTAATGCGGCTGACTGGTCGAAATCGGTCGTCTCCATTTTTCGACACAGCGATGATAATTTTACCATTCCCAGGCTGGCGCTGGATCCTTTTAGGGTATGCGCAGCGCTGGCTAATTGTTCTGTGTTTTTTGTATCGAGTGCGTAGTGCATGTTCGCCAGCGCTTTTTCAGCATCTGTTAGAAACAATGGGATGAGTTCGGGCAGTAGTGTCGCTGCGGAAGGTCCGATGAGGTCTTCCAAAATTACCATGTCTATCGGAGGCGTTGAAGGCTGTGGCGAAGCGCCATTTGGGGTAATGGGGAAGCAGCGATACAGCGCTTCAATCAAATCTTTCATCTGGATCGGTTTGCTGAGATAGTCGTCCATCCCGGCGGCTAAATAGCGTTCACGATCGCCTTTCAAGGCATGGGCTGTTACGGCAATGATGCGGGGCTGTTCTTCTGGCGGCCACCGTTTTTGGATTTCTTGTGTTGTTTGTACGCCGTCCATTTGCGGCATTTGTACATCCATTAGAACAACATCGTACCTGTTTTGTTCCATAGCGATTAACGCTTCATGCCCATTGGCGGCAGTGGTTGGGGCGTAGCCTAATTTCTCCAGGAATCGGGTGGCTACTTTTTGATTGATGCGGTTATCTTCTACCAACAGGATGCGTAATGGATGGGTTTGAGCCATGTTGGTGATTGTGCTAGGTGTTGGGGATGTTCTGGCTTGAAGGATTCTGAGTAAGATGTCGTTGAGTTGGGAGGGGGTAAACGGCCGTTTCAAATAAGCCGCTGCCGATATGTTAGCATGTTGATCTGGCCGGGATTGGTTGGATTGTAACAGCAGAATTGGCGACGAATTCTCAGTAAAAAAGCGTTGAGCGCACTCACTTTCTTCATCCTCTGCAAAAACTTCTTGTTCGAGTATGATTGCATCGAACGGTTTGTTTTGTTGCAGCCAATAGAGCGCTTCAGCGCATCTGCCGGCTGCATAGGGGCGCATGCCCCAGATGCGGGTTTCGTGGCTGATGAGGCGGCGTGTATCGGTATTGGCGATAATGAGTACCCGTTTGCCATGTAGATGCGGTTGTTTCGGTAGCGGTTGTGGTGTAGGGGGAAGGTCGGTTTGGGCTGCTAAAATTGTGAAGTGAAAAGCGCTGCCAACTCCGACAGCGCTTTCTGCCCAAATATCGCCGCCCATCCGTTGACAGAGTTTCTTGCTGATAGCCAGACCTAAACCGCTGCCGCCGTATTTACGTGTAATGGACGGATCGGCCTGGGTGAATGATTGAAAGAGTGTATTGATCTGGTCGGCAGAAATGCCGATTCCGGTATCTTTGACAGTGAAATGGATCCGGTATTGGTTTTCGTCCAAATGTTCACTGGTTACGGTTACCCGAATTTCGCCTTCTTCTGTGAATTTGGCGGCGTTGCCGAGTAAGTTGACGAGGATTTGCCGTAAGCGCACGGCATCGCCTTTGATAATGTTTGGCGTTTGTTCATCAAAATGATACGTGAGTTGGACGGCGTTGCTGTTTACTTGTGACGCGATGAGATTGATGGCGCTGACAAGACAATCGTGCAGGTCAAATGGGGTGTCATCCAGGTCTATTTTTCCGGCTTCTATTTTAGAAAAATCCAGGATATTGTTGATGAGTGACAGCAGGGCATCGTTGCTGGTGTATATGGTTTCGATGAGTTCTCGCTGTTCTGGATTAAGGCGGGTGTCGCGCAGCAGTTCTGTCATGCCGATGATTGCGTTGAGGGGGGTGCGGATTTCATGGCTCATGTTGGCCAGGAAGGTGGCTTTGGTTTTTACGGCCGTTTCCGCATCTTCCTTTGCCCTTTGCAGCGCAACTTCAAATTGTTTTCGTTCGGTGGTTTCATGTAGGACGATTAACCGGCCATATTGATTCCACCGTTTATTGTTCAGCCGGATAGATTGCACATCATAATAGCGGGCCGCACTGCCAATACCTGTGATAAGCTCGGTGATTTCACCGCGGGCATTGGTTGTTCCTCCAGATAAAGAAACCCACTGGGTGATGGTTTTAGCGTAGGGTTGTCCGATAATTTCATTAGCTGGCGTTTGCAGTATGGTTTCTGCGGACGGGTTTATGTCCAGGATGAAGCCATGGGCGTCCAGTACGAGAATACCGTCGCGCATACTTTCAATGACTGTGTTGCGGGCGATGGGTACAATGTTTAGGAGTTGGAAACGAAAGATGCCGCTGGCGGCTATCAGCCCGGTAAGTGTGAATGTTAGAGGGGTTAGATCGAGATAGGGGAAGGGTGAGCTGCCGGTGATGTAAAGGAGATTGCCTATCCAGGGAATCAGTCCGCCGGCGCACAGTACGCCAATCTGGCCCCGGTAAATTGATTTTGATCGAAAATATGCGCTAATGAGAACGGCCGTTCCCCACACCATGTAAGTATATGAAAATGCCACATGTACCCAGAACCACGCGCCATAATCAAACATTAAAACATTAGGGGGATGTTCTGTCGGAACGTAGACGTTTTCCCAAATCAGGCCGTGTAGATCGTTGCTCCAGGCAAGAATGACTGTTATTGTGGGGATTAATATCAAAAGGCCAAAATTACGCCGTCGCGTTAGCCATTTGGTGTGTCCTGCGTATTGCAGCGCCAAATGCAGCCATGTAATAGGTACAAACGCAATGCCCAGATATTGTGCTTTGGCCCAAAACAGTTTAGATGGAAGAACATTGCTGCCAAGTTCAAGACCATAACTCAATGACCATTCGGCAACCAACAGCATGAGGATGGTGAATGATTTGCTGCCAATGGTTTTGCGGTATGGCAAGCTGTAAAGAGCCAGCGCAATGTTGAGGATGCTGGCGAAGAAAAGGGTGAAGATTGCGATTTGCCAATGGTGCATTTTTATGGGGGAAACGGCCGTTTACAACATCATATTTTTTCAACCTGCTTGCTGGCGTGGACCCAGTTAGCGACGCTTTGGGTACCAACATGCAGCCTTCTGCCAATTGCCCGGTAACTATATCCCTCCGCGTACAGTTTAACCGCTTGCGCTTTTACCTCATTCGAGTATCCGTTCAGATTGGGTCTGGGCGTGTAGATGCGATTACACATTCGGCAAAGATAACGCTGACTCCCGGAGGGGTTTAATCCAGACTTAACCTGTTTTTTTGTGGCATGACAATACGGGCAGCTTTTCATACCCATATTGTAAATTTCGTTTGGCGTTTAGACACTCCCTCAAAGGTACCAAACAACCCGGTTTCACGGATTATTCATAGGAATTCGGTGTGGTTATTGGCAGTACGCCAGGTAGCAACCGGCGCTTGTCAACTGCCGGTTACCAAAATCGCTTTTGCGATGGCGTATCCGATAATTTTTTCTTGCCGGTTTACTTTGATGCTGATTGGACCGTTAAAGGGAGCGGTATCCAGAATGGTAACGGCCGTTCCCGGCACCAACCCCAGCTCAGCCAAATAACGCAGCATCTCACTGTTGGCATCATCCACAATCCGAGCCACCTGCGCCGAATCCCCTTTAGCTAATGAAGCCAAAGATTGGGTTTCAACGGTGATGATGTTACCGTCTTTATCTGGAATCGGGTCTCCGTGCGGGTCGAATTCAGGATGACCCAGAGCCGCCGCAATACGTTCTTCCAGCTTCTCGCTAATAACATGTTCCAAGATATCGGCTTGTTCATGTACCTCGTCCCAGCTAAATCCCAGCGCCTCGTTAAGATAAAGTTCCAACAATCGGTGGTGTCGAATGACTTCCAGCGCCACTTTCTCGCCCGCCTCCGTTAGCGTGACGCCATAATGCTTTTCATAATGCACCAAATTCAGTTTATCCAGCCGCTGCACCATGCTGGTTACAGACCCCGGCTTCACCTGACGGGCTTCGGCAATGCGCGACGTACTAACCGGCGTCTCCGTTTCCGCCAGCGCATAAATGGTTTTTAGATAATCTTCAATCGCCTGGTGGTTCAGCCCGTTGCGCTGCGCAGAAGAACCGGTTTCCAGCGAATCAATACGAGGCATATTCCCATCCTTTCTTGTGATAAGAAAACGCTAACATAACCCCACCGGGTTGTCAACATAAAAGCAGATTGGCGAAAACGGCCGTTTTGATATACTCCAACCCTGACCCGCATAAACGCCAGGGAGACGTCTCATGAAACAAATTTGGGTTAGCAAAGCTGGCCCCCCCGATGTCCTGCAAATACAAGAAGCACCCGATCCAACGCCCCACAGCGGCGAAATCCGCATCCGCGTCGAAGCCAGCGGCATAAACTTTGCCGACATCATGGGGCGCATGGGCATCTACCCCGATGCGCCGTCAATACCCTACGTACCCGGTTATGAAGTTGCCGGCATTGTAGACATGGTGGGGCAGGGCGTTCCCGATTTTAGAGAAGGCGACAAAGTCTTTGCCGTAACCCGGTTTGGCGGCTACAGCGATGTAGTTTGCGCGCCATACAAACAAGTATTCAAACGGCTCGATTGGATGACTGCCGCCGATGCCGCCGCTCTGCCCGTTAATTACCTCACAGCTTACATGATGTTAATCATCATGGGATCGCTGCGCCCCGGCGACAAAGTCCTCATCCATGGGGCTGGCGGCGGCGTAGGACTTGCTGCATTAGACATCTGCAACATTATTGGGGCCGAAACATTTGGCGCCGCCTCCCCCGCAAAGCACCCTTTTCTCATCCAGCGCGGCTTGTATCATGCCATTGATTACCGCAACCGCGACTTTGAACAAGTGATGCGTGACTTAACCGGAAAGCACGGCCTCCAAATCATTTTAGACCCCGTCGGCGGCAAAAATTGGCCTAAAAACTACCGCCTTCTCGCCCCAGCCGGACGATTAATTCATTTTGGCGTCAGCAGCATAGCCACCGGCAAACGCCGTTCATTGTTAGGCTTACTTAGAATGCTGGTCTGGCTGCCCTTTTACACCCCCATCAAACTCATGAACGACAACAAAGCAGTCATAGGAGTCAATTTGGGCCATTTGTGGCAGCGCCCAGACATGCAGCGCAATTGGATGCAGCAAATTATCGCCTGGTATGACGAGGCGTTATTCCGGCCGCACATAGACGCGACATTCTCATTTGAAAATGCGGCCAAAGCGCACCATTACATACAGGATCGCAAAAACACCGGCAAGGTTTTGCTGATTCCGTAAGCCTGCGAGGTTTCAGGCAGCTTTTAGGCCGCCAACCTCGCAGGCCTTTGGTATTCTGTGCCTTAAATAATTTGACGGCGGCGACTTTCCAGAACGATTCCCGCCAGAACGAAAAATGAGCCAACAGCGGCAGCTAACATGGTCATGCTGTTATTTTGCCCGCCGGATTCAGGCAAGATGACAGCCGCGCCAGTCCCGGTTTTATTTGCGCCAACAGCCTGAACGCAGAAATTGACGCCGGTAACGGCTCGATTATTGTCGTCCAATGGGGCATACAACGGGTTCTCGGAGGTAACGACCCAATCGGCATTTGGTTTGGCGGTGACGCGCCAATAGCTGCTGCCGGCTGCATACAAACCGTAAATCCCTTCCGGCCCGGAGTAGAGCGTGACAACGGTTTCCTCATCGCTGCTCATGAATTCGATGTCTACGCCTTCTACCGGGCCTTCCCCTTCAATGCCGGTATTGACGCATTGACCGTCGCCGTCTACATCTTCATAAACCACGCCTTGAATGGTGCCGCGTTTATCTGTGCTTTGCGCCTGGGCAATGCTGACGAATAAGGCCAATGAGATGATGAGGAGCAGGGTGATATGAATTGTTTTTTTCATTTGTAAACCTCCATTGTTTGTGAAAAAGTCGCCTTTGATAGTTGATAGTTAGCAGTTAACAGTTGATGGTTGTTAGCGTTACGATTTTGTTTTAATTGGTTTGGCTACGACGACGAGCCGGTGGGAATTGTCTGTGTAGGGCCAGCAGGTAATCAGGGTGATGCGTTCGTCGTCGGTGGGTGCGATCCAGGCGGCGTTTTCGATGCGGACGGACATGGGTTGGTCGCGCTCGGCCAGGATTTGTGTGGTTGTGATTTGGTAGATGTATTGTTGTTCTGAGTCTTCGAGGATGATTTCGTCCCCTTCTTCCAGGTCTACCAGGTCCCGGAAGACTTCGCCGTAAATGTTGTGGTGACCGTTGAGGACGGTGTTACCGGGTTGGCCCAGCCGGGCGCTGTTGTTATGCCAACCGGCGATGTAGCCGTTGGGGACTTGCCATTGGTAGTAGGTTTGGCCGTTGCTCTGGAATTGTTCCAGTCCGATTTCCTGGACGGGGGCGTCGAGGTTGATGGCGGGGATGATGATGCGGGTGGGTTCGCCGATGGTGGTGTGCTGCACGGCCGTTTCCGCCGACACAAAATAATCCGGATACGCTTCTTCACTCTGCTCAGTTTGGGCGGGCGATTCCGGTAGAAGAGGAACCGTGTTTTCCGGCAGCGTAGCTACGGCCGCTCGCGTAGGCAAAATCGCATCAACCGCTTCATGCGGTAAAACTTGCCGCACGGCCAGGTACACAGGCTGTGGCATGAGAGCCGGTTTCACTATCCAGACAGCCAGAACCGTGACCAAAATAATCAGCCCCACTGTGAAAAAAACGATGCCCAACGGTACCGTTTTTGGGTTAGCATCCTGAGTGGCTTGAGTGGACATGATGGTAGTATAATAGACAATTCCGTTTATGTAAACAGCATGATTACTAGCATCAGTGTTCAGTAATCTGTAAACAGTTATCAGTACGGTCTACCTCTGGAAAGTGCCTACTGAAAACTGTTTACTGACTTCTGTTTACTGGTACTAG
>JANTHP010000073.1 GCA_024762395.1 Anaerolineae bacterium | reverse complement strand
ACTTCGCAACTTCGCCTCACTTCGCAACTTCGCCCCACTTCGCAACTCCGCCCCACTTCGCAACCCCGCAACTCCGCCTCACTTCGTCACCCTGCTTTGTTGTTTAGACAACTTGATTAGGCCAGCGATGATAGTTTCGAGTAAGGCCATCCTGTGTTCAACTACATTGGATGTGAGAATATGACGGCTACGAAAATACCAGCCGTGCGATTCACGGGCGGAGCCAAGCGCAATTCGCAAAAATCGTGCATAATCCTTCCCGTATCCTCGCCCATGCCCTTCTTCCATGTTCGCTGAGACAGACCCGGCGCTGCGAATTAATTGCCAGGCAATAGGCCGACCTAATTCATGTTCGAGCAATACGTTGCAATCGTGCCAAGCCAAATCAGAAAAGAACAACGCCTTGCGGTAAATCTCCAAATCCCACAAAGACCCGCTCGTAATCCGCCTCGGAACCTGCTCCAACCACTCGCTATAACTCGCAATCATCTGGCTCCTTGCCACTTCGCTGCTCTGTTACCTTGCCACCTCGCAACTCCGCAACTCCGCCACTCCGTTACTTCATCCGCTCATTCTTCGGGTCAAAGATGGCTGTGTTGTCAATTGATCGTACCGTGACCGGGTAATTTTCTGCCATGTACTCGGCATACAACTGCTCACCGATTTTGGCGTGCTGCGGCGGCAGGTAGGCCAGCAAAATCTGCTTGCCGATAGACGGCCCGTCGCCCGCCGAGGTGGCGTAGGAGTAACGCCCCTTCGCGTCCTGAATCGTCTCCCCGTCCAGCGTCAAAATTGGCTCGCCGCCTTGCAGATACCGCTTCACGCCCGACTTGGAGGTGTTATCTTCGACCGTGAGGGTGCAGAGAACGGCCGCCGGTTCTTCCGCCCGCGCCTGCAAATACGCCTCCTTGCCGATAAAATCAGCCTTCTTTACCTTGGGCCGGGCCAATCCCGCTTCCACCGGATTGTAATCCCCGTCCAGTTCCGCGCTCATCAGGCGATAACCCTTCTCCAAACGGCCGGTCGTGCCATACACGCCAATCCCCACCGGAACGACGCCAAATTCTTGTCCCGCATCCCAAATCTTCTTGCCGATGCCCAGGCCCAGCTCCATCGGGATGTAAATTTCCCAGCCCAATTCGCCCACGTAGGAAATGCGGAACGCCAGGACTTCAACACCATCAATGCGAATCTTCTTCGTCCAGCCAAAGGGGAACGCCTCGTTGGACATATCCGCCTTTGTCAACGACTGCATCAAATCACGCGCGCGTGGTCCCCAAACACCGATAGTGCATATCGCTGAGGTCATATCATGGATGTAGACGGAATCGTCGCCGGGTAGATTGTCGCGGAACCATTTCATGTCGCGCGGGCCGTCGCTGCCGCCGGTGATGACGCGGTAATGGTTTTTGCCCAGGCGCATGATGGTCAAGTCGGATTTGAAGGTTCCTTTGTTGTTGAGGATGGGGGTATAAATGCCACGTCCGACGGAAACGTCCATCTTAGCCATCGCCATCTTTTCCATGTACGGCACAACACCCGACCCTTGCACATCGAAGATGGAGAGGGCGGTTAAATCCACCATGCCCACCCGCTCGCGCATCGCCAGATGTTCGGCGTTGATGATGGGCGACCACCAGCGGGAATCCCATTCGTTGGGCCGATCCATCACTTTATCGCCGTATTCGTCCAGCAATTTTTTGTTGGATTCGTACCATTGCGGCCGTTCCCATCCGGCCGTCTCAAAGAAGACCGCGCCCAAATCCTGCTGCATCTGGAAGAAGGGGCTGACGCGCACATTGCGATTGGAGAACCATTGCTCGCGCGGGTGGACGATGCCGTATGTTTTGTTGAACGCTTCGGCCGTGCGCTGGGCGCTGTGGTACTCGCCGCGCGCGTAGTTGGAGAAGCGGGAGATGTCGGAATGATGGCAATCAATCTCCGGCACGCCGTAGGTCATCCATTCGGCGACGGCACGGCCGGTTCCCGGCCCTTCTTTAATCCAAACGGCCGCTGCCGACCACAAATTCTTCACCTCCGTCGTCTCGCCCAGGAGCGGATAGCCGTCCGGTGTGAGGGAGAGGAGGCCGTTGATCGCGTGGCGGATACCGGCCGTCTCGTCACCCAAAATGGCAGGCATAATTTCTAGCGAATGCTCAAATTGCGGTTCAAAATCCTCCTCGGTGAAAGGCAGCTCCGTCGGCGACATTTCCGCCTCTTCAATGGAAGGAATATCGTCGGGATGGACAAGAATGGGGCGATGGGCGTAAGAACCGACTTCCATATCGCTGCCGCTCTGCCGTTCGTACATGAAGGTGTCCATGTCGCGGATGATGGGATAGCCGATTTCGCCGTTCACCTTCGCCAGCACATCAATCGGGCCGACGGAAATCATCTGGTGGACCTGCGGCGTCAGCGGGATGGTGGCCCCGGCCATTTTGGCGATGCGCGGACTCCACACACCGCAGGCGATGACCACATATTCCGTTTCGATGCGGCCTTTGTCGGTCACAACCGCTTTAACCGCGCCATTTTCCGTTTCAATGTCTATTACCTCGGTGTTGGGGATGGACTGGAGGACGCCTTTTTTCTCGCCGTATTCGCGCATCAGCGTGCCTGCTTGCAGCGAATCCACCACGCTAACGTCGGGTTGGTAGAGGCCGCCCAAAATGGTCTCCTCGTTGATGAAAGGAACCATCTCTTTGATCTCGGCCGGGGTGACGTAATGGGCTTCAATGCCCCATTTTTTGGCAGAACCCATGAGGCGGCGGAACTCTTCCATGCGCGCTTCGGTGCGGGCAACTTCGATGCCGCCGCAGCGGGTGAAGACGCCTAACTCTTTGTACTGTTCCACGCTGTCCAAGGTAATTTCGGCGAACTCTTTGGAATGGGTGGCCAAGAAGAGGAAGTTGGAGGCGTGGCCGGTGGAGCCGCCGGGGTTGGGCAGCGGCCCTTTGTCCACCAGGACGATGTCTTCCCAGCCCAGTTTTGCCAGATGGTAAACCATGCTGTTGCCGACAATGCCGGCGCCGATAACGACCACTTTTGCTTTTTGCGGTAATTCACTCATGTTTTTGTCTCCTAATTAGTTATATTCTCGTTCCCACGCTCTGCGTAGGAATACTTATTTGAACGCTCCGCGGTCTACCCGACGCAGAGCGTCGAATTGGTCACTTCACGCGGAGCGTGGAGTGAGGGGAGGGCTAATTTATGCGTTTATCTCGCTTTTGCGCTGCTCCATGAAAGTCAGTAAGGCTTCTTCGATAGCTGGGTCAAGCGATGGGGCCTGGTATGCTTTGAGCAGTTGTTTGTATTTTTTATGGGCGCGTTGTTCGGCCGTTTGCGCCCCCTCTGCCTGCCACTGCTCGGCAGAATTGGAATCAAATAGTTCGGCCGTGTAGTAAGCTGTACGGAAGTGGCGCATCGTGTGGGCGGTTCCCAAATGATGCCCGCCCGGCTCGACGGTGCGGATGGATTCCATCGCCAGCCCCTCCTCGGAAAAATCTAACCCTTTCAGGTATTGGTGGAACATGCCTAACAGCTCGCAGTCGAGGACAAACTTCTCATACCCGGCGGTGAGGCCGCCTTCCAACCAACCGGCGGAGTGCAAAATAAAATTCACCCCGCCCATAATCGCCGGCAGCATCGCCATTACCGATTCGTACCCGGCCTGCGCGTCGGCGATTTTGGAGCCGGTGAACAGGCCGCCGCTGCGGAAGGGCAGCCCGTACCGCCGCGCCAGTTGGGCGCTGAGGTAAAGCGCCTGCTGGCTCTCCGGCGAGCCGAAGACGGGCGCGCCGGTGCGTAAATCGGTGGTAGATTGGAAGGAACCGTAAACGACGGGCGTCCCCGGATTAACCATCTGCGAGAAAGCGATACCGGCTAACGCTTCGGCATTCATCTGGGCCACTGTCCCGGCAACGGAAACGGGGGCCATTGCCCCGGAAAGGATGAAGGGGGTGATGATGACGGCTTGCCGTGCCCGCGCGTAGACGATGAGGGCTTCTAGCATGCGGTCGTCGAAACGGCGCGGGCTGCTGACGTTGATGAGGGAGAGGAGGGCCGGATTTTGGCGGATGGCGTCAGCGCCAAAGAGGATTTCGACCATTTTTACGCCGTCGGCGGCGTTTTGGCCGGACATGACGCCGCCCATGAACGGTTTGTCGCTGTATTTGATATGGCTGAACAGCATGTCCAGGTGGCGGGTGGCGACGGGTTTGTCGGTAGGTTCGACGACGGTTCCGCCGGAGTGGTGGATGTAGGGGCTGAGGTAGGCGAGTTTGATAAAGTTTTGAAAATCAGCGAGGGTTGCTTCACGGCGGCCGCGCTCTTGATCATACACAAAGGGTGGCCCGTACACGGGGGCAAAGCAGACATGGTCGCCGCCGATGACGACGTTCCGCGCCGGGTTGCGGGCGAGTTGGGTGAATTGTGCGGGCGCTTGGGCAACATATTCTTCGATAATAGCCGGGTCAAAATAAGCGATGTTGTCGCGCACCTCTACACCATGCTGGCGCAGGATGGCCTGCGCTTCCTCTTGCAAAAAGGCAATACCGATTTCAGATAGGATTTGCATGGAAGCGTGGTGGAGGATGTCTAGCCGGGCGTCGTCGGCCAGGTTGTAAAGGGGGAAGGGATTGCGGGGTTGAGTGGTGGGAGTGGAAACGGCCGTTGTCTCCACATCAGGCTGACGTCGTTTCCGCCGCCCATGTTTCCGTTCTCGTCGTTGGCTCATAGGTAACTCCAGTCGTTAGTCTCCTGTTTCTAATCTCAAAAAAGAGAAATTGTTTGTAGACGGCTACTTTAGCATTACCGATTGCAATTCCGCCTGAAAGGCGCGGATATGCTTCTCCATCAAACGGGCCGCTTCATCGCCGTCTTTGGCCACAAGCGCGTTCATGATCAACCGATGTTCCAGCACCGCATCCTGCATATTGCCAATTTGAGATAGGGAAAAGTACCAAAGGCGCAGGCTTAATGCGTACATGGTTGACAACGAATCGCGAAGAAATTGGTTATCGGCTGCTTCGTAGATAATTTGATGACATTGTTCGTCAATGGCGATCAGTTTCTCATTGTCGGCCGCGTCTCCCCCCGCCAGCGCTGCCGCCATTTGCGCCCAATGTGCGGGCGTACCGCGCCGCGCTGCCTGGCGCACGGCAAAAGGCTCGCAAACCAGCCGCGCTTCAAACAGTTTTTGCAAATCGGTAATGCCGATTTCGCTAACGAACATACCGCGCCGGGGAACGATGAGGACCAGTTTTTCCTGGGCTAACCGCTGCAGCGCCTCGCGGATGGGCGTGCGGCCTAATCCCAGCTCTTCGCGTAAGCTGGCTTCGTTGATGACCGCACCTGGAGCCAACTTAAGAGATACGATTTCCTGCTTGATGGTCTCATATGCTTTTTGGCTCAGCGAAATTTGTTTCACAAGCTATCCTTTGGTTTGATATATCACAAGTATATCAGATTGCGGGCGTATTTCAAATGAAACTTTTTTCGGCCAAGATGACTACTGTGGTCATCAGCTTTCAGCTTGCAGCCAACTTTAGTTAAAATCGTAACTTGATCGTAAGCCATATTGTAAGCGGCGAAATTACAATTGATTGTAGAGTTAATGTATGTTGGACACTAGCGATTATGTAATGGGTATTGCTGTGTCTCTTCTGCGGTGAGCCATTCTACCCTAGCCCTCCCCCACCGGCGTTCAGAGCCAGCAAAAGTATGAATAATACAAGCAATTGCCCCCAGCCCTGAAAAAGAAGGTGATTTAATACGACGCTTTTGTGTAGGTGTAGCAGATACCCAGTTGTAATTCACTTTACATAACAGACCGATTGCTGCCAGCCCTCCATCTTGCCATAAATCGGCTTGTTAATTTGCGAGGAGCGATGAACGGCAAATTAAATCTTCCACTAGTTCTAAAACTGAGGCTAAAAAGCGCTGCGCTGCGTTATTTGGCCGCATTATTGTTTCTTTTAACCTGTGTATTTTTGATAAGTACATCAGGCAGCGTTTTTAGCCAGGAGCAGGACCCCATCATAGCAGTTTTCGTCAATCAAAATCACGTGGGCGGTTTCCAATGGCCTGAAGGAACTCCGGTAACTGTTGCCATTGACGACCCCGGCACCCCGGATAACCCCGATTACACGGACACGCAAACGGCCGTTGCTGACGAAGGGGGAACCAGCGTCGGTTTTTCACTTGGAGAATTATTCACAATCCAACCGGGCTGCGTTGTCACAATGACAGACGGTCTCACAACCAAAGTCCATACCGTTACAAGCCTGACGGTGACAGCGGCTGATATGGACACGGACACAATTTGGGGCACGGCCGTTCCCGGCACGCTAGTCCAAATAGACCTTCAGGGCGGCAGCCCCATCTATCGCAGCGAAATCGTTGACGCCGGCGGTAACTGGCTGGCTGACTTTTCCGTACCGGGCGACGAGCCTGGCGAAGACATTTACGACATAGACCAATCTTCCGTCCTCATGGTCATGCAAAATGATGATGACGGCGACCACACACAAATTGACTGGCAGGCCCCCAATCCCACCTTTGCCGCGCGCGCCGATGGCGACAACATCAACGGCTGGGAATGGACAGCGAATGGCCAGGTGACCATCACATTAGACAGCGACCCAACCTTCACGGCTCCAACGGACGAATCGGGCTATTTCGACTTCAACCTCAATGGCGCATATGACATTGTTCCCGGCACACATATTGTTGTGACCGACGGCGTTTCTACCAAAGACCACTTTGTCACCCCCCTCGCCATCACCAATGTGGATGTGGACACAGAAATAGTAACTGGTGTTGCCACGCCCGATGCTCAGGTAAATGTGTGGATATGCTGGGAAGACAACTGTGCCAATCGCTGGGAAATCGCAGATGGTTCCGGCGCATGGATGACAGACTTCTCCGTCCCCGGCGATGAAGCAGGCGAAGAATTAACGGCCGACATCAGCCCTGGAACCTGGGTTGACTCCGGCGAAGGGGACGATGACGGTGACAACACCAACGCCGGCTACAACGTTCCCAATCCATACCTGGAGGCGCAGCCCCAAAATGATTGGGTCAACGGCCGGCAATGGGACGACGGCGCAGTCATCACCCTCTCGATTGACGATCCCGCCATCCCCGGCGCTCCCGATTACACTGATTCTCAAATTGCCTATATCCCCGATTGGGATCCCAGCCAGACGGCCGTCGAATTCAATTTGCAAGGCGTCTTCGATCTAAAAGCGGGCGATATTGCTGTCATGAGCGACGGAACAATCACAAAGACTCATGTTGTCGCCAATCTTTCTGCCGTCAATTACGATTTAGACGCAGATACGATTTCTGGCGTCGCCGACCCCGATTTGTTGTTTGACATCTGGGCGCATGACGATTGCTGCTGGAATCTCCAGGTGCAGGCGGATGCCGCCGGTAACTGGACGGCCGATTTGAGCCAATTCGGTTACGATCTCCAACCCGGCTCAGATGGCGCCATGGGGTGGAGCGACGACGATGGCGACAACACCTGGGTGGGTTGGCACGTAAATAATCCTACGTTTGCGGTGCGTACAGATGGCGACAACGTCAATGGCTGGGAATGGCAGGCTAACGATCAGGTTACCATCACGTTAGACTACGGCCCCAGTTTTACCGCGCCAACTGATGAATGGGGTTATTTTGACATACACCTTGAAGGCGCGTATGACATTGTACCGGGTACTTATGTCGAAGTGACCGACGGCGTCATTGTGAAGGACCACACGGTTACTAATCTGACGATTACGGCCGTTGACGTAGACGCAGACACAGTCACAGGCACGGCTTCACCCGGCGGCCAGGTTCAAGTGTGGACAGACTGCTGGGAAGAAGGTTGTGTTAACCGCTCGGCGACGGCCGACGGGAACGGAGATTGGTCGGTTGATTTCTCCGTACCTGGCGGCGAGAGCGAAGAGCAAACGGCCGATATTCAGCCCGGTTCTTGGGTTGACTCCGGCGAGTGGGACGATGACGGCGATAATACCAATTTTGGCCTCAATGTTCCCAACCCCAACTTTGCCGTCCATCTTTTCGATGCTCAAGTGGAGGGATGGGAATGGCCGCTGGGCGCGGACGTGACAATGACGATTGACGACCCGGCCACGCCGCAAAACCCCGACTACACGGACACCCAAACAGTCGTTGTGGCTGATTGGGACCCCAGTCAGACCGATGTTCGGTTTGATTTCAATTACGTCTACTTCATCGCACCGGGCCACATTGTTACCCTGAGCGATGGCGTCACCACCAAGACCCACACGGTGATTGATTTGGGTATTACCGATGTCAATGAGGATGCGGATACGGTATCGGGCACGGCCGTTCCCGATTCCCAGGTAGACGCCTGGATTTGTGATGATTGGGGCTGCGCCAACCGCCACGTTTTGGCCGATCCAACCGGCAGCTGGCTGGCCGACTTTGCCAATCCCGGCCCGCAGGACGATGAACAAGACACCTACGACATCGTTCCCGGCACGCGCGGCGATGTGTCCCAATCGGACGACGACGGCGACAGCACCCAAATCTGGTGGGATGTCTCTAACCCTCGCCTGGAAGTCAGCTACGAACACGACTGGATTAACATCAACGGTTTCTCGGCTGACGGGCAGGTGACGTACACTATCTACGACTATGAAGGCGGCCACGCCCTCTTTGGGCCGGTCACAGGGCCGGTGGACCCGCACGGCGACGGCTGGATTTCCCAAAACCTGTTCCACACAGATTTGGTACCGGGGATGTTTGTAACGGCCGTTGACGAAACCACCGGCGAAGAAATCTCCCTGCTCATCCAAGATGTCAACCTCGATTATGTGGGCATTGATGATGATCGGGCCTTTGGCACGGCCGTTCCCAACACCACCATCGAACTCCACATCAGCGAAAACCACGACAGCGGCTTCCAACTCACCATCCCCGTAGACAGCAATGGGGACTGGGAAGCAGACCTGGCCGCCGCTGGTTACCCCATCAATGAATACCGGCATGCCGACGCTCGTCTGTACGATGCCGAAGGCGACAGCATTACCGCTCAGCCGCCCCGTCTCCACGCCGAAGTGCGCACAGACAACATCAACGTAGACAACTTCAGCAAAAACGCCGATGTGACCTTCACCCTTTACGACAGCCCCGGCGGGGCAATCCTCTACGGCCCGGAAATCTTGCACACCGACAGCAGCGGCAACGCCGGTGTTAACCTGTGGGAATATGGCATTGACTTGCAAGTCGGGCACACATTCGTCGCTTACGACCACACCCTGGACTTTACCAAAACACTGGAAATCGAGCTGTTCACCTTCGACGAGATGAACACGGCCGATGACACCGTGCAAGGGACTTCATATGCAGACGAATGGGTAGACCTCCATGTCGAGAGCCTCTTCTCCAATTGGGGGCGCGACGCCCTGACCGACGGAACCGGCCATTGGTTCGCCGACTATGCCAGCGATGGCTACGACATCACCGAGCAAATGTGGGCGAGTGGCTGGGCAGTTGACAACCAGGGCAACTGGTCACAAGACCATATCACCGGCTTCCCCAACATCGAAGCCTCCCCCAGAGACGATTGGATCAACGGTTGGAATTTCACTCCTGACCGGCCCGTACACGTGCAAATCTATGACGCCGAAGGCGGCAGCCTGCTGGCTGAAGTAGAGACGATGGCCGATGGCAATACGCAGTTCAACGTAAACTACGACCAGCATGGCATTGATCTGCAAGCAGGCATGTACATCCTCGTGACGGATACCGAAACAGGCAAAACAGCCAGCTTGACGTTGGCCTTCCTCACCTTTGACGCGGTTGATTACGATGCCGATACGGCCGTAGGCCAGGCTGATCCAGGTGTACAGGTTGTGGTTTCCGCCGATTGGCTCTTTGACCACTTTGAAACGACAGTCACGGCCGATCCATCCGGGAACTGGTTTGCCGACTTCGCCGCTCTGGGAGCTGACCTGACGCCCGACTGGGGTATACAAGCCAAAGTGTATGACGCCGAACTGGATGCCACTGTCGCCAACGCACCGCAGCCGCCCCATTTCACCGCCAGCCTCAATGAAGATTGGATAAACGGCGACGGCTGGACTGGCGGGGCTGCCGTACAAATTTCGGTTTACGAATTTGATGGCGGCCCACTCATCCTGCTGCCTCTGGATTGGGAAACGGATCCACAAGGCAGCTTCTACGCGAACCTTTGGGAGCAAGATGTAGATTTGCAGCCTGGTTTTTACATCGTCGTACACGATACAGCCAGCGGGCAGGAAAAAACATTAACGCTTTCCGACCTGAGCATTGAATTTGTGGATTATGATCAGGATACGGTTGGCGGCCTGGCCCCGCCGGACACACGCCTGATAGTCGGCTTCGGCAACGATCAGGATTACCTCGAATTCGACCTCTTTTCGGAAGGGGATGGCAGTTGGCTGGCCGATTTTGGTTTACACAACTTCGATCTACTCCCCGGCATGGGCGGCAGCGCCCGTATTGACGATGACGACGGCGACACAACCCGGTTTGATACGCATAATTCCCAGCCAACAATCTGGGCGCGGCCACACGAAGAGCGTGTAGAAGCTGTCGATTTCCAACTCGGCGCAACAGTCGAAATGGAAGTGTATGATGCCTCTGACCCCACTCAAACCATCATTTTCTCAGACCAGGCATTAGTTGAACCCGCTCCCGAGTTCATCGGCCCAGAAACGTTGGCCGTTTTTGAGTTCCAGGATGTGTTCGACTTGCTTCCTGGTCATGTGGTGCGTGTCAGCGATGGGCAAACGACCAAAGAAGTCTTTATCACCCCTCTGGCCATCACCGACATAGACGCCGAAGCTGACACTATCTACGGCATTGCCGAGCCTTTCAGTGCGGTTAACCTCGAAATTTGGGCAGACTGCTGCTTCAATACTCAGGTCTTTGCCGATGAAAATGGGAATTGGATGGTGGATCTTGGCGGCATGTATGACCTTGATACCGGCACGCGAGGAGGCGTATATCAACAGGATGAAGATGGGGATCGGGTCGAACACCACTTTGAGATTGAAGCGCCGCCCTTCCCCTGCGAACCGGGCGACACGGTTTCCGGGCGCGTCACGCTGGGCGACGGCATCACGCCGCTAACGTCGGCCACGGTCACTTTTGAAGATTTCGACACAGGCGAGACGCTCTTTTTCGTGGAAGCGGACATGAACGGGTATTACAGTTGCTATCTGCCCGATGGCGACTACCGCATTTGGGCTGTAGGCGATATGTATTCCCGTGAGTACTACGAAGAAACCATTTTTGAAAATGCAACGGCCGTTCCCGTTACAGAAGGCGCGCAGTTCACAGACGTAAACTTCACCCTCGACACCCCCTTCTTCATTTGGGAACACCTGACCTTCAACCTGGACGATCCTGTTACCGGCGATATTGCCGTGCGACAGGCTATCGCCTTTGGCTCCGACCGGGCGGCCATGATTGAAGCTGCCTTCCCTGCCTCGCCCATGCTCGATAGCTACCTGCCGCCAGACCATTGGGCTTACACGGGCGAAGGGTTGATGCAGTACGACTTTAACCCCGACCTTGCCCGAACGATTCTGGAGCAGGCCGGTTGGGTAGATGAAGATGGCGACGGCATCCGCGAGCGGGATGGGCAGCGCTTGCATATCCTTTACGTGACGACGGATGCGGAGCATCGGGTCGAAATCACCAATATCTTTGCAGCCAACATGGCCGATATCGGCGTTGAAGTTGAAGTATGGGCGGATCCCAATCCGTGGAGCCGTATTTTTGACGATCATGACTTCAGCGTAGCTCAGTTCGCTTGGGCGTCTGACTACAATAGCGAAATGGAAGGCGATCCCTGGCAACTGTTCCTCTGCGACGATTACTCCAATCCCGGCTCTTACTGCAACCAGACGGCTGACCAAATGCTTAATCTGTTGGAATTGTTCGGTACGCGGGCTGAGATAATCCCCTTCCTGGCCCAGCACCAGCAAATTGTGATGGCCGACCTGGCTGTCCTGCCGCTGATGCTGCGGGTTGAAGAGGAACCCTCACCGTTGAATACGTTTGTGGTTTTGGGGCAAGAGGGCGTTTACTTGAAGCATGGCGGAACGGTGGTCAGTGGTGATGTGGGAGCGAATACGGCCGTTCCCGGCCCCTACCTCAGCGATGATGCCGAAGTCGTCATCGGAACGCACGTCACCTTCCTCAATGCAACATCCCGTCTCATGGGCGACAGCGTTCGGGTTAAGGAAGACGCGCAAGTGTACGACGTTTACTACAACACCCTCGATTTAGACGGCAACACCGTCATTCAGGGCATGTCCTACTCGCCGCTTGACCTCCCCATCGTCGCGGCATTCCCTGAAGTCCCCGACTTTACGCCGGGAACCCAGGACTTTGACGTCCCCAAAAACGAGTCGCTTACGCTGGACGCGGGCAGCTACGGTTTGCTAAAAGCCAACAAAGGCGCGACGATTGTTTTCACCGGCGGGGTCTACAACTTTGCCGAATGGGACATCGAAAAGGATGTAAACTTGTTCTTCGAAGCGCCAAGCGAGGTACGTGTCGCCGGAAAAGTGAAGATGGACAAAAACTGCTATCTCGGCCCTGCTCCCGGCGCCGAGGGGGTTGGCGCGCCGGATATTGTCTTTTATATCTTGGGCGTCAATGGCGACGACGGCAGTCTGGATGATTCCCCCAAAGCGGCCGTTGTTGGCAAAGACAACACAATCATTGCCAACATTTACGCGCCGAATGGCACGCTTCATATCCGCAAGGGAACAGACGCCACAGGCGCTTTCCTGGGCAAATGGGTACTCATCGGCAACGATGTTGCCTTGACGCTGGCTTCTGGCTGGTAGCACCCGGTTAATCGAGAGGGAGGGAGCGTTAGCCCCCTCCTTCTCACATTATGGACTTGTTACTCCTTGCTCAGACGGGCAATTGCCACCACGAATGGAAAAACCGTAGCGCAATTTACCAAATTGCGCTACGGTTTTACCAGAGGGTGCATTTCAAATGAGTTGAGCCAAAGTGACAGTCACGGGGCAAACGACATTAGTTTACCCAAGATTCTACGCCCCGTGACTGTCACTTCAGCCGAAACGATTTACCAAATCGTTCTACGACAGAGGAGACTTCACCGGCTGCGCCGACCACTATGAATGAAAATGGCGTGCCGTCGTAAGTCAAGTTTGCAAACTTGACCTACATTTTTACAGGAGGAAGATTTCCGGCATTACCCAACCGCCGCAAAATAACACCGCTCATAATCGCCAAAAAGAGCATGGCGATAACTACAGCCGGCAAATTTACGCCGCTGTTGGCGCTGACAGAGTGCAGAGAAACGGCCGTTGGCGAATCCTGCGCCCCTCCCACCGTAAACTCCGACCCCAAATTATTAGCGTTTACGACAAAGGTAATTGAATCCCCAGACACACTCTGGCTAACCACGGGCACATCTGTGAAACTAACATTGCTGCCGGCTGCGCGGCCAAGCAGGTAATAAGTGCCGCCTGGATTAAAGTTTGTGGCCGGATTATCATTGCCGCCCGCATCAGAAATATCAAAGGTCAGCATAACATTGCCGCCGTCGCCGCCCTCATCGTTGACATCTAACTGCCAAATACGCGCCCACCGTTTATCCGCGCTGCTGTTATCCAAATCGGTTGTAATTTCGCCTTGGAAAGCGGCGTTATTATGCCCAAAGATAATACCGTCGCCAGACTGATTAAGGAAACCATCATCGGTGATGATTAGCCCAGCCGAGGAGGCCGCGCCGGGGCGGTGGTTGGTGATAATAGCGGCAACATCGTTTTCGTAAATTGCAGTGATAAGGTCGCCGCGCCAATTTGTGTTGACATTGTAGTCGGTTGTGTCTACGGCCGTGCCGCTGAAGCGAATCCAGCCGACATTTTCGCTCCACGCTTCCCCTTCAAAATCGCCGGTAACAGGGTCTACCCACACTTGACTATCACTGGGATTGAAGTTGATCCAACCAATGTTAGTGCCCCAGGCATAGCCGGAAAGATTGCCCACGCCATCGTTGTTGACGCCATAGTTGAGGTTTGTGGTGTTGATGTGCGTGCAAGGAGAGCCGGAACAAGTTCCCATACGAATCCAGCCGATATTTTCCCCCCAGGCGTACCCTTCCAGATGATCGCTAAAAACGGTTACGCTGCCATTAGCATCATTGAAATTAATCCAACCGGCATTAGTTCCCCATGCCCATTTATTGATGGTGTCTATGCTGCCATCGGCTAAGGCAATGGCGGCAGCCAGCAAGATTAAAACAACCGCCGAGAGTAAAGCGGCGTATAGTTTGTGTGTACGGATTTTAATTTTCATCATGAATTCTCCTACATGCGGACGAATTTTTATTGCCCATCACGCACAGGCCACACGATACTGTTCGCATCAGTCTTCGCGGAGTGGCTCAAGGTGCTGATGCCGGCTCCCACACGCCAGGCGTTTGACGGATCGTCCGAATAGGATGTACTTGTCCAATAATAGGCTGTCCGAACATTCGTGAAGGGGTCTCCCGGCGCCCATTGGCCTGTACCAGCCGTATTAGGTATAGAAAGGTGATCATAACCGTAGTGAAGCAAGCTTGTTATTTCACGGACGTTAGGCAATCGCCAATCGCCGGCAACGGAGCCATCAGTAAGACCGCAAGTGCCATCTGCCAATGTGTTAGCCGCTGTCAATGCTCCTTCCCAAGTTGTCCATCCCCACGACCATCCTGCTGCCAAGCAGTCGGCGTCTGCCAGCCAAACCAATCCGGTCAGGTTGTCGGTTACGGTACCATCCCCGTTTATTGTAAAGCGCGGATTGGGCCAGGCGATACCTTTTTGAAGTTCGCCATCCTGACCTGTACCGGCGCAGGGTATTGTTGTCCCGGTTGTGTCGTAACACAAGGTTTGCCCGGTCACCTGCACTCGCGCTGGCCGCGCTAACGCATATATATCATCCAGGGTGTGCATGGTACTGCCAGGGCCGGCGGCAGGTTCCTCGAATGCAGTCATCTTGGTAGCATCCCCATTACTGGCAAGGCGGTTGTATATATCTTCCAGCGTATACATTTGCGAGGCGGGATCTGTGGGCGCACCGGGGGAGTCGGTGTTTCCGGCCAGCACTCTGAGAGTGACGGAGAGAGAAATAGCCAATGCGATGGCCAAAATATATGTGGTTCGTTTGTAGTTGAGTGACATAATAACCCCTCTTGAATTTTGCAATTTTGCAGTTAGTGTAAAGTACCGGTAACCATTCAAACCAACCAAGCCCTGAGCTTCGCCTTCGACAGGCTTAGGCTTCGTCTAGCATCTAGTAGGCTCAGGCTTCGTCTAGATTGTATGGTTACAAGTGTCAAAAACAGGAAAAGTATAGAGGGGAATAGTTACAAACTGAATTACGCTCACCATTTACTGGAGTCTGGCAAGTTTCATACCTGCGCGGTTTTTTACTTCTGGCGCCAAGTCATCGTCCATTATTTATTTCCGTGTTTCGGGAATTCCAATTCCCGAAACATCTCCGCAAAAATTGGTTTTTTACCAGAAATGACCGCCAAACAACTGTATTTCAATTTGCTCTCCGGCAAGCAGACCGGCTTTGTTTAACGGCACTTTGATGAGACCGTCAGCGTTGACCAGGGTGTAGATGAGATTGCTTTTACCGAATACGGGTACGGCCGTCAATCCTCCCGCCCCATCATCCTCCAAGCGTGCCGAAATATAATCCTCCCGGCCGCTCTCGCTGGCGATATTTTGGCTCAAACGCGCCCGCACCAGCCCGCGCCGCGGCATTGTCGCCACGCCTTGCAACCGGTAAATGGCGGGTACGCCAAGCATATCAAACTGCACCATCGCCGATACCGGATTGCCCGGCAGGCCAATGACCGGCTTGCCCCCTACAACGCCGGCAATAGTCGGCTTTCCGGGCCGCGTCGCTACACCGTGCAGTAAGACGCCGGGCTCTCCCAATCCCTCGATTACACCCACTGTCATATCACGCACGCTGACGGAAGAACCGGCGGACATGACAAGCATATCGGCATTCGCCAGCGCTTCTTGCGCCGCCGTTTGCAACGCCTGAAAATTGTCGGGCACGATGCCGCCCAAAACAGGAATGCCGCCTGCCCGCGTTACCATGCCAGCCGTTGTGAAGCTGTTGATGTCCCGAATTTGACCGGGGCCAGGGGACTGAGCTGGCGCGACGACTTCGTCGCCTGTCGCCAAAATAGCTACGCGGGGACGACGGGCAACGGCAACTTTGGTGATACCAACGGCTAATAATCCGCCCAAGTCTTGCGGGCGAAGCCAATGGCCGGCGGGCAAAATTTCGGCGTCCAGGCGCACGTCTTCGCCGATTTGCAGGACGTTTTGGCCCACTGCCACGGCTTTCATGACTTCTATTTCAAAAGGAAGTGACGATTGTCCGGCAATTTTTTGGGTATGTTCGACGGGGACAACGGCGTCGGCTGTTTCCGGAATCATGCCGCCGGTATGAACGATGGCTGCCTGCCCGCTTTGCAGGGCGATGTTGGCCGCTTGCCCCATGGGCACTTCGCCAACGACTTGCAGGAAGGCGGGCAGACTGCCGCTGGCTCCGTATGTGTCGGCGGCTTTGACGGCGTATCCGTCCATGGTGCTGCGCCGGAATGTAGGCAGCGGCTGGGGGGAATGAATGCGAACGGCCGTTACCCGCCCCAGTGCGTCTTGAGTGGGAATAATTTCTGAAGGGAGAACGGCCGTCAAATGGCTTAACAGTAATTCACGAGCATCGTCTGGGGGAAGTACATTAAAAAATTCAGGCATGGGCCAATTTTCAATGGAACATGAACAATTGTCAAGCCAAATGAATTTTAGGAGTAACTATACAGCACTGCCGAGAAGATTTGTCAAATTTTTCAGTCTCAATTTGACAAAGGGTGTGTTTCATCTCAGTTGATGTATCGGGAATTGGAATTCCCGATACTTGGCTCAACGTTTCGGGAATTCGTTAGTGTCACGAAGTTTTCGCCACTAATGAATCGCATGTTGCGGGAATTGGAATTCCCGCAACTTCCTCTCGAGTAGGTATC
>JANTHP010000072.1 GCA_024762395.1 Anaerolineae bacterium | reverse complement strand
TTTGCGAAACTGTGGTTTCACAGAGCTAACAGCGCCCGATTTGACTTGTCAGCCCGGCGAGTCGGTGACGTTAAGCCTGCGCGCGATTGAGGATGAGGCGCCGCAAGTCTTGCGTGTATGCGAGTGGAGCGCAGCATTAGGCGCAGGCGTCGCCTGCACTTATGAAGACTCGCTGGTAAATGCCATCGTTAGCAGTGACGGTGGCGAAGTCTCGTTCACCTGCCCCTTGATTCGGGATGCAGACGAGGAAGACCCGAATGGCGGTTTTGTCTTGTATTCGGCCCCGGCTTGGCCGGAAGATGCTTTATCGCCAATGGCAATCGAAAAATGATCTAAAGCTCTTAAACTGGAATGATTGTTCTATTGGCAGGTGAGTAATGAATCGGTTGGTTGTTGGGTTACTTCGCTTTATTCTTTTTCCATTGTTGCGCTGGACGACGCGAATTGGCGGAGAACGCTCCTGGCGTGTTTGGGAATTGGCGACGAAGGCGCTGGCAGGGCCGATTGGACGGCTGGCGCGATGGATACGGCCGTCTGCCGAACCTACCATAAC
Organism: Anaerolineae bacterium; assembly: GCA_024762395.1. Classification (GTDB taxonomy): domain Bacteria; phylum Chloroflexota; class Anaerolineae; order Promineifilales; family Promineifilaceae; genus JACKCC01. The sequence continues at coordinate 16,631 of JANTHP010000072.1, read as the reverse complement.
GGGCATTATGCAACTGGTAGACCAGACTGATGGCCTGGCTGGCATCATTGGCGAATGGGAGTTAGTCGAACCAACGCAAGCCGTTAAGCGCATCACTCAATGCCCGCTGGCTGATGCGCTTCAGGACATCCCCGCCTTTTGTACGCGCTTGGGTGTGGCGATGGGGGAAGGCGCTTTCTGCGCTTATGCGCCTCACACGCCGTTTACCTACATCATCCCGCGAACGCTCTCACAGGGCAATTCTTGCTGCGAGTATGTTTTGACTATTTCTGCGGCCAATGATTCGGTCGAGTAAGGGGGGAATTAGTAGAAAGGGCGACTTCTTAAAACGATTGTAACAGATTGGCGATAGCGTCTAACCGATCCATCAATGTTTTGCGTTCATCAACGATGTGAGCAATGAGAGCAGCGATTTGGGGGATCGTTGCCAGCGTTCTGGCCTGCTGCTCATCGTCCAGATGGTAAACATCTTCAGCATGGTAGCGAATTAAATCTGGTGAAACATCAAACTTTCCGGCGATGGCGGTGATTTCTTTGGGGGAAGGCGGCCATTTCTCTGGGGCGATGCAGCCGGCGATGACCATACCCTTAAGTTCTGTGCCGACAGCGATCATGCTGCGGGCGCTCAAAAGACCCAGTTGTCCAACGCGAAAGGTGGGGGTGAGGTCAATGGCCGTTGTTAACCCACGCCAACTTTCAATGAATTGGGGCATGGCGCCTGCTTGCTGGCTAACGGCCGTGAACAGACCACAAGGGTTGGTCGGTTGGTTAATCGGCCGCCCGTCAATGTCGGTGACGACAATCATCACCCCCAATAAGTTGGCAAAGGTTTCCTGAATAATCCGCAGCCATTCCCAGGAGAGTAGTTCATTTAGTTCGCGGGGTTGACCAGGGAGGGAAGCCTGGGAGTTGACGGAAACGGCTGTCGTCTTGGCCTGCGCTTGAAACCATTGTTGAATCTGATCGGCCGGAAAGCGCCACTGCTTGCCCACCTTGATAGCCGGCAATCGGCCAGCGTCGGCCATCCGGTAAACGGTAGAGCGGTCAATCTGGAGCATGCCCTGCACATCGAGCGCTGTCAACATCTCTGTAACGCCATTCTCAGTCATGTTTTCATCTTATCAAATTCAGTCAGGAAAAGTGAGCGTAAAATGCCGTATGTCACGATAGGCCGTTTAGCGGGTTTCCTTGGTTATTACCAACCTCTTGGCAGGGTTCTGCCCGCTATCTACAGAGAAGATTTTATTGATCCATTTTTTTGTACACGTGATTGTTGTTCTTTCACAAATTCATTGATCCGGTTGATGGTTTGAAAATTGCGGACATCAATATCCTCTTGCTCGAGAACAATACCATAGGACTCTTCGACAAACACTATCAAGCGTAATAAGGCCAACGAATCGAGAATACCGCTGCCAATCAAATCGCGATCTGGACTTAAATCAATACTTGTATCCTCAAACAAAATCTCATTCCTGATAAAATTCTCGACAGTTAAATTAATGCTCATAACAGGTTCCTAATTAAAAATGCTAAGTTGTTAAAAATATTTACTACTTTGGGCATTGCCCTCTCTAACCTTTGAACAATCGCTTAAGCCATGGCCAAGAATGGTTAAAGCTTACACCTGGCAATCCGACTAATTCTACGTGTCAATGACGGCAATTTACGCACTCAAGTGCTTGACGCGAGCATCAGGGGAAATAAAAGACGGTTAGTAGATTCAAATGTATGGGTCTACTGATTGTTTACCAACTCGTTACCGGCTGCTTGCCAGGCATTCATGCCGCCATCCAGATTCCAGACGTTGGTATAACCCAGCTTCACAAGTTCACGGGCTGAAATACCGCTCATGCTGCCGCTGCGACAGTAAATGACGATTTGAGCGTCTTTCTCAGCCGGTAACTGATCCAAATTTTGGGCGATCTGGTCGAAGGGAATATTGGTGTCGGTGCCTTCAATGTCGCCAGCGTAGGGAATGTGGACATTGATGAGGGGGAAATCTTTGTTTTCCAGCATTACTGCTAAACCGGCGGCGCTGACGTCGGTGTAAGTACCGCCCTCAACGGGGACGACCGTCGTTTCGGCGTTCAGGTCAACGGCGCTGGTGTCGGGAACGGCCGTTTCACTGCCGCAAGCGGCCAAGACCAAAGCTAGAAAAACCAATGTTAAACCCATCATCAAATAACGTGAAAATTTCATAATCGCTCCTTTAAGAATCGAAAGCCAGTTGGCGAGGTAAGCGCCAAATGTACTCTTTCTAGTCTCAAAGTTTTACCAAAAAACAAGATAGCTGATGAGAGCTAATCGCCTTGTATGGGTGTACGCTATTTGGCTTATTTGAGTTCTCTATTCATTGTCCTCTAAGCAAAAACAGGCCATTTGGCTCTATCGGTTTTGGTAAGCGTTTGTTAGCATTTTGAGCTGTTGTCTTGGTTAGGTATGACCAAGAAAAAGCCAAGCGGATGGTGCGACGATACCTATCCGCAAAATTTTTAGAGGTGGATTAAATGAAAAAATTAGTTTTCCCTGTCTTTTTATTGCTTTTGATTGTGACATTTAGCGTATCGCCAGCATTTGCCCATGGCGAAGAAGAAATCGTTGCCACTAATGGCATAAGTCCAAACGTGGTTCTGTTTGGCATTTCTTTATTATTGGCGCCGTTAACGGTTGTTGTCAGCCAGCGCCTGAGCGACCAGGCATTGACAAAATGGCAGTATTGTATCGTGGGGTTGGGGGCGATTGGTGGATTTATCCATCTGGGGTTAGGATTCCGGGGCGACTTGTTGTTATTCTTGAATGGTTTGGGCTATCTGGCCTTTTTGGCGCTGTTCTTTCTCCCTATCCAATTCCTGATTGAAAAACGGCAGGCGTTGCGATGGGCGCTCATTGGCTATACGGCCGTTACCTTCATTGGTTATTTTCTATCTCATAGTCTGGGCGCGTATGACAGATTGGGATTGTTGACGAAAGCGCTTGAATTGGGCTTGATCTTCTTTCTGATTGTGCGGATTTATGAAGTGAAACGCATTGGCACAAATCTTTCGTCACTGAACAGCTTGCAAATGAATAGCGAAGTTAGCGGCGATTAGCCTGGGTTGGCAATTGATATATTTACTGCGGGAAACGGCCGTTTCCCGCAGTATTTAATAATCGTGCACAGCTAAACGATCTTGAAGTTACGCATCATGCCCATATCTTCATGTTCCAGATTGTGGCAGTGGTAGATGAACAGGCCAGTAAAGTCGCCAAAGCGGCGCAGGACTTTGACCCGCTCGCCAGGCATGACCAGGACGGTATCCTTCCAGCCTTCGTCTACGAACCCTTCGCTGAGGGTCTCCCAGGCAGCTTTACCGCTGGCGTTGATTTGACGCTCGATGACCTGGAAAGATTCGCCGTGCATGTGCATAGGGTGGGGGAGGCTCATATTCATCATACCCATGCCCATGCCGCGACCAGCGCTGTCGTTAACGTATTCCCATGTTTCGATGGCGTTGAGGGGGATGGTTTCATCATCAGTTACGCCAGTCATTTCAAAGGTACGGCCGTTTAGCGTCCAACCGCCTTGCATCAACAACGCTACCGTGCGGGTGCGTTCCGAATCGGCAGCGGCGAAGAAGTTGGGCGACGACAGCTTTTCCGGCAAGGCGACGTTTTCCGTTGCTTCTCGCTCGATGTGTACAGTAAGAACAGGGAACTGTCCGCTTTGGAATTCGCCGGTGGTGAAGGGCAGGCTGACCAGTTTTAGCTCGGAGTTGAGGGAACGGCCGTTAAAATCAACCCAAATTTCAATGCGTTCTGCCGGGGCTAAAGTGAGATACGGCCGTTCCACCGGTTTTTCCAGCAGCCCGCCATCCGTGCCGATGACGGTGAATGGCGACCCATCTTCCCAACCCACTTTGTAGATGCGAGAATTGGAGCCGTTGAGCAGCCGCAGGCGATATGCTCTTGCAGCAACCGGCAGGGTGACGTCTGGCTGGCCGTTGATCAGGAGTTGGTTGCCCAAAAAGCCCATCATCTGGTCCATCATGCCGTTGCCCAGGTAAACGAGCTGCCCGTTGTCGTCGAAACGACGGTCTTGCAAAACCAGCGGGATGTCATATTCGCCGCTAGGCAAGTTGGCGGCGTCTTCTTCGTCGTCAGAAACCAGGAAGAACCCGGCCATGCCGGCATACACTTGAGGGCCGGTACGACCGTGCGGGTGAGGATGGTACCAATACGTTCCGGCACGGTTTAAAACTTCAAACTCGTACACATAGGTCTGGCCGCTGCCCACAGCGTATTGGGGATGGCCGTCCATATTGGCCGGGACGTGTAGGCCGTGCCAATGGATGATGCTTTCTTCGGGCAGTTCGTTGGTGAAGTGGATGCGTACTTTTTGCCCTTTTCGCAGGCGCAGGGTGGGGCCGAGGTAGCTGTCCGGTACGGGCTGTAAGGTGTGGGCATCCCCTTGCAGCAGTTCGCCCTGAATGCGCCAAACGTTGGTGTTGACGTTAGGGAAGATGACGGCCGTATCTTCGACCGCTCGTAGGGCAATCTCCACATCAGGCACAAAATCGGCGCTGGGAACGGCCGTTGGCGGCGGGAGTGTGGCTGGAGGCAGGGTCGCTGGCAAGGGCGTTTCTCCGGGGCTGGTGGGCGTTAGGTTTGTTGAGTTAGGATTGCAGGCGGCGAGAACGGCCGTTGCCGCCCCCGCGCCTGCCAGTCGAATAAAATTTCGTCGTGTCAGTTTTGTCATTGTTTGCGTCTTCAGGGAATTGTTTAATTGAGAGAATTTACACCGCTGTTTCCAGAGCTTTGCTCACACGCTGTAAACGGGCACGGGCTTCGTCGGCGACGATGTCTAAATTGGAGTTTGCCACGACGCCCAACATGGAAATCGGGTCCACAATGGAGACCACGCTGCCGCCTTGTTCATCATCGTACACAATGACGTTGCAAGGCAGGAACAGCCCAATTTCCAGTTCTTCGGTGAGCGCCTGGTTGGCCAATAACGGATTACAAGCCCCCAGGATGACATATTTGCGGAACTCTACGTCGAGTTTTTTCTTGAGGGTGGCTTTCACGTCAATCTCAGTGAGAACACCGAACCCTTCTGTTTTGAGCGCGGCTGTTACTTTTTCAATGGTCTGCTCAAAGGGCAAGTTTAATCGTGTACGAAATCCATATTCTGTGTTTGTTTGTGTCATTTGTTTATCCTTTTAATCTTGTAATTTGTTGGCGTATTTCAGGGCATACGGCCGTTGCCCATTCCTCTTCCCATCATACCATTACCGCCCATGCCGCGTCCCATCATGCCGCCACCCATCATGCCCGGCCCCATGGGTGAAGTAGGCTGTTCGGCGGCGATTGCGCCAGCTTTTTCCCAATCGCTGCCTGCTTGCAGAAAAGCGGCCATTTCGGCGATTTGGTCGCTGTTGAGCGGGCCGCCGAATTCAATACTCCAGGCGGGCATGGCGGTTCCCGTACGGCCGTAACTAATCGTTTCAATCAGCCAGTCCAAGTCGGCCGTCCGAATCGTCTCCCTATTCAAAGCTGGGGCAATGGCAGTTCCTCCACCTGTAGGACCATGACAACTGGTGCAAGATGTGGCAAAAAAGGCCGCGGCGTCCCAATCGGCGCTTACGTTTTGCGTATCAGAATTGAATGTCTGAGACGCTGCGGGTTGAGGAGCGGTAGGCGATTCGCCTAATTCGTCATTTGTTCCTATTAAGGGAATGTCTACAGCATTGCAAGCCGCCAGGGTAAACCCGGCGAGCAAAAGCAAAAAAACCAATCCTGATAGTTTATGTGTGCGTTGTTGAGTCATTTGACTGCTCCCTGAAGGTGGTAATCAGTGGTCGGTAAGCAGTTATCAGTCATTGATTACTTACTGATAGCTGCTTACCGATTACCTAATTACTAATCGTGACCTTCGCCAACCATTTCGATGAGGTCGCCGTGCCAGTGATGGAGGAACACCTGGCCGGTGTAGGCGTTGACGCTCAACATGCCAATGGTTTCACCATCCTCCAGGACGTGGAGGGTGTAGTAGCCGGGGAATGAATCGGCCGTTTCGTCGGCTGTTTTGCCGGGTAAATAAGCATCCAGGTATTCCTGGGCGCTGGCGATGGCTTCCTCAGCGGTGATATTGATTTCCGCATCCGGGGCGTAGCCGAAACTGCCCATCATATTACCGCCAGTCATGCCGTTGTATTGGCCGCTCATCATGTCTGAACCATTTTGTTGGCTGCCCATCATACCGCTGCTCATCATGCCGCCGCCGAAACCGGCCATCATTCCATATTCGGTGTTCCACATCATGTTGGGGCCAGGTTCAGGGAAGACATTGCCGCTGACCGGGTCAACCAGCACCTCGAAAGCGCCTGTTTCGGTCGTTTCGTCAATGATTTGAGCGTAGGCATGGTTGTCGAAGATCATGATTTCGCCCAGGGCTAAATTGTCGTTATTAAGGGTGGCGAGGTAGTCGGTAACGGCCGTTTCCGCATCCTCAACAGACAGCGGGTCCACATTAGTTAAGCCGCCAAAATTGCCCATCATACCTGAACCATATTGGCCGCCCATCATCATACCCATCATGCCGCCATATTGACCGCTGCCCATCATACCTGGACCGTACTGTCCACTGGCCATCATGCCGGGGCCATATTGGCCTTCCCAGCCCCTCATCATATCCGGGCCGGCTTGATTGTCCCAGCCGCCCATCATCCAGCCGGGCTGAACCGCTTGGGCATTCGCCTGACTAAAGAAAAACCCGCCGACAAAGAGGCCGATACCGGCCAAAACTGCTCCGATTACAAGAAATGTTTTGTTCATTGTTGTCTCCTAAAAATTGACTTTAAGTTTATGCGGGGGCCTTTTTGTAGACCTACGCTTGCTCTAAATCGTGGCGAATCGTCTCAAATTCCTCTTTTGACAATTCACCGCGCGCATACCGATGTTTCAAAATAGACAGCGGATCGCCATTCGGGCTGACGTCGCTGTGGGAAGTTGTGCTATTCCGTGGGAAAATCGTCGCTAGCAGCCAAATGCCGCCGCCGATGACGGCTATCCAGAAGAGGATCATCCAGAAATAACCGCTAAATCCCATGCCAAATCCTGTCATCATCACGTTTTTCTCCTAATTGTTCTCACTCCGAGAGACAATCTGTATTTCAGTCGTTGTTAAAACTTCAATGCTGGTATGTTACTCAGGCTGTATGACGAAGTTTCAACAAAAGTGTGACGATTTTGTAACAATCTTTGATGGACTTTATCTGCCCATTGGCAACAAAAAGCAGGGCCATCATGACTCTGCTTGATGCGTTCTATTTGTTTGTCAAAAATCTGAATCAGGTTTCTAGGTCGCTGCGAATTTGCTCGAACTCTTCTTTGCTGAGTTCGCCACGCGCATACCGTTCTTTTGAAATATCAAGCGCCGATTTTCCATTGGCGGGCGACGTAAACAGGGTGTTTTGTCCCTGTGGCCGCCAGCCCAAAGCGTAGACTATCGCGCCCACTATCAATATTGTAAATATTAAGCCAAATCCCATAAACATAGTTGTTGTTCTCCTTGTAAAAGTTCAGCGGAGCGATGCCCGCTGGGTTTTTGTTTTGTATTGTAGATAGGATAGCCTGGATGTTTGACGTTCTTTTGAAGAAAGTATGACGATTTTGTAACAATTTGCGGGGGAAACGGCCGTTTCCGCTAAAATTCCCTTATCTCAACTTTAGGAGACACGATGGAATTTTTTGCCATTGCCCAGATCGGGCTGGATGAACAAGCCATTCAAGAACAAATCACTGTAGCAAGCATGGAAGATCATTGCGATACCATCGCCGTTTTGGAGGCAGACGGCGAAATGGGCGAAATTGACACGGTCTGGGGCGAATTTCCAGTGCAGCGCCAGAAGATACGGGGCGGGGTGCGTTTTGTGCTGTTGACCTGTCCCAACGCGCTGGCCTGGACAGTCACTAGCGGCTTCCCGCCTGCGCCTGATGGCATCGTGGTTCATGGCACGATCAATCGTACAGAACAGAGCGATGAGTTTGTATCCTCGGTTGCTGAGTTCATCGAGGCTTGGCGATTAGGTATCGAGGATGCGGCAAGCTCTTAAAAATCAAGCGGCGATAGGCAGCGTTATGGTGAATGTGCTGCCTTGATTGAGACCAGGGCTGGCAGCGGTGAGACGGCCGTTATGCGCTTCAACCAAATGTTTACTAATCGTCAACCCGATACCGCTGCCGCCGCCAGTGCGAGAACGTGACTTATCCACCCGGTAAAAACGTTCAAAAATATGCCGCAGATGTTCGGCGGGAATGCCTATGCCTGTATCCTGAACGGCGATGATCACCTTGTTGGAATTAGCCCAGGCGCTTACAGATACCTGACCGTCAGACGGCGTATATTGCAGGGCGTTGCCCAGCAAGTTGAGTAACACCTGCGTCATTCGGGCTGCGTCTACTTGAACGAGAGGTAAATCTTCAACCAGTTCCAGGTAAAGGGCAACACCCTTGTCGTCAAATTGCATGCGCAGACGCTCGGCGGCGGCACGAATGAAAACCATTGGATTGACAGCTTCCAGTTCCAATGGAATTTGTCCTGCTTCTGCCCGCGACAGCTCTTCCAGGTCTTGCACCAGTCGTTGTAAACGACCAACCTCACGTTGAACGTCGTGGAATGTGGCCGCTTCGGCCGGCAGGACGCCATCTTCCAGCCCTTCCATGACGCTTTTGATACTACTGAGAGGCGTGCGTAATTCGTGGGCCACATCGCCGATAAGTTGGCGGCGGCGCTCTTCGGTTTGGGCCAGGGTGTGGGCCATCTGGTTGAAAGATTGGGCCAAATCGGCCAGTTCGTCTTCGCCAACGACCTGGACGCGCTCGTCGTAACGGCCGTTAGCGATGCGCTGGCTGGCATCCTTCATTTGCTCTACCGGGCTGACAATGCGCCGGGTGACAAACCTGCTGACAAGCACGGCCGTTACCGTGGCAATTGCGGCGGCGACGAGGAGGATTTCGTTAACGGCCGTGCGAAAATTGGCAGTTAAATCAGCCATCATGCCCCCCATACTGCCGCCCATCATCGTTTCCATGCTGGCCATGTGACGGTCAAGTGCAGACGGAGCATGAAACTCGGCCGTAACGGCCAGCGACACAACCCCGACGAGGATGATGATCAAATAGGAAAAAAACAATTTTCGACCCAATCGTTGGCGAATCTTATTCATGCTGGTTCATCCTCCAAACGGTAACCCGTTGCCCAGACCGTGGCAATCAATGTGGGGTTGGCCGGATCATCTTCTACCTTTTTTCGTAAACGGCCAATGTGAACATCTACAACCCGATCATCGCCGTAATAATCGTAGCCCCATACCTTTTCGATAAGCTGTTCCCGGCTCAGGGTACGGCCGTGATTGTTCATGAGGACGTGCAGCAAGTCAAATTCAATAGGCGTTAAATCCAATGGCCGGCTGTCTTTCCAGGCGAGACGGCCGTCTACATCCAACCGCAGCCTTTCCGAGATCAATTCCGTTTTACGGCCGTTGGAACCAGAAGCCCGGCGTAGCGCGGCTTTTACGCGCGCCACCAGTTCGCGCGGGCTAAACGGCTTGGTGATATAATCATCCGCGCCCAAGCCCAGGCCGATGATTTTGTCCGTCTCGTCGGCTCTGGCGGTGAGCATGATGACGTAGGCCTCCGAAGTCTGGCGAATCTGGCGTAAGACTTCCAGTCCATCCAATTCCGGCAACATGATGTCCAGCACGACTAAATCAGGTTGAAAATCGCGGAAAGTGTGGAGGGCGGAACGGCCGTCAACGGCCGTTTGCATAGAGTACCCTTCCTGTTCCAGGTAAGCGCGCACTGTCTTGAGAAGCGTCAATTCATCGTCTACAACTAAAATCTTGAAACTCATGACGCTATTGTACCCCGGACGCATTCGAAGGAACTACGCCATTTGACACTCTCGGTCATACGCCAAATGGCTCTTTGTGATGCTGGACTTAGGGTGACTTGTGTCCATTTCATCTTCACTGACGAGGGATAACATAAGCATAATCATCACATCAGATTGTTCTTCCCACACTGCGACCGCCACATTAGGTTTTGTGTCGTATGCGCCAGTAATTTTCCTGTATCATTATAATGTTCCTTGCCCCAACTGTAGGATCTCATAGTTTTTGAGAAAAACCTCTCCTTCAAAGCAACCGTTATCTCACAGTTTTTGAGACGTTTGTGTCACAGTTTTTGAGAAAAACCTACCGTTATGTCATAGTTTTTGAGAATAACCTACAAACATCAAATTTCCTATGTCATAGTTTTTGAGAAAAACCTACCTGGTATTCTGTGTCACAGTTTTTGAGAATAACCTAATTTGGTTTGCAAGGCCCGCCTGACCGGCGGGTCTTGTTGTTTTCTGAGGTAGATTCCGACGTGATAGGATGATATTTAGAGAATTGCCAGGAAAGAAACACTGGCTCCTCTGCTTATTAACCCCAATCTTGTAAAGGGGAATCTGCTATGCCTGTTAGAACTGTTTCCAACCGAGGACGACGGAATGTTATTGGCTACTTCCCATCGCTGAAAATGCGACGGATGGTGCAATTTGAATCAACGCTGGAACGCGACCTCATTTACCTGCTGGACTTTGACCCTCAAATCGTTGAGTTTGAGGAACAACCTCTCAAGATCGCCTATCAACACGAAGGGAAGGGGAGGGGGTATACACCGGACTTTCAGGTGCTGTTTGCCAGTGGACAAATTGCGTTGTTGGAATGCAAACCACACCGTTTTGTCAGTAAGGAGGAGCATCAACGTAAGTTTAGCGCAGCCCAAGCCTGGTGTGATGCGCGGGGATGGTTGTTCCAGATAGTAACCGACGAACAATTGCAGACCGGGTATCGGGTACAGAATGTCAAATTGCTGACACAACACGCCCGGCACGAGGTCGGCATAGAGATCAAAGGCAGCATCTTTGCCTGTTTAGCCAATGCCAAACGGTCGTTAACCATCAGCGATGCCATGCAGGCCGTGAATCCGGCCGAACCAACCGCCGTTATCATGCCCATTTTGCACATGGCCTACCACCATGAACTGTATTTACCGTTAAACAAAGCCCCGCTCAATCCGCAATCCCCTATCAATTTATATAGCCCTTCAAACGGCAAAGGAGAAAATGATGAGTACCGCACGCTTCTCAACGGGTAGAGAATTCATCTGGCAAGGCGTCATTTACGAAGTCAAACGGCTTTTGCCCAACCAACAATTGCAAATCGAAAACATCGCTACAGGCGAAACAAGCCGGGCGACTTTTCAAGAATTAGTCGAAGCGCTGGTTGCCAAACAGCTAACGTTTTTGGCAAACGGCAAACCGGTTTCCGGGCCAAAGAGCGGGTACATTGACCTCTCAGATTGTCCAGAGCATCTGCGCGCTATTGCCCAATACCGTCTGGAGGTGATTAAGCCCCTGGTGGCGTTTGGTCATGTCAAAATTGGCAAAGAGGCCGTTTTAGCCCGTATCCAGGAAGTAAAAACAGAACAAGAAAAAGGAAAAATGCAGCAAATGCCGCTCAGTCCCGCTTCAGTCTATCGCTGGTTACGGGATTACATCCACAGCGGTCATGATATACGCGCCCTGGTACCCAATACCGAAAAACAAGGCGGCAGAAGTCAGCAACGTCTTGCTCCAGAAATTAACAGCATTGTGAAAGCTGTCATCGAAGACCAGCGGCATGCGCTAGGCTTTGCCACCATAGACGACATCCACCACGAAGTGGCGGTGCGCCTGACAGAAGAAAACCAGTCACGGACCGAACAGGAAAAGTTGCCATTACCCAGCCGCGCTTCCATCGCTCGCCGCATTCGAGCCGCTGACCAGGAAGGCAGTATCACAGCCAGACGAAAGGGAAAAACGTCTGACCGCCAATTTGGTATGACCGAATATCCCACGCTTCCTTTAGAACGGGTGGAAATAGATCACACCCTGACCGACGTCATCATCGTTGACGACGAAGATAATCTTCCCTTAGGTCGGCTGACTTATACATCCTGCCTGGATACAGCCACCCGCTACCCATTGGGTCATTACATCGGCTTCGAGCCGCCCAGTTACCTGACAGTGATGGAGTGTCTCTACCATAGTATCCTGCCCAAAGGGGATGTGCGCCAAAAGTATGAGACTAAACATGAGTGGCTGGCCTGCGGCGTCCCTTACACCCTAGTAGTAGACAACGGCAAAGAATTTATCGGTCGGGATTTGCGCGATAGTTGCGAATCGCTGGGCATCATTTTGCAGCAATTACCGGTGAAAACGCCGCACTTAAAAGCCGCTGTCGAACGCGCCTTTGGCACGGTCAATACAGGAATTCTGCACAAACTGCCCGGCACAACTCTTTCCAATATCGTCCAACGGGGAGATTATGACAGCCTGAAGTACGCTTCCCTGAGACTGGGCGAGTTAGACCAAATCCTGCATATTTTCCTGTTGGACATATACGCCGAAAGTTTTCATCGAGGATTACAAGGAATTCCAGCGCGGCGGTGGGAAGAAGCCACCCAGCAAGGCTTTTTCCCCAGAGTGCCGACCAATCCGGATGATGTCCTCATCCTTCTGGGGCGAACAGCCTACCGCAGCCTGCATCATTATGGCATTGAATTTGAATCATTACGCTACAACGCGCCCTCCTTGAGTTCGCTCCGTGCCAGACTGGAGGCGGAAAAACAAAGACGGCATCCGGCTAATGGAAAACGGCCGAAAAGCAGCGCGGTAAAAATAAAATACCATCCAAATAACCTGAGCCGAATTCATGTTTACGACCCCTTTGACCAGGCGTATTTGGAAGTTCCCGCATTGGCCCAAACATACACTTCCGGCTTATCCCTCTGGAAACATCGCGTTATCCGCCGGTTTGTGCTGGAACAGCAAGAAAGAGTCAATATTACAGCTTTGGGCGAGGCCAAACGACAGATTCAGCAAATTGTTCAGGAAAGTAAGGAACGATCCGGCTTGAGGAGCCGGGCAAAGATTGGCCGTTGGCAGGCTGGCGGCCAGCAGCAGGAATCTACGCCCACATCCCAAACTATATCAGGCAACGCCGCTCCTTCTTTTTCTTCTACTGATGTTGGTCTGGACGAAGGGGAAGGGGAGGGGAAAGGGTGGAGTGTGACCTACACCTTACCAACAGAAAACATCGCGGCAAAATCCAATGGGAGGAAAACCGCATGAACAACGAAAATGAAATGACCCCACTGGACAAAGCCAGAACGATGCTCATTCGTTATCCGCGCTTTGAAGAACTCCACGAATCCATCCAGGAGTGTGTAGAAATGTCCCGCAATGCTGGCGAACCGCATTGCATGTCTTTGGAAGGCGTGACTGGAGCAGGAAAATCCACCCTCATCAGAACCTACCTGGAGGCTTTTCCCCGTTATGAAACCGAGACAGGCACGCAAATACCCATATTCTATCTGCCAACGCCATCTCCAGTGACGGTGAAAGGGATGGCGGCCACGATGTTGACTAAGATGGGCGACCCGGCCGCTCATCGCGGCGCTTTGTGGTCGCTTAACCTACGCCTGATTCATTTTCTCAAGGTTTGCGGCGTGAAACTGGTCATTTTGGATGACTTCCAGCATCTGGTAGACGCCCAAACAAACCGGGTTTTGCGGGAAGTGTCAGATTGGTTGAAGACGGTCATCAAAGAAACCAACATCCCTTTCCTGGTAACGGGCATTGAGGACGAGATAGAACCTATCCTGGCAAGCAATTCGCAACTTTCCCGGCTCTTTGCGGCTCGTGAGCGGCTAGAGCCGTTTCCCTGGAACAATGACGATCTACAGACGCAAAAAACGTTTGCCCATTTTGTGAAATACGCTGAACAAGGATTGGGATTGGCTTTCTCCAAAGAACTATCGCGTATTGAGTGGCTTTACCGACTGCATTACGCCACAAACGGCGTCGTGGGCAACGTCATGAATTTATTGCGGCAAAGCGCTTACCTGATGCAACAGACAGGCGACGCAACCATGACTCTGGACATCCTTTCTCGCTCATTCCAAAAACGGCTGCATAAACATGTAGACAAACCAGATCCCTTCGCCGCTCACACTTCTACTGAACAGCAGCCGCTTGCCGCCGACCCGCCAGACAGCGTTGGCCGTCGTTCTCGCCGGCGCAAAAAGAGGCAGGCAACGGCGGCTGATGTTTTGACGACGAGGTAGACTATGAGCAACCGCCACACGCATCCGTTTTTGTGCCGTTCGCCGCTTTTGCCTGGCGAGTCGCTGGCCTCTTTGCTGGTTCGCCTCTCTCTTCTCAACGCTTACCCTTCACCCAACATGGTCGTCACCATTGGCAGAGAACGACTGTTTGGCAAGGACGTATTGACACAACCCAGATATGTCGAGACATATCATATGTTAGAATCCCTCACCGGGCTGGCTCCCATAACCCTTTACCGGGCAACGCCGCATACCTTCGCCCAACAACTAGCCTTGCCCGGCGATGAGCTTTCAACTGTCAAACTGGCCGATGGGGGAGTCCTCCCTTTGCTATCTCCCAGCATGCTCCAAAGCCATATCTGGTCAGCTCAACGCGCTTCTTACTGCCCGCATTGTTTACAAGAAGAACCCTATCACCGCCTGAGTTGGATGCTTTGCGCCCTTAATATTTGCCCAACGCATCGCTGTTTGCTGGTCAGAAGATGTCAAACATGCCAGACTTTGCTTCGCGTGACGGATATTGTGAAGGGCCGGTGCCCCAAGTGCGGATTTGATTTAACGACAGCTGCGACTATTGACGTATCAGGAGACAACTTTGGTCTTTTCGCCCAGTTCACTTTGTTGGGGTGGTTTGGCGTGGCTCCAGAAGAATCTCCTGATTCTGTTCCAGATAGTTTGCAGACGAATTGGTCACAGTGGATGGTTTCCATGCCACAGCAACCCGAACCAGTTTTGTATCGTTTGGTAACCGGTATCCAACGATCTTTGCTAGGTATAGGAGCAGAATGGTCTTACTGGCATCCGGCAAGCAAAAGCTTTTGGACGCCTTCTGTTATTCAGCAGACCAGGTTGCAATCCTTGACACCTGAAGCGGCATACTTACTGCTGGCCACGGCATTTCAGGCAGTTGTCAATTGGCCGCATAATTTCTACACTTTCCTGGATGCTTACCGGGGGCGCGACGGGCAGTCAGCCCGTCGTGCTTTCTCCCGAGAGTTTGGGACATTGTACCGTTTGTGCTTGATGAAACGTTGGACATCATCTCACTTCCAGTTTGTGCAAGAAGCTTTTGATGATTACCTGATAGAATCTTATCCGTTGACGGCATCCTTGTTTTCCTATCACCGCTACCGGTCTACACCGCAATTTGCGAACAGGTTGCCGTGTATGCCAGCCAATGAAGTTGCCGAAAGGCTGCAAGCGCCTTTGCGCGTCCTGGACCGGTTGCTGGCTAGAGGATTTCTCGTCAACTACCAGAAAGCGGTTCCCAGAACGTCATTTTACCAGCCCGGTCTCATTCGTCGTCCCGAAGTTCTGGATTTGGAAAAGCGATGGTCATCTGGTATACCTCAAGAGGATGCGGCGCGCCTTCTCGGCGTGTCTGTTCCCATTCTCAACGATCTCATAGACGCTGGAATGCTGACGGCAATTGGCGACCTTCATAAAGAAGACGCTGCCGCAAAATTAACGCCGAAACCGGTGATGACTTTGGTGGAAAGGTTAACGTACGGAACTGGTATGATTCGGGAGCTTGAGCCGTATACCAATTTTCTCTCGGATCTGGCGCCTACGTTATTCCATTACGGCTACCGGCCCGCTATGGTCATGGAATTAGCCGGGAAACATCTGATTCGATTTGGGTGGGAAAGGCGACCTGGTCCGTACTTTGGTGCATTATGGGTGTCAACCGAGGATTTGGATTTCCAGTTGGAACGTTTGCCGGAGGCCAGACCATTTCTTTCTCGCAGGCAGGCGGCCCGCCAATTGCGCGTTCCGGTAGCGATCTTGATGCAGTGGTCTCATTGCGGGTTGATACCATCTCTCAGAGAGAGAGGGGTGGGCTGGCAGTTCACTCGTACTGATGTCGAACATTTTGCTGCCCAATATGTTGTGCTTGAGGAAGCGGCTCATTTGCTGGGTATATACAGCCAGACGCTACGATTGTGGGTAAAGAAAGGCGATTTGTCTCCTATCTCTGGACGCGGTATTGATGGTTGTCAACGGCTCCTGTTTCGCCGCGCCGATGTAGAACGGCTCTGTCTTTCTCGTCAACGAAAAGAGCGTGTTGTCTGAATGATAATAGTTTTGAAATGAGGCAGTCCCGCTTTTTGAGTGCATGGCTTTCAGTAGGTTATTCTCAAAAATTACGAGATAACTATCCGCAGTAGGTTATTCTCAAAAACTTTGAGACGAAATTCTCAAAAATTATGAGATAGATTCTCAAAAACTATGAGACAGTTCTCAAAAACTGTGAGATCCTACAAAATACCTTATGATAAGGTGCGTTATTGTGCTTCAGAATAAATACCAATATGTAAGCCCTATTGGTATTTATAGGGAAATCAGGCTAAAATGGGAAGCATGGATGAGCAAGCGATTGTTACGACTGAAACCGAAAATGAACTGGCTTTCGTCGGCCAAATGGCGAATGA